>JALYTQ010000306.1 GCA_030854195.1 Chloroflexota bacterium
AAATTGGGAACAAAGGCATCATAACATTACATACAAAGAATGACCATGACACATTTTGATATATAGCCCAAAACGACTACTTCGCTACAAAAATATATCTAGATTATGTCGCTTTATGCTGCATCTTTTCGTACTGCCTGGGGGGAAGATATACTCCAGCCGACCATGCTGACATGCTTTAACAAACTAACGAGGATGCTCCAACTCGTAGGGACCGCATTTATGCCGTTCAGCGATTCATCGCTGCGTACTGTCTCAACGCGCTTGCAGCCTGGTTTTAATTGAGGCAGGGCGATGAATCGCTGAACGGCATAAATGCGGTCCCTACGAGGGGAACGTGCAATTGGTTTATTGCAGGCGCTCTTTGCGCTTGCGCAACACTTCCTGGGCCGTCTCTGGCTGGTCGAAGGAGGTATGGCCTGTCAGGGTCTCGTCTGGCAAGGAGCGTAGGGGGCTCTGCGTGCTCGGCTCGCCGGTCTCCTGGTTGTAGCCAACTTCGGCGACCTGCTCGCTGCGCATGGTGTTGATCGGCCTCGTTCCCGGCGGGTTAGGCGTCGTCATAGGGCCGCGCTTCGAGGTGGGCCACTCCGGATAGTGCGGCTTCATCCTCTCCTGAACGGCTTTATTTGCGTCGGGCAAGCCCTCCTGGAGCGCGCGGAGATCGTCTTGCACCTCGCTCTGCTTGAGTGCATCCTGATCCTCGGGCCCAAGCGTCTGCGATGTTGGATTTTGCGTCATCTCTCTATTTCCCTCCTTATCTCTATCTCCTATCACGTCGTACAAGGACAGGTGGAGACAATTTCTTTTTTTATGGGCAGACAAGTCTTTACACTTGAAAAATAGGATGCCGAAGTATGGGAAAACAACATATCCGGCACGCGTGGAAAGACAGGCTACCTTTCTCTATTGTACACTGATTTGTCCATGGAATGCACTTGAACCGTCACCAAATTTCCTGATGGGCCGGAGTTCCATGTCATAGCATGCTTTCCACACTCCCGCATTTCTGCTATGCTATATTTCAGAATGACAATAGACCGTTTCCGCTTTTCTGGAAGCCAAAAGAATAGAGCATCAGGAGCCACAAAAGCGCAAACCACCGAAGCCAGTACTACTTTTGGGGGGTTATATGATCGACCTGAGTGATCCTACGCTCAATGAGCAACTGCGTCGTCGGACACCCGAGGGGCGATATGAGATCAATGAGATTGAGCTTGTCATAAATATCCGGCACTTGAAGGCACAGGGTAATATGGATGGTGCCCGCCGACTCGCGGCTGTGCTGCTGTATCGCTGCGCACCAGCTTTCCAGCGCCATTCGCAGGGCCTGCGCCATCGTCCCGATCTGCGCGAGGAAGTGATCGCCAATATGAGCGAGCATCTATTGCGCGAGTGCCAGGACTCCAACGAGGTGTTTATGACGCAGAACTTTGTCCATTATCTCCGCTGTCTCTGCATCGACGAGTTCAATCGCGTCTTGCGCCAGGAGGGGCTGTATTATCGGCGCGACGCGGAGGGCCGTCCATCGGGACGCCCGCAGCATGTGCCGCGCGCCCTGGTTGAGCCGCTGCGGCCCGCCTCGCCCGATGACGAGGGGGCACAGATGGCGGATGTGGCAGATCCAGAGGATCAGTATGAAACGCTACATGCCGAGGATGAAAGCATGCGCATCCTGACCTATTTGCAAGATCCGCTGGACCGCACGATTATGCTTCTGCGGGCCATCGAAGGCATGAAATGGGACGATATCGCGGAGGTCTGCAAACGGACCGAGCGCACGGTGCGCCTGCGCTACGAGCGCGCTCGCGCCTATCTGCGCGAATGTATTAATAAAGAACGACATGCACCATATACACCCACTACATCTGTAGTACAAAAACAGTAGGGGTTAAGAAAGGCGTAAACAGATGAATACTCCCGCATTGCAGCAATTGAAGATGGCGTGGCTGACGGCGAAGGAGGCCGGTGATACCAGGACTCAGCTCAGCCTGCTGCGAGACCATCCGGGGGACCAGGCGGCTTTGATCGAGTTTATTGCCGCCTACTATGCCACAGCCGGAACCGGCCTGAACGAAGAACAGGATAGCGAACTCTCGGCGCTGACACAGCGCGCCTGCCAGACAGCTCTGGAGCGCGTCTTCACGCCTCAACTGGCGGCGGCCAGCCTGGGCGAACTGCGCAAGAGTCGCAGCATGACCAAGGTCGAGGTGGCGCAAGGGCTGCGCTTGAGCGTCGACGTGTGGAACAAATTCGAGTCAGGTGCCATCGAACTGGTTAGCCTCGGGCAGCGCCAGATCGAACGCCTGGCCGCCTTCTTCCAGGTCGGCGCAGAGCAGTTCGGCACCCTGCTGAACAGTAGCCAGCCCTCGCTGGGCATGAACCGCCGTCAGACGCGTGAGGCTTCACGCAACCAGCAGGGAGCGCAGAAACAGAGCTTCGCCGAAGCTATCGAACGCAGCACTATGTCAAAGGAGGATAAGCGCCTCTGGCTGGAGCAATAGGCGCGCCCTTCTTTCCTACCTATCCTTCGTCGCGTATCCAACGTAGGAGACGCCGCGAAACCGGCCAGGACCAAGCGTCAGGCGTCCCTTCTTCAGCTTCGGCGTGAAGCCGATCAGCTCGTGTACTTTGAGGCCGTTCTGCCCGATGATCACTTGTAGCTCGCCCGGCCTGATAAAGCTTGCGTAGTTATGCAGGCCCGGAACCAGCCCGTTGCTCCGAAAGAAGCGCTCGCCGACCCAGATCAAGGCGATGCGCGCCCAGATCGTCCGGTTGATGGTATCAAAAATAAACACGCCGCCCGGAGCCAGCACGCGGGCAATCTCTTTGAGAGTCGCGTGCAGATCCTGTACGTGTTCCAATACGTCCAGGCAAACGATCACTGAAAAGCTGCCATCAGCGTACGGGAGGGATTCGGCGTAGCCCTGCTCGAAATAAGTGATCTGCCCCAGACCGCTGCGCCGCGTGTGATCTCTGGCTGCCTGTAAAGCTCCCTCAGATGGATCAATGCCGACAGTAATTGCTCCCCTACGTGCCAACGCCTCGCAGATCAGTCCGCCGCCGCAGCCCACTTCCAATACCTCCTGCTGCTTAAACGCCTCCCGCCCGAAGACGCGATCCACGCGGGACTCGATATAATCACAACGCTCCGCTGTGATGGCGCGCAGGAGATTGCTCTGCTCCCACCAGCCATAGCCAGCAAATATTTCCTCCTGCGACTGTCTCTGCACCCCTTGCAGCCTGACCATACAGCACCTGCCTTACATAAATATCAATCTACAAAGCACCATATTGCGCGTATTATGATGATATCATAATATCCTCGCATACGTGTTAGAAATGGCTGAGAGCAAGGTCCTGGATATGTTCTTGACAATGCTCAATGGCTGCCTTCGTTCTTTCATACACATAGACACCTGGTTGAAAGAACTTTTCATCGAGCTTCTTGAGCATCTCGATATCGCGCTGATATCTGGCAATATATCACTATTTCTGCTAGAATAGGAACAGACCTGAAGCATTGTCATAGTAAAGGACGTATTTCCTGTGGTTGATCGCGTATTCTATTGTTCATATTCTATCTTACCCCCGCCTCCCGCTACCTCCCTTCAGGGCAGGTAGAACGGTTTTAGCCTCAACATAACACGCGTACTTCGCAATAGAGCGTGTTTTTTAAGTATGCTTTCTCATCCTGCCCTCCTTGCATATTCCCTTCATTTTCCATTTGCATCTGAGGAAAGGATGTTTTATGTTCTCTCACGATACAACGCGGTGGGACTTCTTGTTCATCGTCGCAGCCTCGATTTCCTGGGGCACGGTTGGTGTTGCCAATCAAATTCTCTATATGCACAGTGCGACCAACGCGCTCTCGCTGGCCTTCTTGCGCCTGGCGATCGCGGCCCCTCTTTTTCTGCTCGCGAGTTGGCTCCTCCCTGGTCATCGCCTCTTCCCAATCAAGCGTCGCGATCTGATGGTGATGCTATTCATGGGTGGCTTGCAGGCGCTCTATCAAGCCAGTTATAGCGCCGCCATCCCTTACGCGGGCGTAACCGTCTCGACGCTCATCGCCCTCTGTGCCGCGCCAGTTCTCGTGGCGCTTTTCTCAACCTTCATAACGCGGGAGCGCCTGACGCCAGCAACGCTTCTGGCCCTGGTAGGCGCTCTAGGGGGAACGGTTCTGCTCGTTGTTGCGCGTGCTCATCCAGGCGAGGATAGCGCCTCACTACCTGGAGTATGTCTGGCGTTTGTCGCGGCCTGCGGCTATGCTGGCTTTATCCTCTGTGGACGACGGCTCAGCAGTCGTTACCATTCTCTCCACATCAATTCCGTAGCATTCGCGACCGGAGCGCTGCTGCTCCTCATTCTGGCCCTACCGACGCGCTTAGTGGTCACATATTCGGCGGGCGACTGGCTCATCCTGCTTTACCTGGGCTGCATCCCCACGGCCCTCGCGTACGGCCTCTTCCAGCTCGGCATGCGCTCCCTGACCGCAACAGTGGTAAGCATCGTCACGCTCTTAGAGGCTCTGACAGCCGCCCTGCTCGCCTGGCTACTCTTTCACGAGGAGCTCGGCCCGCTCGGTCTCGTGGGAGCCGCCCTCCTGCTCGGCGCGATGGCGCTGATACTGATTGTGCCAGCGCAATAGTAGGGATGGGGCTGGCCTCCATCCGGTTCCCTGGTAGGGAAAGCCTGGCCTCCATCCAGCCTGCATCGCGGATCTCACTCCCCTGAGACCGATCCGCTTGCGCCGGATGGAGGCCAGCTCCATCCCTACTATTGCGCATCGAAGGATTGACCGAAGCACCGCTCAACACGGATATTTTCTATGGTTGGCACCACTCTTGAAATCAGCCTGTCCTGCCCGCTGAGAAGCGCGGCGGACCGATATGTTCCTTCCTCTAGAAAGAGGACTTCTACCGTGCGCGCAATCGGGTCAACAAGCCAGTATTCAGTCACACCAGCGCGTTCGTAAGCAGCGCGCTTCTCGGTTCGATCGTATTTCTCAGTAGCTGGTGAGAGGACTTCGATTACCAGATCGGGCGCGCCCTTGATACGTGACGGCGTGATTCTATCGAGCCACGCATTGAGTACTACCATTACATCAGGCTGAACAATGGTATCAGGTGCTAACTCTACATCAAATGGAGCCGGACGTACCTGCCCCAGGCCTGCCAACATGACGTGTGTTAACAGGTAGTGTGCGACTAGCAAGCAGATCTTCTGGTGAAAATCACCTGGGGAAGGACTCATATACAGCACCCCATCCACAACCTCGTAGCGCTTTCCATCATCAGGAAGAGCCGCGTACAGATCGTAGGTCCAGTTGCCCTGTCCCGGCCCCGGTACCCAATCTGCGGGAGTCATGTCCATTATTTTCTCCATGTCTATAGTCATTCTAAACTCCTCCGCCTATGCGCCTGCGCTACAACACAATCATCATTTAAATGTCTATAAGTATTCAACAAAGAACTGCTCTACACGCACCTCCGCAACTGTCGGCACGACTTTTGATAAGAGCGCGTCTTGCCCAGCAAAGATGCCCAGCGTGTGATAGATTTTTCCTTCCAGGAGTAGTACTTCTATCGTGCGTGCTACTGGATCAACAAGCCAGTATTCAGTCACCTCTGCGCGCTCGTAAACATTACGCTTCTCGGTGCGATCATAGTGCGCTGTTGCAGGTGAGAGTACTTCGATTACTAAATCAGGCGCGCCCTTGATACGCGATGGCGTTATCC
>JALYTQ010000307.1 GCA_030854195.1 Chloroflexota bacterium
TGGCTATTGGCTGTCAGATGAGCCGTTGACTCTTGTCTATCAACGCGACAAGCCTTACTATCAGCTTCAATACAAGCCTCGTAGTATGGGCTGTAACTGGCGTGCAGGCGTTCTCTGCATACGCTACGTTGGTTTTGCCGAACCATTGCCCTGTATTCCTGCGCATACCCTGTTGCGCGTATCACTGGCGCGCTGGTGGAAACCCGAGTGGGCAGCTGACGAGCGCTGCTATCTGCAACTGTCCGGTTGGTACACATAGACCTCTCACCGATGAAGACCGCATAATAGGCCTTCATCGGCGAGAGAGCAGCAGGACGAGTATCTACGTGACAGCTAGGAGCGATTGGGGGGTTGCTGCAATGACCAGCTATTGCCGTCAGGATCACGAAAGTAGATAAAGAGCCCCCAATCCTGCACGTCGATCTCGCTGACGTCAGCGCCTCGTTTGAGCAGCTCCTCGCGAACGGCTTTCACGTCCGCAACAACCATGAGAAGCCCCTGGAGCGATCCGGGTTGCATGCTGGTGATGCCTGTCCCAATCGCGATGGAGCAGGCTGAGCCGGGAGGAGTCAATTGGACAAAGCGCAGATTCTCATTCACCTGCTGGTCAAAGTCAGCGTGAAAGCCAATTTTTTCAGTGTAGAAAGCCTTTGCGCGATCAACGTCTGAGACGGGCACCATGATCAGTTCGAGTTTCATTTGCATGTCAGTCATCGTTGCTTTCCTCTTTCTTTGTGCTTGACTGTTCTTCTCCTTCAAGTATATGCTGGAAGGAGGACAGAAACGACCCTCATTTCGGTGAATATTCTTCGCCAGGATGCTCCTCGACAAATTTGCTGCCTATTGTCTGAGCAACTACAATATCCATTGTGCATATTTTTTGCGCATTTCTTGAGGTACCTTTAAGGCATCTCATGCGTAGATACTAGTGTATCTGTCATTGTGTTACCACTTATCAATGGTGATACCACATATAAAACTAGGAGTGATTTTTATGGGTCTCTTCCTGTTAGCACTCATCGGGACGCTCATCGTGATGGCCGTCCTCTGCATCGGGCGCTTTGCCTTTGGCCGCCGCGATCCATTTGACAGAAGAAAGTTTCTGCGCTGGTTTATCGGCTACTTCGTCTTCAACTATATTGTTTGTCTTGCTATCCTCTACTTTACCGGACCTGCGCTGACGGGTCCCTTCTGGGGGTGGCAATGGGTGCTCTGGCCGTTGACGTTTAGCAGTGTCGCCAATCTCTTCGCCTTCGCCGCCCCCGCGATGGGCGTGCTAGAAGAGGCGGCGGCAATGAGCCAGGGCGGACGCGTGCGCTCTGGCTCAAGCGCGGCCAGCCGCCTACCATCGAAGTACTCGCGTGGCTCCGTTGCGGCGGGTATCTTCGGCCTGATCGTTGTTGGCGTCATTGGCATCGTAGCGGCTATTCTGATCACCATCTTTACTACCTGGTTCGATACCAACGCCAAGGCGTTGGCGGCTATTCCCAATGTCACGACGCACGCCTCGCCTGTCCTGCCTCCCACCGATGCCAACAATATCGTGCTGGTGAGCCAGAGTGTGGCGGCATACAAGGGGCAGCAGGTGCTTGGCTCTACCGGACAAAACCTCGGTTCGGCCTATGGCCTTGATCCGACCAGTTATGGTCTGCAATCGATCAATCATCACCTGTACTACGTTGCCCCATTGAACTACAACAACATTTTTGCCAATCTATCCAGTCCCACGACACCCGGCTTTGTAGTCGTCGACGCGGAAAACCCCCAGGCGGTGCCTCAGTTGCGTACTGATGCAACGCAGCCCGGTACCTCTCTGGGTTATCTCCCTGGCGCGCTGCTCAACCAGGATCTGATACGTCACGTCTACCTGAGCGGCTATACGTATGGCAGGTTGCTTGATCCTACTTTGGAACTTGACGATAGCTTCCATCCGTACTGGACGATCTCGCTTATGCAGCCCATTCGTGGCTACGTTGGTGATACGCTGACCGAAGTGCTGCTTGTCAACGCGCATACGGGCGAGATCACCAAATACAGGCCGCAGGACGTGCCGAAGTGGGTCGATCGCGTGATGCCTTCGGATACCGTCTCGCAGTACCTGCAATGGTGGGGACTCTACCATTCCGCGCCCTGGTTCAATCCTTCTGGCCAGGGACAACAGAAACCCGGCAGCAGTCCTGAATTGCTGTACAATAACGTGGATAATCCTGTCTGGCTCATTCCGATGACCTCATCGTCCGCGAATGACAACTCGAGTACAGGTATCTTCCTCTTCGATACGCACGCGAATCACGGAGACTTCTATCCTCTAGCGGGCCTGGGCATCGGCGATAATGTGCAGAGTACCTTCTCGTCGACGCGTGCCAACATTCGTAACTACAACGTTGCAAGTGTGCAGTTGTATCAGATCTACGGTGTGCCTACCTGGGTCGCGATCTACGTGCAGAGCACGGGCAGCGGGGATATCTTCCAGGCTGTCGGCATTGTGGATGCGAGAAATCTCAACGGCAGTAATGTGCAGTTCGAGGCATCTCTGCCACAAGCTTTGCAGGATTATCAGCAGTGGCTGGCTCAACAGGGGAATGGCACTCAACCGTCGGGAGGAGGTACCACAACGCAAACCATCACCGGCAAGGTACTGCGCATCTCGCCTGTACAGCAGGGCACCAATACTGTTTACTATATCCAGGTCCAGGGTCAGAATGTGATCTTTACCGCGAACCTCTCGCTCTCGTCTAAGCTGCCGCTGGTGCAGCCCGGCGATACCATCACAGGCACCTATCTGCCAGGAGGGACGGTGGTTCAGCTCAAGACCTTCGACGATACAACCATCAATCTTGGTGTTCCTACGTCTGGAAGTAGTACACCAGGAGCGACGCCCGCTGTTACGCCTACCGCTACGCCTAAAAAGTAGCCGGTTGGTGTGGGTGGCAGGGTGGTGGCTCAGGCCGTCGCCCTGTCACTGCTTCAATCAGTGCAGGCGTAAAAGCTTTAGGCCAACAAAGAGGCGGCTATCCAGGTCTGTGAGTGGGTCGATCTCGCCTGTGGCGGCGGCGTGCGCGAAGACGAGGCCGGGATGCTCGGCCCGCATCGCCCGCCCCAGCACGGAGAAGCTCTTTGTCACACCGCGCTCGCGTATCTCACGCCCGGCCTCGTTCCATTCTTGTAGAACATGCGCGAAGGCTTCACGGCCAGGCACCGCCAGCGCGTAGAGCTCTTCAGACGACAGGCCTGCGCGATAACCATGCTGGATCGTTACTATGTCGCCATTGATGTCTTTGACTGTTCCATGTGTGCTCAGCAGCCTCACGAGTTGCTCGACCTCTCCCCATGCTCCACTCTTCACGGCCAGCAACTGCGGCCCAAGGGCATTGTTCTCGTAGTCGGTCCGTGCGGCAAGCTCCTCGCCCACTTCTTCCCTGTAGAGATCCCAGGCTTTACTCTCGCTACTCGTAGGTGCTGTTGGCAGTTCGAGTTGTGCTCCGATAAATGGACTGAGCGAGCTGCCCGACGCTCTGGCGACTTCAAAGCCTCGTCGCATTAGCTTCTCAAGCACGCTCAAAGCCTTATCACCGCCCTCCCGCTGTAGGACGGCTTGCAGCGCCTGTAGCAGTGCCGCGTGCGTCACTATGCCATCGGTTACTGGGATGGGCGCGCCACAGATTCTGCCGATTTCGCGCAGGCCCTCCGCGCTGAGGCTCAGCTGGGCGAGTCCCCATAGCGCCTCGTCGCTCGGCAACAGGTCTTTGAGCAGTTCGGGTGTGCGCGCGAGATGGCCCGCTACCGAGAGTCGCTGCCCTGCTTCTTGCTGGGCATGCTCCGTGAGTGGCAGGAAGATTGCTCCCTGATCGCCATCGAAGTCGGCCTGTAGCAGGCGGCAGGTCAATGGATGCAGGCAGATGACGTGATCTAGATTGCGCACGGGATGGAATGCGATGAACGTCTGTGGCGTGAAGGCCGGTGTGCGATGAACAACGACCCACGAGCGCGCCATAATTTCGTCCAGCATTTCGGTAGCTCGCGTGCTACGTCTCTGCACTTCTTCCGCTCCAACCTCGCGCGCGACGAGCGGCCCGAAGAGTCCCCAGGCGATCTCCTCCGCCAGACCGACCTGGTCGAGGTGCAGGTCAGCGCCCGGAGCGAGGACCGCTCGTCCGCTAAAGAGAGACCTCGCCTCGAAGCGTACTTGCGCGGGTGTGAGCAGTTCCGCGCAGAATTCCTGCACGCGTGCTTTCAGGTGCGCGAATGCCTGCTGCCTGAGACTCTCCGGCGCTCGGCTGGTGAGCACGCGCTCCAGACGCGTGTTGGCCTCGACGAGCGCGGAATAGGTGGGCATTTCGTCGAGCGCGCCGATGCTGGTGAGTTGAGCATCGCGTAGCCAGGGATGGGGTAACGGACGTGCCAGTGCGAGGAGGGGAGTCCTGGGCGCTGCCAGCTGAAAGGCAAGTCCATCCTCTCCCAGTTCTACGCGTATGCCCACGGCTGCTAACCGTCTTACAAGGTTGGCAAATTGCGGCGAAGGCTCTTTCTGCTTGATCGCGCCTGTCACGACTCGCTGGGCCAGTGTCGCGCTATCACTATGCCCATTGGCACAGAGATTGTAACGTTCAAGGATATTCTCAAATGCGCCCGCGTCGCGCAAAGCATAGTAATCGAGGTCATCACTTCTCTGTCCCTGCGCGGCGTTCGTGGCGATGCGCATTTTGTCGTGCGCCAGGTGATCGAGCCGTCCCCAGTAGACCCAGCCAACCGTGCTCGGCCTCCGTAGCAGAGCGCCGTCGCGACCCTGCCTGAGCGTCTCCATGCCGTTAGCGGGCAAGCCTGCCTGAGCCAGCCATGCACGTATCTGCTGTTCAGCGGGGGCGTGAAAAGGAGGTATCGTCAGCGGTTCTCCCCTTGTGTATGCAATGCGGCTAAGCACGGCCTCGCGTAGCGGTCCAAAGGACAGGCGCGCGTGCAGGCTGATGAAGTTGTAGATGAGCTCGACTGGAGTGCCATCCGCGAGGTGCGGCATCTCCTCGTCCGGTAGTATTCTGCTCACGACGCCCTTTACGCCGTGGCGATTGCTCATTTTGTCGCCCGGCTCGACAGGCTGGTTGTAATGTAGCTTCCGCGCACACGACTCGCTGAGCACGATGCCGTCCTCGAAGGTGTCGGCTCCCCAGGAGATGAAGGCGGTGAGCAGGTTGCGTCCGCACCAGAAATGTTCGGCGTCCGGCTCGTTGCCGCTCTGCACCAATGCAGGCTCAGGCGTGGGAGGAACCAGCCACTGCCGCAGCATATTGGTCCCCATGAGTAGTCTTTTAGGCTCGTTATGTTCGAGCAGAGGGATCATCGCGGCCTCAAGCCCAAGAGTAGCTTCTGGCCGCTCATCGACGATGATCAGTTTACCATCGCGAATCTCAGCGCCGAGTGCAATCACCATGATGCGGCCAATGTTTGGACCCTCCGGCGTTTCAAAAGGACAGGTGCGTCCAAAATGCCCTGGCCTGAAAAGGTGCTGGCGATTTTTGATGTAGAGGCGTCTGACGTGACCCTGGCTTGCCAGCCAATTTGTTTGATCCAGGGGTTGAGCGAACATGGTCGCTCCGTCTTCGGTGCGATTCTCGAAAAATTCACCGATCCACTGGTCAAGTGGCAGCCATGCTTTGGCGAGCGACTTATCCCAGGGCAGGTCGTCGGGTGACTTGCCCAGGCGTTTTTGGATATGCGCGTACAC
>JALYTQ010000308.1 GCA_030854195.1 Chloroflexota bacterium
GTGCTGATCTCCTCCCAACTGGCAGACCTGGACCCGCTGCACTTGAAGGTCGGCGATACGATCACGTTGGCGAGCATTGATCGTCTGGATAGCCGGACCGTCACCGTCGTTGGCATCTACAAAACGAATAGCTTCGGCAGCAGCCTTGATCCCATTCTAGGTACGCGTGACACCGTGCGCGGTCTCAGTCCTGGTGGCATCGAGCAATCCATCTTTTATATGAAGATCGATCCTAACAAACTCAACAGTGCCATCGACGCCATCGGGAACACCGTGCCCCATGCCTTTGTCTTCAGCCTGTCGAACCTCACGGACTTTATCAACCAGTTGCTCAACGACATCCTGCTGACGCTGACCACGATCGCCTCGCTCTCGCTGCTCGCGGGCATCATCATCATTGCCAACGCCGTGGCCCTGGCGATGCTGGAGCGGCGGCGCGAGCTGGGCATCCTCAAGTCGGTTGGCTACACGCGTGGTTCGATATTGAGCGAAGTACTGATCGAGAACGGGCTCGTCGGTGGCATCGGTGCCCTGCTGGCGATGGTCCTGGTCGTCGTGGCAACGGCCCTACTCGGCAGCTACATCTTCCACTCCGTCTTCGGCGTTAGCGGCTATATCGCCCTGCTGCTCATTGGCGGCTCGGTGCTGCTGGCCATGCTCACCGCAGCGCTGGTCGCCTGGGGAGCCGTGCGCGTGCGCCCATTGGAGGTGCTGCGCTACGAATAAGCTTCTAAAGTGGCAGGGCCAGCAGTGGAATCTCCATCTCTTCAGGCGTCAGACCGCCGTGGTGGCCCAGGAAGTGCATATCGAATTTGCCCGCTTCGTGCCACCACACGGTCTCGTTTTTGTAGGGGAGGATGACCACGTTGCCCACGCGGGCCAGAAAGACGGGCGAGGGCGGACCAAAGAAGTTCTGCTCCACTAGCTCTCGCGTCTGGTACACCTCGGCGCGCCCGGCGAGGCGCTGGCGTAGATCACCGATAACCGTAGCGATATGTTCATCCTGAACGTGCAAAAACATATCCCTGGGCGAGCCTGCGGGAACGAGCGGAGCGCCACGCCTGTTCGTCTTCAGATAGCGCGTAATGTCTGGTGCCTGCTCATTTAAATAGTAAGTCAGCTTTGGATCAACCTCAACCTGCCCGTGGTCAGCTGTCAGCAGAAATAGTGTATTGCCGCATTTGCCGCGCACATTCTGGTAGAAGAGCTCCTCTATTTGCATCATGCACTGCTTTACGGCCTCCTCGAACTGCTTGCTGAACGGTCCATAGCGGTGGCAGGCGGAGTCGATGCCATCGAAGTAGAGAAAGTAGTACGACGGCGCTGCAACGGGAGCTGTGAGAAGCTTGCTGAGATTGGTAAGGGCATCATGCAGCGTCATATAGGGATGCACCTGCGCGCCCCGAAAGACGAAATCCGAGAAGGTAGAAGGTGTGTAGGCGTGAAACTGCAGAATGTGCGAGACGACTCCTTGAGCCTGCAACGTTTTGTAGAGCGTCTGCTCAGGGAAGAACGCCGAGGTAGGGAGGGTTGTAGAGCCTTTGATGGTCTCGCGTATAAGTTTGTTGCCCGCGTAAGAGAAGAGTAGCGGCGAAATAAGCTCATCGAGCAGGGGCTCGTAGTAGTTCCACTCATAGACGCCGCTCTGCCCAACAGCGAGACCGGTGTGGATGCAGGTAGCGTGCGCGGCGGTCGTCGAAGGAAATTGTGAGGTCATCTTCGAGATCACACCCTCGTTAAGAACGGTCTTCAAAAACCCGAACCGCTCCGCGTAACGTTCGAAGAAGCGCCATCCAAAAGCGTCGATGAAAAAGAGCACGACCCGCTCATAGCGCGTTGGTAAGTTCCCTAGAACGTCTGGAGAAAGCGTGTTCTGTCCGTTGCCCGTCAGTAGAAGCTCGATAGTGCCAGGGATATTGGAGAAGCAGTAGTTGGCGTAACATGGCCTGCTGAAATACTGCGAGAACTTCGCGTTATCGACTACCTGGTACGAGGTGGTGTTGAGCATGCTTATCCTGCTTCCTTCTTTAGTTTAGTGAATTCTCGCTTGAAAACAGTATAGCATGAAAGAATTATGTTGTGGTATATTGTTGAGTATTGGAAACTGTTGTACTTGCGAAATCGTGTAAACTGTAGAGGCACGAAGAAAGAGATGTGCATTCGTCAACGCTTTTGAGAAAGGAGTTCTGATTATGCCAGGAAAGAAGAAGAAAGAGCCAGTGAGCGGCGTTAGCGCGAAGGAAGAGCGCATGTATGAGCATATTAAGGACTCGGCTAAGAAAAGCGGTCGCTATGGCGATCGCGCTGAGGAGGTCGCCGCGCGCACGGTGAAGAAGCACCACAAAGAAGAGGACCACAAAAAAGGCGAGTAGCGTTTAAGGAATATGCATGACGATTGAGAACAGGCAGGGTCTCTATAGCAAGCAGGGACTGACGCCGACGGAACTGGCGGAGATTGAGCAACTCGCGCAACTCTGCAATACTGGGGATGGACTTGATCTAAAGTTGAATTGGGAGACGCTGCGCCAGCGCTCCAAAAGCGAAACTAACGATTTTCTCTACTACGAACAGAATACGCTGATTGGATTTCTGGGACTCTATGCCTTCAATTCCAGAGAGGCCGAGGTCAGCGGCATGGTGCATCCGGCATATCGACGCAAGGGCATCTTTACGGAACTACTCAGCGCCGCGCGAGAGGAGACCCGGCGCAGGCATATCCCCACCCTGTTACTCATCGTCGAGCATGCCTCTACCTCCGGGCAGGCGTTTGTCGGGCGGCTCGCGACGACCTACGATCACTCTGAATATAAGATGGTGCTGGAACAGTTCCGGCAGCCAGCGGGCTTTGATGAACGGCTACTGTTCAGGGAGGCGCGTATAGACGATCTGCTGGCGCTCAAGCATATCACCGCCGAGGCATTTGGCATAGCGGACGACGAAGTGGACTGGTACTCGGTACATGCATTGGAGAATTCGGCGCGGCGTTACTACCTTGCTACCCTTACAAACGTAGTTATGTTGCAGTTAAAAGAAGCGTATACTGAGGCACCGAACGGGTCGACCGAAGTGGTAATTGGTAAATTAGATGTATCTCTGGAGGGGCAGAGCGCCTTCATCTATGGCTTCGCCGTTTTGCCGGAGTACAGAGGACGCGGCTATGGGTGGCAGATACTGGCGCGCACAATACAGGAGCTGCTGGCGCAGGGTCGGGAGCGGATCGCGCTTGAGGTGGCGACTGAGAACAGGAACGCGCTCTCGCTCTATCAATCGTGTGGTTTCAAGGAGACGGGCAGCTATGACTATTATGCCCTTGCTGTTTCTGGAGCAGTGTGAGTCATGAACAAAGAAGAGCAGCATGTCTGTGCAACCAATCTGTAAGGCCTGCGGCCAGCCTGTCTGGGGCAATTATCTCTCCGCGCTTGGGAGTACGTGGCATCCCGAGCATTTCACGTGTGCCGCCTGTGGACGACCTATAGCGGGCGCGAGCTTTCAACTGCACGAGGACGCGCCCTATCATCTCGATTGTTATCGCGATCGCGTCGCGCCGCGCTGTGCCTATTGCGAGAAGCCATTGGTGGGCGAATATCTGGTGGATCAGTGGGGGACGCAATACTGCAAGGAGCACCAGAGCCAGTTTCCGCATTGTGCCTATTGCGGACGCCTGGTCCCACCAAGAGAACGCGAGCAGGGGTCAGACACTGTTCGTTGCCCGGTGTGTCGCTTCACCGCCATTGAGACCGCCGAGGCCGCGAAGCCGCTCTTCTCGCAACTGATTCGCTGGGTCGGGAGTCAGGGACTGCGCTACAACAATCTGCGCCTCAGCATGGAGCTATGCGGTCGCGCCACGCTCGCCAGACACCTGCGCGAGCATTCTCAGACCCACTCGCTGGGTGCCACCATGAGCACAAGCTACATGCAGAACGGGCAGATGTTACGAACCGAAGTGAGCGGCGTCGCGGTACTGCACGGCCTGCCCTCGACGCTCTTCCAGGGCGTCACCGTGCATGAACTGGGCCACGTCTGGCTGATTGCGCAGGACGTGCAGGGTCTGTCGGCGTGGGCCGAGGAGGGATTCTGCGAACTACTCTCCTACCGCTATTACAACGAGCTGAACACGCCCGAGAGCCGCTATCACGCCAGCGCCATCGAGCACAATCCCGATCCCGTCTATGGCGAGGGCTTCCATCGCGTGCGCGCCATCGCGGACGGCATGGGCTTTCCTCGCTTTATAGCAACTATGCAGGCGACAAAGCGTCTCCCCACGCGCTGAACTTAGGTATAGACCCACTCCACCGCGTGGGCCTCCGTCACATCGGGCACCTCAAGTTTCCCTAGTAATTTATAGATCACCGGCTCGGGCACGCTCTCGGGACGGTTGCTGTTCCTTTTCAGCAGGGCATCAAACGGCGCGTCGAGGTAGACGATGCGCACGCGTGCTCCATAGGAGACGAACAGATCGACGAGGTGCTGGCGCATCATGCGCGTCACGTTGGTAGCGTTCCAGATAAAGGATTCCTTTTTGCGCAGCAGTTCGCGTGCCTGCTCTTTGGCGGCGTAGACCACGTGCCCCTGCTCATCCTCGGCGGAGATCTTGAGGCGGCGGCGCATAGCGTCGAGCGCCACGACGGGCCTGCTGGCGTAATGGCTACAGACCCAGGTATCTTTGCCCACGCCGGGCAGGCCCGACATCAGTACCACCTCGAACGAGGTATCGTCGTATGCCTGGTAATTCGGATCGGCGCGCTCCTTGTGGAAATACAGGAAGCGGCTGTACTCGTCGGGGAACTGGCGCGGCTGCTCGTAGCACCGCTGCTCTACACAAAGCTCGCGGAAGAGCGCGATCCGCTCCAGAAGTTCGTCGCTACCACGACAGATTCTGCCCCTGACATCGGCCTCGGCCAGCAGCGCGAGATGGTGCATACGCACGCTCTGGCTAACGGCGATCACGTTGCGTTCGGGCTGCATTCTGTAGAGAAATTGCAGCGGCAGGCCGTGGAAGCGCACCATGCGGGCGATATACTCGCGTTCCTGAAAAGGGAGCGGTGCTGCTAGCTCCTGCCCGGTCCAGAGAATCTGGCGCGCCATGAACTCGCCCTTCTGCGCGTGTCCCCGCGAGGTGATGCGTCCGAACTCGTCGAACTTCGTGCAGAGCGGTTTGCCGACATCGTGCAGCAAGGCGGAGGCGAAGAGCAGTGCGCGCTCCCGCTCAGGAAGGGCGCGCCAATCCTCTGAAGAGATAAGCGCCTCTACCACGCGCCGCGTATGGATAAGGACATCGCCCTCGGCGTGGAAGATCGGGCTCTGCGGAACTCCACCCATCGCGCGTATCCAGCTAAATTGTGCCTCTATGCCCTCCCAGTCCAGCGTCCAGTTAGGAGGCGTGGGACAAAACGGGAAGGACCATTCCGGTGTAGAGGTGTGCTCGTTGGTCATTATTGTGTTATCCTAAAATATATCGGAAAGATATATTTTACCTGCTAATTTATTATTACGGGTATCATATCACAAGCATATATGAGAGGTATAGGGAGGTCGTTATATTGCACCAATCAATTCACAAACCAGCCAATGATGTAGGTCGTTGTATTGCATCAATCAATCCACCAATCAGCCAATGGTGTAGGGGCGCGGTTCACAAGTCCGCTGCCTCGGCTTGTGGAGCGCCACGGGCTTGTGAAC
>JALYTQ010000063.1 GCA_030854195.1 Chloroflexota bacterium
GCAGCGGAAAGGGGTGACTTACCTTAACATAACGATAGACCTGAATATAGGTTGATTCGTTGAGATAGATGTTGTTGTCGGTCGCGCCGTTCTGCAGGCGCGAGGCCACATTCACCACATCGCCGATCGCCGTATAGTTCTGTAAGCGATCCTGCGAGCCGATATTCCCCACGGTGGCCTGCCCGGTATTGACGCCAATGCCATACCTGACAATCGCCTCCTGTGGCTGCGAACGCTGGTACGCTTCCAACGCAGAGCGCATCTTCCAGGCGGAACGGATCGCGCGCAAGGCGTGGTTTTGCTGCTGCAACGGCGCGTTGAAGATCGCCATCAGCGCGTCACCCTGAAAGGCTGTGATCGTTCCCTCTTCCTCCCAGATCGCCTCGCACATGAGTTGCAGGTAGCGATTGATCAGGTTCATCACATCGGCGGGTGCCATGCGCTCGCTCAGGCTGGTATAGCCACGAATATCGGCGAAGACCACCGAGATCTCCTTTGTCTCACCACCCAGGTTGAGCGCCTGGGGATCGCGGATCAATTCCTGCACGACGTTGGGATGGACATAACGCTCGAATATACTGCGAATGCGCCTCGCCTGTGCCAATGAGCGCTTCAGCTCTGTGCGATCATCGATCACCAGGGCCATACCGATATCCTTGCCCTGCGAGTCGCGCAGCGATGAGACGTAGCAGTTCAGGCTGACATCGCCCGGACGACCAGGAATCTGGCAATCGACGGAGTTGGTGGCAAGCGTCGAATTTTCCGGCTGCATATGCTGCTGGGGCGCGTTGCGCAAGAGATTGACCAGGCCAACCTGCGGAATCGATGCGAAAGCTTGCTGGTAATGCTTGCCGATAGCTGTAGCGGCGCGCAGATTGAGAATGACGCTAGCGGCTGCATTGAACGTCGTAATAATACCGGAGGAGTCTGTGGTGATGATGCCGTTGGCGATAGACTTGAAGATATTCTCCATGTAGCGCTTGTCTTCCTGGACCTGGGCGAAGAGGCGCGCATTGTCGATGGCGATGGCGGCCTGGTTGCAAAAAGCCAACATCATATCGAGGTGCCGGGGAGCGAAAAGCTTCTCGTTGATACGGCTATCGACATAAACGGCCCCAATACAGGTATTGCGCACAATCAGGGGCGCGCACATGATGGAGAGGATACCGAAGGTCATGATGCTCTCCATGCCCTGCAAGGCCGCGTCGGTCTGCGCGTTATCGGTCAACACAGGCGTACGCGTATTGATGACACGCATCACCGTGCTGCGGCTGATCTGCGCGGTAGAAAACTCGCTCTCCGAGATTGTGCGCGCCTCTTTGTTGCGCGCCATGCGGAACTCCGGTTCCTTCGTATCGGGATTGATCAGCATGAGAAAGCCGCGCTCGGCGTTGACAAATTCGATGACGCGATCCATCACCAGGCGCAGCACCTCGTCAAACTGCAAGGTCGAGTTCAGGGTGCCCGCGATCTCGTAGAGGATGCTGAGTTCGTCCTTCTCCCGCTTCAGATGCGAGATGCTGGTAGCGAGCGCCTCGCGTTCGCGCTCGAACTTCAACGTTGCGCTTCCATTGATCGGTGCCGCCATCTGCACACGCTGTGCCGCATTCCTGAGCGACTGATTGAGCTTCCCCAATTCTATATCGGCGGCGCGGCTCACATTGAGGGAGTCGTTGAGCAGGACGACGCGTGGATTGTCCAGTTCACCAGCGTAGCGTCCTTCGACGGCGATCTCTAACTGGCGTGTCTGCTCGTGCAACGAACGCGCGATGCGCACTAACGCTTCACCAATGACGCGCAATTCACTACTTACATTTTGTAGCGGATCAGGTGCCACAAATTCCTCCGTGTATTTTAAAGCAGTGTTTGTAGAAGATAGGCGCTAATACATAAAGCTTCTCAGGCAAGGCGATATGCACACAGAATGAGCATGCCCTATTGCATACGAGCATGCCCATCCATTATAGCACAGAGATTTCGCGCGGCAAAAGCTACACGCCGTTTTCCTGCAGATACTGCTTGAAGGATACGGGCGTAAAGCCGAAGTCGCGCTGCACGCTGTCCAGGTCGGTCGTGTTGTTGAACGAGAAGAGCGTCATGGCGGCCTTTGTTAGCGGCGGTTTGGGCAGAACGGCCTCCATGACGGCGGCACCGATGGCAACCAGGGGAGTGGGCGCGTAGACCTTGGGACGAGACTTGCCCATTGTTTTGAGCAAGAGATCGAAGATTTGTGTGAACGAGTAATATTCGGGTCCGCCGATGGTGTAGATCTGTCGGTTCGTGGTCTCGGGACGCTCAAGCACCTTGAGCATCACCGTCACGACATCCTCGACGTAGATGGGCTGAAACATCGTCTTGCCGCCGCCGATCAATGGCACGACAGGGGCCGTACGCAGCAGACTGGTCAGTCCGTTGACGAAGGATGAGCCTTTGCCGAACAGGACCGATGGACGAATGATAGTCCAGTTGAGTCCGCTATCAATCAGCATCTTCTCAGCCTGGTAACGGCCCTGCATATAGCTGCCCTCCTTGTCGGGTTTCGTGCCCAGACCGCTGATCTCAATGACGCGCTGGACACCAGCCGTTTTAGCAGCCGCGATCAGATTCGCTGTGCCCTGGACGTTCGTCTCCTGGTAGTAGTGGCTGGAGAGCGCCTTGCGATCTGCCGTGACAAACGCAGCGTGTATGATGGTATCGACGCCAGCGACGGCGGCCTGCAAGGCGGCGGCCTGCGTGGTGTCGCCCTGTACAAATTCGACTTTATCGGCGGGCAGAACCTTCGCGGCGCTCTCTGGATCGCGCACGAGGCAGCGGGGCCGTTCGCCCTGAGCAACGAGTCGAGCTACCAGGTGCCGTCCGATGTAGCCTGTGGCTCCCGTAACCAACAGCATGATAGATCCTCCTTTGTTATGTCATCGTTAGTATGAAGACGCTGTGCGAGAGCGAATCAAGTAACATTCTATCTATTTCGCCCAAAAGCATTTTTAAGCGCTACTGGTATTCCTTTTCAAGTATAGAGGATATGCCAACTCAGGCATAGAGGGCAGAGACACGAGAAGAGGAGTGAGCCTACTCATGCTTCAGCGTAGCACTTCCGCAGGCAGGAGAATACGCACAGTGACGCCCTCATCGGGAGCACTCTTCACGGTCAGACTCCCTCCCGCAATGGCGAGCAGTGCGCTGTGTGTGAGCAGACCACCTCCGGTCCCTGTTGTGGAACTGCTGGCGGAGACGATGCCGACGCCATCGTCGGCGACGATGATCTCCAGATGCGGATTGCAGGCAGCTCTGAGGGTAAGACGGAGGTGGCGATGCACATCGGAGCCACGCGCATGGCGGGCAGCGTTGCGCAGAGCCTCCTGCACGGCGGCAAAGATAAGTTCGGCGATGGCGGGCGGCACGATCTCGTCGATACGGCAGGCGGTCTCTTCGGGAACGTCCCACGCAACTTCATCGAATGCCTGCTGAAAGTCCTGCGCGATCATCGTGTGGATCGCGTGCATCATGCCGTCGCGTTCGAGGCGATGCGGCGCGCTGGTGGTGGTGGCGCGCATCATGGCGGCCAGGCGACGATGGGCCTGGGAGATGATCTCTACCGTTTCGTCAAGCGCGATTTCCGCTTGCGGAGAAGCACTGTCCGGCCTCTGAATAGAGGGGCGTAGCGTCTCTAAGCGCAGAAGGGCCAGGTGCATCTGCGGGAGAATCTCGTCGTGCAGGACGCGGCGCTGCTGCGCTCCTAGCAGCTTCACATCCACGACGCGCCGTTTCAGCAGACTCGCCACCGTCAGCATTGCCTCGTGATCGCGCAACGTATCAAGAATGCGCTGCCCACAGGCATGGGCGAGGTCCATATCCTCGTCGGTGAAGCCAGCGCGATCCTGGCGCGGACCGAGATAGAGCTTGGCGACCAGGCCGAACTCGTCGTATATGGGCAAGACCCAGCAGATAATGGGCAGCCCCTGCCACGATACGCTCATCCGGTACGCGTTGGCGTCGCTTATCATCTCTCGATTGCTATAGGGATGCGCAGGCGACGCCGCCGGAAGCCACTTCTTGCGCGGGGCCAGCATCAGTTCCTCGGTGCGGCTCTGCTCATTATCAGCGGGCCAGCGATACGCGAAACTGCGCTTCACCGTACCCGTCAGTACGATCAGGCGGGCACACTGGACCTCCAACACATCATTGCACAGGTGGAAGAAGAGATCCTCCATGCCCTGCTCAGTCTTCTGCAAATCGGTATTGAGCCAGTGACGCACGCTGGTACTGCGCAGGAACGGTCCCAGCAGGGCGATATAGTGATCGTGCGCGGTATAGCCGCTCCAGGTAAAGAGAGCATAAGCGCCCGTCGCGAGACAGGTAATCAGGAGCAACCCGCCCAGTTTGCTGCCAGTCACAAGCACAAAGAACGCGATAAAAATGGCGACGGTGGTTGAGACGATGACAATACCGCGCCACTGCTCGAAGAAACCCCGTCGCGCTAACGGACGCTCGACCAGGATGCCGTGCCGCACAATCGAGTAGCCGATCAGCAGGATGATGAGCGCGACCAGGCCAGTGGCGAAGATATCCAGTAGGATCAGGTTGAGCGGTATGGTGGTGAGGGGCACCGGCGCTATATGCGCGGAGGGTTGTTCCAGCCAACCCACCATGGACCAGACACCCAGGACGCCGAGCGTAGTTGTCAGGCCCACCATCAAGAGGGCCGCGAGCAGAAGACCGGGGCGCGCGAGGTTCCAGGAGAGATGCGGCTCTCCCAACGCTTCAAACGGAACACGATCATCCCAGAACGCGTCGCCCAATGCTCTAAGCAGGGACGTATTCTGTAAACGCCCCGTACAGGCACACCAGAGGACGCGCAAGAGGCGTCCCACACGGCTCGGAGTGAACCACAGGCCTATCGCGCAGAAGGTGACATAGCAGAGGAAGGCAACGGGCAGAAGGACAGGCGATGAGAGCAACTGCGCTCTGTTGCTCTCCAGAATCTCGCTATATGCTAGCAAGCGCAGCGTTCCCGCAAAGCTGAATGTCGAGCTATTAGAGACCAGCAGGAGTAGCACCAGCAGGCCTAACGCTGCGCTACAGGCCAGCAACAACGGTCGGCGTCTGCGCCAGCTGTCGTTCATCAGCGAGGCGTAATGCAGCCCGATCATAAACCAGATATAGGGCACACCCAGCGCCGGTAGCCAGATCAGATGCCATAAGAACTCCGACGTTATCAGGCCGCTCGTCTGCGTCAATGGCGTCGAGATGAGCAGCGCGTGCACATAGAAGAACAGCGCCGAGAGGCTCAGGCCCACCGCGCCCACACGGGCAATCAGGCTATGGCGATCGCCGTTCAGCCAGACCGTGCAGGCCAGCCAGAGGAAGGAGACCAGATTAAAGATCGAGAGAGCCAGCGCCACCATCTGAAAGAAGTAGACAGGCTCAAGTAACGAAGCAGGTGACATTTTTACGGTTCTTCTTTGTAGAGCGGGACCCACGCACCCCGGCGATCCTGCACCAGGGCCACACCATTCTCGTCCCAGATAATCATACGATTGAGGGTATAGATCAGGGTCGCCCTGGCGCGCGCAACCTTGTCATCGACCGAGTTTTCGCTCAATCCCCAGGAGGCATAGATGCGCCCATTGGTGCGGCTCACGGCGCGCTTGTCGTGCAGGTTCAGGCGGGCAGCGATCTGCTCGTTCGTCATCCCCTGCGCCATCAGTTCCACCACACGCAGCTCGTTCGGTTCCAGCAGAGCGCGTGGGGACTGCTCATCCAGGTCGCGCACCTCCTGCACACGGTCCTCGATCTCGGGATCGACGAGACTGCGCCCATTGATGGCGTCGCGCAGCAACGGAACGAGCATAGCAGGCAGCAGGTAGTTGCTCTTGCGCACATAGGCATAGTGCGTCAGGATGCCCGCGGCGCGAAACTCGCGATAATACTCGTCGTCATCCTGAATAGAGTAAAACACCACCGGCATACGCGGACGCTCACGGCGGATCGCCACAGCCGCGCTGACGCCGCTCAGCGCCCGGCGACCTATCTCAGGGTCCTGCAACTGCACATCCATCAATATAACATCCATGTCCAGTTCGAGCGCGCGCGCAACCGCCTCGCGCCCGGTCGCCGCCTCGCCCACTACCTGCACAGCGCCCGTCGCCGCTAGACCCTCGCGCAAAGCCCGCCGCAACGGCCCGTGGTCATCCACGAGCAACAATTTAATCGTCGACATACCCTTCACAACCTTCTCAATTTTTGGCACGGCAACGCGGTCAGGAAGTTCCGCGCCGTGCTATCATAGAGTATACCCAACTGTTAGAACGAGTTGGGAGTTTCCGCGACCACAAAAAGTAGCACACGGAAATTCAGGCATGCAAACGTCTATTGGTGAAGAGAAGATTAAAAAAAGGAGAAAGGGAGCCAGTCATGACAATGCCAACCCTTCACCTTCGCTTGCTTGGTGATTTCAGCCTGTTCTACAGCGACCAGCAGGTGACCAGTCTCAATACTACGCGCCTGCAATCCTTCCTCACCTATCTCGTATTGCATCGCGATGTTCCCCAACAGCGTCAGCACCTGGCCTTCCTCTTCTGGCCTGACACAACCGAGGCCCAGGCTCGCAATAACTTGCGCCAACTGCTCCACCAGTTGCGCCAGGCGTTTCCCGCAATTGAGCACTTCCTCGCCGCGGACACACACACGTTGCACTGGCACCCCGTCGCGCCCTTCCACCTGGATGTCGCTGAGTTTGAACGGACGCTCAATCTCGCAGCCGCAGCCATACGGCAGAATGAGCAGCACGAACTCCAGACCGCCCTTGAGCAGGCTGACACCCTGTATCGGGGCGAATTACTTCCTGGCTGCTATGACGAATGGATCTTGCCTGAACGGGAGCGGCTTCGCCAGTGCCATCGACAGGCACTCGAACGACTGCTCCGCCTTTTTGAAGAGCAGGGCAATACGGTCACCGCCATCCGCTATACTCAGCGTTTGCTCGGACTCGATCCCCTCTCCGAAGACCGCTATCGTCAGCTGATGCATCTGTTTGCGCTCAATAACGATCGTGCCAGTGCATTGCATGTGTACCACACCTGTGTCAGCACCTTACAACGAGAGATGGGCATTAATCCCTCTCCAGCGACCCGCGAAGCCTATGAGCTACTCATGCAGCAAGAAGCACCCGCCATTCAGCCCATCGTTCATCAACTGTTGCCCGCTGCGACCCCAATGCTCATCGGGCGAGAGCGTGAGTGGAAACAATTGCACGATATCTGGCAGCACGCTACCAACGAAGGACCCCAGTTCGTGCTGGTGAGCGGAGAGGCAGGTGTGGGCAAATCACGGCTGGCCGAGGAATTCCTGCTATGGGCGAGTCAGCAGGGTACCATCACTGCGAAAGCACGCTCCTATGCCATTGAAGGCCAGCTCTCACTCGCACCTGTGACGGACTGGCTCAGGAGTGAGGGTCTGCGAACTTCCCTCAGACAACTCGACGCGGTCTGGCTCATTGAAATTGCGCGTATTCTACCTGAGTTATTAGTGGAGCAACCAGCGTTACCACACTATGAATCAGTGACTGGGTACGGCCAGCGTCAACGCTTCTTTGAGGCTCTGGCACGCGCCATCCTCCTCGCTCCTCAACCATTACTTTTGTTGATTGATGACTTGCAATGGTGCGATCAAGAAACGCTTGCATGGTTGCATTTTCTGTTGCGCTTTGACCCAACAACTCGACTGCTCGTCGTGGGGTGCGCCCGCGAGGAAGAACTGCTGCCATCCCATCCGTTGCGTACCCTTTTGCGGCATCTGCGTAACACCATGCGTGCAACAGAAATTTCGCTCGCGGCGTTAGATGCAGCGGAAACCGTGAAACTGGCCTCGCAGGTGGCAAAGCGTGAGCTAGCGATGGACGAGGGGCTACACCTGTATCATGAGACCGGGGGGTATCCCCTCTTCGTAGTCGAAATAGTGCAGGCTGACCTGGAGCGCGTATCAGTTAGCCCGGCAGAAAGCGAGCACCTTCATTGGCAACCACCGCTTGATGATGCTCGAACGCTTCCACCACGGGTACATGCAGTGCTCGTCGGTCGCCTCGCGCAGCTCTCAGCCTCTGCTCGTACATTTGTTGAGTTGGCTGCGACCATTGGTCGTGAATTCACACTCGACTTCTTAATCGGTGGGGGTCTCGCCGATACTGATAGTGCCGTCCGTGCGCTGGACGAACTCTGGTACAAACGGATCGTGCGCGAGCATGGCGCGAATGGCTATGACTTTACCCACGATAAGCTACGCGAGGTGGCGTATGCGGAAATCAGTGCGCCTCAGCGACACATGTTGCACCGCCGCGTCGCGCAAGCCCTGGAAGCAAGGCATGTCGAAGACCTCGACGCGGTGAGTGGACAGCTTGCGTCGCATTATGAGCGCGCAGGCATGATCGAGCAGGCACTCCCTTTTTATCAACGTGCGGCAGCCGTGGCGCAGTGCGTGTATGCGAACGAGGATGCCATCAGCCTACTCACGCGTAGTCTGGAGTTGCTTAAACTTCTGCCTGCCAGTTCGAAGCGCGATAAACAGGAGCTCAGCCTGCAACTTGCACTGGCACCACTCTATCGCGTGACCAAAGGCTGGACAGCGCCGGAACTGGAGCGCGTGCTCGACCGCGCACTGGCGTTATGTGACACGGTCGGTGACGACGTGCAGCGAGCGCAGACGCTCTATGGATTGCAGTCTGTCTGCATTGTGCAGGCAAAACTCGAAAAGGTGCAATTGGGCTTCGACGAGATGCATACGCTGTATCAGCGCTCACTCGGCTCGGAGCCGCCGCCGTTTGCCGGAATGATGTTGGCCGGAGCTCGCCTGCACCTGGGAAGGATCACTGAGGCAAACGCGCAATTTGCGGAAGCTATTGCAGCCCATGATCCCGACCAACTTCTCCATATTCAAGGGTCGCAGGGAGTGAACTATGCAGCGCACGCACGGGCCTGGCAAGCACATGCGCTCTGGTGTCTGGGCTATCCGCAGCAGGCACTCAAGCGGGGGTTCGAGGCGGTCAAGCTTGTACAGGACCTGGATCAGCCTTTCAACCAGACACTGGTATCAACCTACCTCGCTTTGCTGCAGCAGTTGAGTGCCGATGAGGGAGTCGCCCGAGAACATGCCGAGCAAGCGTATGCGTTCGCGAGCAAGTACCAGGCACCCTACTATCGCGTCTGGGCAGGCATCTTAGTCAGCTATGCGCTAGCCTTGGAACAACCCGTTAAGGAACGCATCGAGCATCTGCGTGGCTCAATCACGGAATTTAAAGCGGCGGGGGCTAGATTGCGTCTGCCGTATTACCTCTCGCTGCTCGCGCATATCTGTGGGAAAGCCGGACGCGTCGAGGAGGGGCTGGCATCCATCGACGAGGCACTCTCTGAAGCGCGTACACATAATGAGCGCTGGTGGGACGCTGAGTTACATCGGCTGCGAGGCGAGTTACTGCTGATGCATAGTGTGGACACAGCTGATGGCGAAGCGGCATTCCAGCGAGCGATTGCGATCTCTCAATCACAGCAGGCCAGATCGCTGGAACTGCGCGCAACGATGAGCCTGGCGCGGTTGTACATCGCACAACATCGATCTAACGACGCCCGACGACAGCTCAGCGACGTATATGCCTGGTTTACTGAAGGATTTGAAACACCTGACCTACAGGCTGCCCGGCTCCTCCTCGCTCAACGGTAGCCTATCTATGCGGGCATTTATTCAGGTTCTCTCTACTCAGTAGCTCAAAGGCCAGGGGTTTTACGACGGGTCAGATAACACTTCACTAACGCTCATTTGACTGAAGCGTTCAAATCTATCACGAAAATAGCATCTCATCTCGCGTCTCCAAACGTTTTGCTAACGTCATCCATGCTATTCTTCTTGAAGTTGATCTATGGATGTGTATGAGATCAACGGTTGCTCTGCCGATCAGACAAAGTACGTTGCCAGATTATCGACCTCTATGAGCGGTTGAGATGTTATCCATTGTACACATAACTTACGTAATAGAATGAATTCAGGAGAAGAACATGAACCTACAGCAAAAAGCGAGCGTCTCTGTAGAGGAACCAGCAATTCAGGAACTTGCATCACGCATGCGCGGCACGTTGCTTCGTCACGGCGATGCTGGCTACGAGCAGGCTTGTCGGGTCTACAACGGCATGATCGAGAAACGACCCGCGCTAATTGCCCGTTGCGTGGACGTGGCCGATGTAATTGCGGCGGTCAATTTCGCCCACGAGCACGAGCTGACATTGGCCGTGCGAGGCGGCGGGCACAGCGGTCCTGGCCTGGGGACATGCGATGATGGTCTGGTGATCGATCTAGCAGGGATGAAGGGGATACGCGTCGATCCATCCGCACGCACCGTTCGCGTCGAAGGCGGCTGCATCTGGAGCGAGGTGGATCATGCCACCCATGCCTTCGGGCTGGCCACACCGAACGGTTTCGTTTCGAGTACCGGTGTTGGTGGACTGACATTGGGTGGAGGCATCGGCTACCTCTCGCGCACACTGGGCCTGACGATCGACAACCTGCTCGGCGTTGACATGGTGCTTGCCGATGGCAGCTTCGTCACAGCCAGTGCCGAAGAGCATGCCGACCTGTTCTGGGCAGTACGCGGCGGCGGTGGCAACTTTGGCGTTGTTACCTCGTTCCTGTTCCAACTGCATCCAATTAACACGGTCTACGGTGGACCAATGCTCTGGCCCCTCGAACAGGCAGCGGACGTGATGAAGTTCTGGCGTGATTTCATCTTGAACGCACCCGAGGAGATCAATGGCTGGTTCGGGTTTATCACGGTGCCACCCGCGCCACCTTTCCCAGAACAGTTTCATCTGCAGAAGATGTGCACCATCGTGTGGTGTTCCACTGCTCCGATGGAGCGGGCCGAAGAGCTGTTGAAACCCATTCGTGATTTTCGCACCCCTGCGGTCGATTTCGCGGGGCCGATTCCGTGGCCGGTTTTGCAGACCCTGTTCGACGCCTTATATCCCGCTGGCTTGCAGTGGTACTGGAAGGCCGACTTCTTCAAGGATCTCAGCGATAATGCTATTGATTTGCATATAAAGTACAGCGCGCAACTGCCGACTATGCACTCGACAATGCACATCTATCCCATCAATGGAGCAGCCCATCGGCCCAGCACGAGTGATACTGCATTCAGCTACCGTGACGCCAACTTCTCTGAAGTGATCGTCGGCGTCGACCCCGACCCGGCCAACAACGAGCGCATGATCCAGTGGGCCAAGGACTATTGGATGGCGCTGCATCCCTATTCGGCTGGTGGGGGCTATGTCAACATGATGATGGACGAGGGCACAGACAATGTGAAGGCGGCGTACCGCGACAACTACGCCCGTCTGGCACAGATCAAAACCACGTATGATCCGAGCAATCTGTTCCACGTAAATCAGAATATCAAACCAACCAGGTGATACTGCCCTCCTGCTCATTGCGGGAAGTGCATGGCTTCACTTGCTCTCCAGACCGGGGCGATGGGTCTCGTGTCGATGACCATGAAGGTCGCAATGCCTTCCTTCATGGTCATGTGGACGTTGATAGTCCTGCCGTTACAGACAAAAATTTTCTATTGGTCGAAAAAAAGAGAAATCGAATGGACATTATTATCATATTGATAGCATTTGTTGCACTTGCTCTGGCAACCCTACATTGGGGAGCCAACAGCACTGATAGCATAAAAAGTACAGAATGGAAACGTAGACAACGCTGGTATGACGGCTTTCACTATTGTAAGGAGGACGCATGACCACACGTCCTCTAACGCTCCATGCACCTGATCTTTTACAGAGGAGCGCTGCTTGTTCGCGCAGGAGCACTTTTGAGACAGTAGCAGGGCCACTCATCCTGCGCAGTTTCTGCTCTCCATCTCTAGTCACGTCTCTGAAGGCTGATGGTGGCTTGCATGCGTTTACACACGTTCCAGAAAGAGAACACCAACTCTTGCTGGGGATTGCGGAGCGCCCGGATTGTGCGCTCACGCTTGCATACACTCCTGATGGCGAGATTGTTGGCCAGGTAACACTAACTCCTGCTGATACATGGTGGCAGGGAGTGACCAACACGTACGAACTAGCGATTGAAGTGAGTACACACTGGCGCAGGCTGGGGGTTGCTCGTCAATTACTGTCTCTGGCCCTTGAATTTGATGCAGTGGAGAAGATGAATCTCGTGGCGCTCGGTCTCTCGTGGCATTGGGATTTCAAAGAAGCGGGGTTGTCTCCCTTTCGCTATCGTTCGCTGGTCACACACGTCCTTGAGTCCTATCATTTTTTCGAATGTCTGACTGATGAGCCAAATGTTGCGATGGACCCTACCAACATCCTGCTGGTACGCATTGGCAAGAATGTAGAGCGAGAGGTGATGGATCAGTTGTTTCAGCGCCTGCGCTTTTTTTAGTGCTTTCGTTTTCTGTGAGAGGCTGCTAGAGGAAAAAGTGTTTCCTCCTCTAGCACCTGTTCAGGATGCTTCAAAGTGCAGCCCTCGTAAAAACCGTTTTGAAAAGAGGAGATTCCCATGCATGAGTTGCTCACAACCACAGCCGAGCGGGCGATCCGTTACCTTGAGGGCTTGAACGAGCGAGGTGTTGCCTCTGATCCAGCCGTTGTTACCCGTCTCGCAGAGCTTGCTATCCCGCTTCCTGCCGATCCTTCCCCCGCGGACGAAACCATAGCCCTGCTCGATTCCTACAATGCAGCCACAATGGCAATAGCCGGGCCACGCTTCTTTGGCTTCGTGATCGGTGGCGCGTTACCAGCAGCACTGGCGGCGAACTGGCTGGCAGGCGCATGGGATCAGAATGCTGCTCTGGCAGAGGTAACACCGCTTCCTGCAAAATTGGAGGATGTTGCTCTTGACTGGCTGCTCGATGCGCTCGGTTTGCCGCCCGGAACAGGAGCAGGGTTCGTCACCGGCGCGACGATGGCGAACTTCACCTGCCTGGTTGCGGCACGCCATTCGGTCTTGAAGCAAGCAGGATGGGATGTGGAAGCCGATGGAATGTTTGGCGCACCAGCTGTGACGGTAGTGGTTGGCGAGGAAGCCCATCCCACGCTGTTTAAGTCCCTGGGGCTGGCTGGTTTTGGTCGCAACCGGGTGGTGCGCGTCCCGGTGGACAAGCAGGGCCGTATGCGTGCTAATATGCTTCCTGACCTTTCCGGTCCCACCATCGTTTGCTTGCAGGCCGGGAATGTGAATACCGGAGCCTTCGATCCCGCACTCGAGATCGTCCCCAAGGCGAAAGCAACCAATGCCTGGGTGCATGTCGATGGCGCTTTTGGATTGTGGGCAGCAGCGTCCCCCTCCAAAGCGCACCTGATGGCAGGCTACTCCGACGCCGATTCCTGGGCAACGGATGCGCATAAATACCTGAACACGCCTTATGACAGTGGCCTGGCATTTGTCCGCTCTCCAGATGTGTTGCGGGCCGCGATGGCGATTTCTGCGGCATACCTGCCCTCAAGCCCAAGACGCGACCCGGCAAACTTCACGCCAGAACTCTCGCGCCGGGCGCGCGGGATCGAAGTCTGGGCCGCGTTGCACACACTGGGACGATCTGGCCTCGCGGATCTCGTTGAGCGTACCTGTCGCTATGCAACACGCTTTGCGGAAGGTTTGCGCGCGGCGGGGTACACCATTCTGAACGAGGTCGTACTCAATCAGGTCCTGGTGACATTTGGGGATGATGAGATGACACGGCGTGTCATTGCCGGTATTCAACGGGATGGCACCTGTTGGTGCGGCGAGACCATCTGGCAGGGGCAAACAGCCATGCGCATCAGCGTATCATCATGGGCCACGACCGACGCGGATGTTGAGCGCAGCCTGCAGGCCATGATCCAGGTTGCACACAAGCTGGCGTAATCATAGTTGGCTACTGCGAAGCCCTGATACACGCGTGTCAGATTACTACTTGACAAATCGCATAGAAGCGTATACTCTCATAGAGAGATAGCAAAAAAGCGTTGAGCAAGGGAAGTAGGTTGGTCCCTGGCAGCAGAGAGCTGGCGGACGGTGCAAGCCAGAGCCGAAGACAAACTGAAACTGCCTTGTGAGCCGTGGCGGCGAAACGGTGCTTCTGTAAGCAAAAGTAGCTGCCTCCGGGAACTCCCGTTACAGAGCAAGGGTGTATTTGCACTCGAAAAGGCTGCTCTCGTGAGAGAACGGCAAAGCAAGGTGGTACCGCGAACGTGTCTGCGCGCACTATTCGCCCTTGTCAGGGCGGAGGGCGCATTCTTTTTGTCCTCCGCGAGTCTCTACAACAAACTGTACGAGCACTACAAGGAGGATCACATGTCGGAACACAGGGAACGCGTTGAACCGGTGCACCAGGCGAAATCTTCGCTCACCAAAGTACGCCCGCCACGCTACGATTTCGCGGCCTTTGAGACGAAATGGCGGGAACGCTGGGAGCGAGAAAAACTCTACCAGACCGACCTGTTGCATGCCAAACATCCTTATTACAATCTTATGATGTTTCCCTATCCCTCTGCCGAGGGCTTGCACGTGGGCAATATGTACGCGTACATCGGCTCGGATATTCACGGGCGCTGGATGGCAATGCAGGGATACGATGTTTTCGAGCCTATAGGCTTCGACGCCTTTGGCATCCACAGCGAAAACTTTGCGATCCAGCGCGGCATTCACCCCCGCGTACTCACTGCGCGTAATGTCGAGCGCTTTCGAGAGCAACAATTGAAGCGAATCGGCAACCACTTCGATTGGTCACACGAAGTCAATACTACCGACCCGCGCTACTATCGCTGGACGCAGTGGATCTTCTTGCAGCTCTTCAAAAACGGCCTGGCCGAACGCAAAACCGCTCCGGTCAACTGGTGCCCCAAAGACAAGACTGTGCTGGCTGACGAACAGGTTATTGACGGGCACTGTGAGCGCTGCGGAACGCTCGTCGAGCGACGCTGGTTGGAGCAGTGGTTTTTGAAATCGACCAGGTATGCTCAGAAACTCCTGGACAATCTGGAATGGCTCGACTGGTCCGAACACGTCAAGACGCTTCAACGCAACTGGATTGGTCGCTCGGAAGGTCTTGAATGCGCAATAGAGATCGATGGAATGCCAGATGTACGCGTGCAGGTGTACACAACACGCCCTGACACGATCTTCGGCATGACCTTTGTGGCCCTGGCTCCGCACCATCCGCTTATTCCACAGATCACCAGCAAAACACAGTTCGCAGATGTCGCGGCTTACCAGCAAACTGCCAAGTGCTTGCAAACTGGTACAGAGCACACGATGACCGGAGTCTTTATCGGTGCGTATGCCTTGCACCCTTTGACGGGTGAACGCATGCCAATCTGGATCGCCGATTTCGTCCTCGAAAGCTATGGCGCGGGCGCGGTGATGGGTGTGCCTGCTCATGACGAACGCGATATGGCCTTTGCGAAAGCTATGGGCCTGCCGGTACGCACGGTGATTGTCCAGCCTGGTAGGGCGCATCCAGCAGAGGGGCCGCAGGAAGCATTCGTACAGCCAGGAGTGCTGATCAACTCTGCCGAGTACTCCGGTATGACCTCGGCCCAGGCTGCTGACGCCCTCTTCACCTGGTTTGAAACATGCGGCAAGGGCCAGCGCGTCGCGAAATATCGCCTGCGCGACTGGCTCATCAGCCGCCAACGCTACTGGGGGCCACCCATTCCGATCATCTACTGCCAGGAACACGGGGCTGTTCCCGTCCCGGAGGAGCAGTTGCCGGTTCTCTTGCCAGATGTGGAGAACTGGATGCCCACAGGCACTGGTGTTTCGCCTCTCGCCGCAATCGAGAGCTTCGTTCACACCACCTGCCCCATCTGTGGTCAGGCAGCCCGCCGCGAAACGGATGTCAGCGATAACTTCCTGGACTCCGCCTGGTACTTCCTGCGTTACTTTTCGCACGACGACGAGACGCAGCCGTGGAACCCGGATCTGCTGCGCAAGTGGCTTCCGGTCGATATGTACATCGGCGGTGCGGAACATAGCGTGCTGCACTTGATGTATGTGCGTTTTCTCACCATGTCGCTGCACGACCTGGGCCATCTGGAATTTGAGGAGCCGTTCAAGCGCTTCCGAGCCAATGGCATGATTACAAAAGATGGCGCGAAGATCTCCAAATCAAAGGGCAACATCGTGAACCCCGATAGCTATATTACCCGCTTTGGCGCGGATGTATTCAGGGTCTATCTGATGTTTATGGGACCATATCAAGCTGGGGGTGATTTCAGCGATCACGGGATCGGTGGGGTCGTGCGCTTCCTCGACCGCGTCTGGTCGCTGGTCACGCAACACGCGCAGAACGCATCCGCTCAAGCCCCACAGGGAGAGGAGCGGCGCGTCATCCATCGTCTGATCAAACGAGTGACCGAGGACCTGGCAACCTTGAAGTACAATACCGCCGTGGCCGCGCTGATGGGTTATCTCAATTCCCTGGAAACCCGTTCGACCCTCACACGGGAGGAGTTGCGGATCTTGCTGATGCTCCTTGCGCCAATGGCACCCTACATCACAGAGGAGCTCTGGCAGAAACTCGAGCATCCAGGTCAGAATCACTCAATCCATGCAATGTCGTGGCCCAGCTTCGATGCCGAGGCCCTTAGAGCCGAGACAATGCTCCTGCCAATACAGATCAACGGACGGGTGCGCGGTCGTATCGAGGTTGCTCATGATACACCCGAAGCTGAGATCAAGAGCCAGGCCCTCCAGGTTCCTCAGGTGCAATCGTGGCTTGCCACCCGGAAGGTAACCCGGATGATCTATGTACCCGAGCGCCTGGTGAACATTGTCACAGCCTGACGTGACGTAAACACCGAACGAGGATAAAGAGATACAAAACATCCTCGCTCTCGACAATGAGAGCGAGGACGCTCCTGAAGCACGTTTCTCCAGTTAGCAGATAGCTCTAGAGCATCAATACCCCAGAGTATTCTCGAACGTCGAGGCGATCACGCTGTAGCCCACGGTGCGGGGGTGAATATCTTTGAAGGCGCTACAAATCCACGTATAGGCGCAGGTATTCGCACCCGACGGGCCGCCGAAGGCAGCAAAGACATTCACAAGCGTCCCATAACCGTAAACATCGTTCGCGAGATGCTGGTTCAGGAGTTCGATATACGACAGGGTTGCGGGACATTTCACCAGATAGGGATCATAGTAGTTCATCACCGCGAGATCGCCCGTGAGCCTACCATTGACCATCAGGGCCGCGTGCAGCCTGGGCAAAATAGATTGCGTCAGATTGTCGTCGAGCATGACGAGATCGGCCTCGAACGCGCTTGCATTGACCGCGCAGGTGTTCTTATCAATGGCTGGCAACACATCATTGGCACCGATATCCAGCGTAACGGGGCTGACCTGACCGCGCAGGAGCTTGAGATAGGCCACAGCGGCGTCGAGCTGAGCGCCAACATAGGGAAACTTGCGCAGGACGGCACCCTTGCAGTGTCCGTTGACGAAGGTGATGCTTGTCTCGTTGGGACAGCCCATATTGGCCTGCGACGTGGTGCCCTGCATCTGCAAGTTCTCATAGAAATCGTGAGCGTATCCATGATTGAAATCAAGGTCGGGCTGGTAGCCGAAGGCGAGCGAATCACCCAACGCCAGGGAATACTTCTTGGGACCAACCAGGGAAGAGGAGTGGGGAGAGGCAAGCGCTACAGGGATGGCGGCAAAGAGCAGGACAAACGCGAGAACGAGGGGCGCTCCCAGGCGTCTGTAACGGTGCGACAAGCGAGCACCAGGGATGCTTTTTAGCATGAGCAGTCCTCCTACCGTTAGTACAACATGTAGCAAACGTAACAACTTTTAGGGACGTTCTCTACGAAGTACAAAAGAAATAATCGTGAAGATGGAAAAAATATGCGCTACAAGGGACAAGAAGGCGCAAGGGCTGGCACTCTATACAAAGTATAAGCCGATAGTGTATATAAAGCAATATTACCATCGGGCTAGTAGAAAAATATTGAGTAATTATTCATAATAGAAATTGTTCGATGCTCTCTCACGCGGCGCATGTTGTAGAATGAGTATGCCATTCACCATTAGCGAAACACGTACGTTACTGACAGGGAAAAGAGATGCAATCAGAGTCGAATAGAACCCATTATGCCGCCGCGTTCAAGGACCGGCAGGTCGTTGATGCCTATAAATACCGACTTCCCTATCCCCAGGAGGTCTTTGAGATCCTCGCGGAATTGATTACAGGCGAGCCACGCGCGGTGCTCGACGTTGGCGCAGGCTCCGGCGACATTGCGCGCAATTGTGTTTACTTTGCGGAACGCGTCGACGCCGTTGATTTTTCACAGAATATGCTAGAGCAGGGCAAGCAGCTTCCCAACGGAAACAATCCCCGCCTGCATTGGATCTACGGCAAAATCGAAGAAGCACCGCTCACTCCACCTTACGCGCTCATCACAGCGGGATCGAGCATTCACTGGATGGATTGGCCGCGTGCGTTTCCGCGCTTCCGCTCCGTGCTCGCGCCCAACGGCCTGCTGGCATTGATATACCGCAGAGCGCTACCGATGCCCTGGCATGACAAGCTCAGGAGCATACGCGACCAGTTCGTTACGCAGCGAGGCATACGCGGCGCGAACGCCGCCGAAGAGCTTGTGAAGCGCGGCTTCCTGCACAAATTGGGGCAGAGGGAGACAACGCCTGTGCCGTTCCAGCAATCGCTCGACGACTTCATTGAAGGGCTGCACTCGCGCAGCAGCTTCTCGCGGGAGTTTATGGGACCACAAAAAGCGGCGGAGTTCGATCAGCAGGTACGGGCGCTGTTGTTACACGCACACCCGGATGGAATGCTGCCGCTGCAAGTGATCGGCAGCGTGATCTGGGGAGCGCCTGAAAGCGGGAGCGAGCAATGAGCGAGCTGCTTCCCCTCGCGCGCGCCTGGGTCAGCGAACACTACGGCAAGAGCGCGGAACACCTGCTCAAGGCGGAGGAGTGGCTGAGGCGCATCGATCTCGCCGCGTCTGAGGCCATGCGGCTGGCAACCGTGACGCACGACATGGAACGGGCCTTCCCGGGACCAGACAGCCCGAAGCAGTATCCTGAGCTCGGGCCAGACGATCCCATCTACAACCAGGCGCACTCGGATCGCTCGGCGCGCATCGTTAGCGACTTTTTACGCCAGCAGGGCGCGTCCGACGAGCTGGTCGCCCAGGTAGCCGAGCTGATTCGCGTCCACGAGATAGGCGGGTGGCCTGATGCCGATCGGGTACAGGCCGCCGATAGCCTCAACTTTTTAGAGGTCAATATCGACTTCTTCCTGGAGCGTATCAACGCGCCGCAACACGGCTGGACGCTTGAGCAGGTATGCGCCAAGTTCGACTGGATGTACTCCCGCATCCAGATCGACGCTGCACGCGCCCTGGCAACGCCGCTCTACGCAAGCGCAATTGAACGCTGGGAAAAGAAAAAAGCCGCGTTAGCAACATCCCAACCGTTGGGCTAGCATGTGATATAGTTATTACGAAGAGAAAGCCAGACAAAAACCAGAACTTATTTGCAGCGTGAAGCGTTACAGCCGCACGCTACCTTACACATACAGGCAGGTTTATTTTATGACCACAGGACGCAGCAGCAGTATCCAGCTTGGACTACTGCTCCACAACCACCAGCCGGTGGGCAACTTCCCCTGGGTCTTTCAGCAGGTCTACGAGCAGGCATATCT
>JALYTQ010000309.1 GCA_030854195.1 Chloroflexota bacterium
AGAATACTGTTTTCAATTGAGACTGCTGAGTTTTCTGTCTCAATGTTCTGTTCTTCAGCGAACGAAGCGCCTAAATGGCCAGGTAGTCCTGTCGTTGGCGCGTCACCAGCAGGAAGAACTGGTAGAGGGCGAAGAGTTCCAGCGCGAAGGGCAGGTAGCCAGAATAGCCCAGGAGGGGCATCTCGAAGATCTTCCAGAAGCCAACATAGGGAACGGTATAGTACCATTTGGGGAGGGCGTAGAAGTTCCACATCTCCCAGAAGAAGCCACACCAGAGGCCCGCTAATGGCAAGACGAAGAAGCGCCAGTCCCCCACTGCTATATGTGCAATCGCCGATTTACGTCCTATAAAATTATTGATCGGATCAAGGATCAGCACGAGACAGAGCCAGACCAGACCAAAGCAGTATTGCGGATAGATCCAGGGCAAAATAAAGCTCGCAATCCCCAATAATTCGATGGGAATCAATACTTTGAGCGACAGGCGTGGACCTGGATTATCGGCTGGAAGGTGTGGGTGCAGGCGTTTGAAGCTAGAGAGCAGCTCAGCCGTTTCCAGCACAGCGGGCAGCACCGTACTGAAATTGAGGGTAGCGATCAGAAAGAAAGCTAAGGGGCTGTATGGTCGGTCCTCAATATAGTGCCAGTTATTGACCGCGACATTGAGTCCCTCGAAGATCCACCAGAAGATGCTGGAGACCAGGAAGAGCATGCTATAACGCCAGCGCATGCGTAGCAAAAGGGACGTTCCGCGCCGGGCGACCACCAGGGCATCGATTACAAGAATATAGCCAAACCAGAGCGGAAAAAAGCTATAACGGTATAAGGGGTCAATGCGCAACCACGAGGCTGCCCAGGCGCTACAGCAGAGCGCGAGCGCAAAAAATCCGTAAGCTGGAAAACGTCTCTTCATGCATCTCCATTTGACATTGTAAGTTTTCATGAGTATACTATCCCCACCGGGGGTGGCTGGAACTTGTGTTCTTTCTCGATCCGATTGAGGATACTGAAATTAAACACTAATTTTTATTCTCTGTCTGTTCCACAACCATACGCTGTAACTGTGCAACAACGACGTTCAGATCCCCATCCAGGTAGATACCGGGAATTTGAGGTATGATATGCGAATGATGCAGGAAGATCTGGCCCCCAAAGGCAAATAGCGGGCGCGGCGTTGCCATACCCTGTATCTGTTCGCCGAGATTGACCAGGGCAGGCAGGTATTCCGGCATCGTTAGAGAGACACAGACGAGCGGGGGCGAGAGTTCCTTGATCGTATTGAGCAGCCCTGTCGTCTCGATGCTTTGACCCAGATACGCGATGCGCATTCCGTAGCGGCGCAGGAAAAGGGACAGCACCAGTGCCGCGAGCTCGTGTTGCTCACCGGGCGCGCAACAGACAATCGTTGGTGGACCCTCTTGCGAACAAGGCGTTCCATGAAACAGATTGGCTAGCAGCGCGTGGAAGAAATTGCTGGCGAAGTGCTCTACCGTGATGGTGATCTGCTCCTCTTCCCACAATTGTCCGATCTGCCACATAGTGGGCGTAATCAATTCCAGGCATACCTGCTCCACAGGATACATGTTCAGCACTGATCCCATCAACATCGTCGCCGTCTGCTCATCGAGATATCGGAATGCATCAATCAGGCGATTTTGTATCAGGCTCATAGTGTGCGTCGCCGGATAGTTGCTACGCGCGGATGAAGAAACGAGTTGCGACCAATCGTATACTGGTAGCTTCTCCTCTTTTGCAGGAGCCTGCCCTGGCTTCTGTGGGCGCGTAGGGGGTTCAAATGGCAGGGAGGCAGCGGGAGTCGCTGGCGAACTTTCTGCTTCATGTGACAATTGCTCGTGTTCCGCGCACAGATGGTGAAAAAGGGCGATAGCCTGGCTGATTGACATGCCGGAGTCGACGCGTTCTTTCAGCCAATGGATCAGCACGATATCGCGCTCGGAGTACAAGCGATAATCGTTGCCAGCTCTTTCCGGCGAGAGAAGATCGTAGCGGCGTTCCCATGCGCGCAACGTTGGCGCGGCAATCCCGGTCTGTTGCGCAACTGCCTTCGTATTGAACATAGGGGCATCTGAAAACTGTTCCAGAGCGGGCCATTCGATAGGCCCTTCGTGTACGGTCATTCTTCTCTCTCCAGTTTATCAGGCTACGCGGAAGGTCCGCCAACAATTGTGTAATCACAGTATTACGGCTTGAGCAGCATATCATACCATATCATAATTTGCTAGCTTACGTCCAACATTTACCGCTCATCTACAAAATTATTTCTCGGTGATTGGCTCTACAATTTGGTTGAGTTGTTACAGCGTATATGTGACGTATAGAAGGGGAGTTCCGGGTAACAGTAGTGCAATGAAGTTACGAATTGGCAGAAAGTGCCCGCTTGAGACGAGGAACGGAGGAGCAGTATGCCCTGCTCCTCCGTGTGTTGGAAAGTGGTCTAGCTGCTTAACGTAAAGGCGCGATCAGCCGTCAGGGGACCCTTGAAGCTAAAGGGTTTCAAGCCCTTGATGGCGCTCGTGTCGATCGTCACATCCAGCGTTGGAATGTAGCCACCCTGCTTCTGCACGAACAGCGTGTACGACAGGTGCTTCCCATTATGTTTCACCGCGTTCGGTACATACCAGGAGAGCGTAATCGTAGCGGTGCAATTCTTTGGCGTTGCAGTCAGGCCGCCGAACATACCGCGTCCGGGCAGATCGCTGGTCGTGGCAGTAGGTCCGCTGATAGCATCAACGGTCCAGGGTCTCTGGTAGCCGCGCATGCCGAGGTTATAATTGCCGCTGGGACAGTAGAGCGAGCTACTGGGCGCGCGCGAATTACACCCAGAGTAGACCGGGGTAGTGCCCCTGCCATTTCTCCCTACAGCTGGTGCCGAGGGCGCACACAGCGCATGTCCACTATCGAAGCCATCGCCGCCCTGCAGCTGTGAAGAACGAGGGACGTAGACGCGCATATAGTCCGTGTAGGTATCATAGCCGTAGACAGGTCCGGTCTGATTATAGTCAAGCGTAATCGTCAAATTGTGTGTCGCGCCGCCCTGTGCATCCAGCGCAATATTGTCTTGCTCAGTCGTATGCACATACTGGCTGGCCTTACTGATGCTGATATTCGCCTGGGTCAGCACAAAGCCATCTTGCTTGCTGAAGGTATCGAGGCCACCGCTGTAGCCATAGTTCGTCAACCATTGCTCGGCAGCAGTATTGTTGAAGTAAATCTCCAGATCGCGCGAGCGAAGATCCTTCGTTGCTACCTTGATAACGTTCAGCAATTGCTTTGTGGGCAAATGGCGCAGGCGATCGAGCAGCATTCTGCCCAAGAGCGATGTAAAGGCTTTGCGCGCCTGGTGGCTATTGTCGTTGGACTTCTGATGCTCGATAGCGATCGCGTTATAATCCTGCTGATAGTAATGCAGGCGATCAGCCAGATTAGCCGAAGTAATGGTTTCATTATACTCGGCGACGTGGATCGGCCCGGTCACATCAATGATATGGCCGATAAAGGTTGGCGTAAAGGCGATATCACCATCCACGGGGCCGCCGCCCTCTTCCTGGAAGACCTGCATATTTATGCGCGCGGTAGTTGGATAATCGCCTGACAGATTTGAATCGCGCAGACCCCAGTTCCCAAAGTTCATCCAGCTGCGGTATTGCGGTGGTGCCTGGCGACCAAGCTCCATACCGTTGCCAGCGTAATCGAGCAAGGCCACATCACGCAAGGTAAAGGGGTCCATACGCCCATTATTGATCGTCAGGAGACCGTATTGTCCCGTGAAGCCGCCGCCGGGGCGTAGTTCAGCGTTATCCATCGTTTGCACCAGGAAGTGTCGTGGTTGGCCCACGCCCAGCAGCCAGGTCACAACATCAACCAGGCTCTGGTTCTGGACAATCATAGTGCGAATGGTGGGTAATTCCGTCATAACGCTTGCGAGCTGAGTTTTCTCTTTGGCGTTGATCGGCAGATCGTTCAACTGGACCTGACTCATATTCTGCTGGATATCGTCAATGTAGTAGAGCGCGTGAACGATTGCCCCTTTGATCTGCGCCACATTCTGTACAGAAATGAGCGGCTGCGCGGAGCTGCTGGCGAGCGGAGAGCTATGTAGAATGCCCGACGCGATAATACCAATGCTGCTCAATTCCTGTCCCATGCGCGATACATCCAGAGCGACCTGGAGCAGGTGGCGCGCCATCACGAGCTTGCCTGCGTAGCTGGGTGAGTATTGTTGGACAACCGACTGGATATCGGGTCGGTTCGCGAGTTGCTGTAGCTGTTCAAAGTCGGACTCGGCGGCTTTAAGCTCATCCCTGGCCTGCGTCAATTTAGCGGCGTTGAGTGCCGCCATCGGATCGCTTTTCGAGATCGTCAGCAGGTCTTTGACGGTGAACAGGTGATTGATACCGCTGTGGGCCAGGTCGCTCACATTATTGTAGACGCCATACGCCGCTAATCCTACGCCTACGGGGAGCAACATGCCAAGCAAAATAACCGCGACAATAGCGATACTAACGACGCGCAAGAGTCTTTTTTGCTTGCCTTTATCTTGAGTATCGCGTATCCAGCGTCGTCGTATGGTGCGGCGGCGCTGCGCAATTCTTACAAACGTGCTGCGTTTCCCACGTGCAAACTTAGGCAGCAGGTGTGGACCCGTCGCTTGAGTGGGCGAGGCCACCGTGGCGACTGGAAGAAGCGCTACTTCGGTGCCTGCGCGTGCTTGCTCATCACTGGCAGCGGAAGCGTCATCCTCGTGCGGCGCTTCTTGCTCGTCGGGTAGCTGCGCCTCATCAGGGGAGGATACTGTCGCGAGTCCTTCACTGAGATCAGTAGGGCTTTCATCAGCCGCCGTCTCAGTCGTAGCAGCATCTGCGCGCTCCGCTTCCTCGTTCTCCTCCTCGGCTACTTGCTGCTCAGGCTGCGCGAGAGGCGTAGCTGCGGGAAGAGCGGTTTCATCGTCAGGAGTCGATATTTGCGTTGAGGATGTTGGCACTGCATCGCTCGCCGAAGGCGTTACGTCAGGCTCAGATGGAGCTTCTGGGTGGGCCAGTTCCTCCGCGCTCTTATCCCAAGCGGAGGGAGCAGCTTGATCCGCTACAGGCTCCGCGAGAGCATCGAGTCTGATCGCTGGTCGTTTCGTCGTAGTCTCAAGCTCGTTCTCTTCCTCAAAGGGCTGTTCTCGGTCCCCAGGCGTGTCTTCCAGCGCGTTCACATCTTCGATAAGCTGTTGCGTGACCTCGGGCGTGTCCCCAGGCGCGTCAATAGCCTCGGAAGGCTGTTGCACCAGCTCGGGCGTGGCCTCAGAGACAGTAACATCCTCGGAAGGTTGTTGCACAATCTCAGGTGTAGTCTCAAGTGCGTCAGTAGCCTCGGAAGGCTGTTGCACCAGCTCGGACGCGGCCTCAGACGCCGTAGGCTCCTCGGAATCCATAGTCCCAACGGAAGAATCTTCCTGTGGGGAAAACTCCTCATCTATGTAGGCAGAGTCAGCGGAAACGGAATCTTCGGCGTCAGGTTGGGGAGCATAGTCCTTCACCTGAACGCCTGGAAGAAGCGCGCGAAACCCCCAGGGAGTTCCATCCATATGTTGTTTCAGGCAATCATCCGTCATTTTTTGGAATTGA
>JALYTQ010000310.1 GCA_030854195.1 Chloroflexota bacterium
GATGGAGGCAAGCCCCATCCCTACTGTTAAGGCATCGAAATTTTCGATAATTCTAATGTAGTTCCCAAAAATAGGAATAAATTCTCATCCCGTAGTGGTTTTCTAGATGATAGTATAGAATTATAACCAAATGTATCTTTGTGCTTCAACGTGCAGCAACGGCAAAAATGGAACTTGCGTAGAAGTGAGCGCCGTGCTACAATAAAAAAACGTTTGTCACCTTGCCTGAAGGAGGTCGCCCATGGCCAGTGGTAGCTACGCGAAGCAGAAACCACCGAAGCCGATCGAAGCACAGACACGTTCTGTCGTTCCCCAACGCGCAACGCGTCAATTATCAGAGATAGCAGATGAGGAGGCAGAGACCGAGCCTGGAATATTTCAATCTCGCCTCTCGCGCGCACTGCCACCTATCCATACGACGGATAAGATCAATGTGCCGCTCAAGGCCAGGAAGGTCGTCGATGAGTATGCTCCCCATCCGCTGACGCGGCATAAAGTATGGCTCAACCCGATCGTTATCTGTATGGTAGCTGGTGCCCTACTTGTAGCGGTCCTGCTCTCGGCAGGTATTGCCCAGCGTCCAGGCGATCCGCAACTGGTCGACTACACGGGCGGGAGAGTGTATAACGTTCAGGTTGGTGGCAATAGTCTCGCGGGCACGTGGCAGTCAAACAAACCAATAGCGCCCTCGGTGCCCATTCCATCGCATAGCGGTCCTTACTCAGTCCTGGGCAAACCGACGATCAGCGCGGCCTTTATCGATCAAGTGCTTGCTAGCTACAATTCGCCCGCCGCCGGAAAGGGGCAGGCTCTTTATGACCTGGGCGCGCAGTATGGCATCGATCCGGCCTTCGCCCTGGCCTTCTTTATGCACGAAAGTACTTTTGGTACAGCTGGCGAGGCGCAGCAGAGTCTCTCACTGGGCAACCTGCGCTGTATTCCGAACGCTAAATGTCAGGATGGCTACGCCTGGTTCAATAGCTGGGAAGATGGCTTCAAGGCGTGGTACGAGCTGATCCGCAATCTTTACGTGGCACACTGGGGACTCACTACCGTCGATACGATTATTCCGACCTACGCGCCTGCTGCCGATCATAACGACGAGGCCGCCTATATCGCGTCGGTCAAGCACGAACTGGATACCTGGCACGCGGGCGTACTCAGACCGTAAACAGATAGGATTCGCAAGGCGACCCTGGCGGTCGCCCTGCGAACTCCACACGTTACACGCTCCTCACATGTTTACTTCTTTTAGCACAATTTTGCGGGTGTTTCGTCACGCCGTAATCAGCCCCTGTTCGAGTGCGCGGCTCAATGCTTCGGTGCGACCGGAGACGTTCAACTTCTGATAAATGTTTGCCAGGTGGAAGTTTACTGTGCGCTCGCTTACAAACAGGCGAGAGGCAATCTCTTTGTTGCGCATGCCACGGGCCAGTAAGCGCAACACCTCCAGCTCGCGCGTCGTCAGCGCATCGTTGGGAGCGCGCTTGCCTACACGCGAGAGCAGCCTGCCAGCTAATTGCGGCTGGATCAAGACTTCGCCACGCGCAACTGCCCGCACGGCCTGCGCCAGCTCGTCGGGGGCGATATCCTTCAAGACATACCCATCCGCACCGGCCCGCAACGTCTCGTACAGGTATTCCTCGCGATCCAGCGTTGAGAGCAGCAGCACGCGAGTATCGAGGTTTAGCTGCTTAATCTGGCGCAGAGCCTCCAGACTCTGCCCATTGGGGAGCTGCGCGTCCATGAGCACAACCTGCGGTCCCAGCTCCAACGTTTCACTGACCGCCTGCACGCCATCGGCGGCCTGGCCCACGACCTGCAGGCCCGCGTACGACTCCAGCAGCCGATGTAGCCCTGCTCGTGTGACCGCTTGCCCATCGACCACGAGGACGCGCACAACTTCATTGGCTGCAGTCGCGGCGGCGGGCATGTCTTCGGCAAGTAAGGGAATATCTGCCCCAGCGGCGGTGGCATGGGTGTGGGACGCATAGGGGATATGGGCCAGGACGCGCGTGCCGTGTTCGCCTGCAGCGGCGATCTCCAGCGTGCCGCCGTACTGTTCGATGCGCTGGCGCATATTTGTGACGAGCGGGATGGATAGTACAACCGGCGCTTCCGCGAAAGGCGGCACGGCGCTGGCTGGAGCGGTTTCATCTGAGGAAGCAGGCGAGAGGGCGGGATCGTTGCCATCGTCTTCGATGCTCATCTGTACATCGTCCGGTCCATAGTTGAGCGCCAGACGAAGCTTGTGCACACCGCTATGTTGCTGCACCTGATAGAGGGACTCGCGGGCAATCGCGTAGAGGACGCGTTCGGCGACGGGAGGCAGAGCATGCTCTCTGGGCCTTCCCTCGTCGTCGACGCCCGAAAACGAGACGCGACTGGAGATGCCGAGCATCTCCGCAGTCTCTTCGACAAGGCGAGATAGCGCCTCCGCGAGTGTAGTGCCAACTAACTCAGCTGGCGGCGCGTCGTCGAGCGAGGCACGCACAACGTAGAGCGCCTCGCGTGCCATGCGCCCAAGCAGCCTCAATCCATCGGATATGGCATGGGTACTCGCCTGCTGTGTGTCCTCGCCCACTACCGTCTGTAGGGCATTGATTTGAATCAATATCGCGCTGAGCACCTGCAAAAGCTGCTCGTTTGCGCTATCAAACATCATTGGAACCCCTTCTACTAACCAGGCAGCCGGTGTAGGGACCACGTTTACGGCGTCCGTGATTTATCATTTTCCTCCTCGCTGAGGACGATAAAACGATCACAACGGGTAGGAAGCGATAAATCCGGACGCTCTGAAGCTGGTCCCTACCCCAAAAATCTCTCGTTCCAAATGTGTCGGCAAGCCCCATCCCTACTGGCCAGGAGTCAGGACAAGCTTATTATTTGGCGCGGCGTCGATCTCGACCGTGTCTCCATCGTGGACCGTGCCTTCCAGTATAGCACGCGCGATACGGTTCTCGACCTCTTTCTGGATCACGCGCTTGAGCGGGCGTGCCCCAAACTGTGGATCGTAGCCCTCGTTCGCCAGGAAATCTCTGGCGGCGTCGCTAAGCTGCACGATGATGTGGCGCTCCGCCAACCGTTGCTGCAGGCGCTTGAGCTGGATAGCGACGATGTTCTTCATCTGCTCGCGACTGATCTGGTGGAAGATGATCACCTCGTCAATGCGGTTGATGAACTCTGGACGGAAGCCCTCCTCGCGCAGCCTCTGGCGCACCGTGCGCTGTATCTCTTCCTCCTCCATGCCATCGTATTCGTGCAGCCACAGATTGCCGACGTTGCTGGTCATAATAATGACGGTGTTTTTGAAATCGACCGTGCGCCCCTGACCGTCGGTGAGACGCCCATCGTCGAGCAGTTGCAGCAAGACATTGAAGACATCGGGAGCGGCCTTCTCGATCTCGTCGAGCAGCACGACGCTGTAGGGATGCCGCCGCACCGCCTCGGTCAGTTGACCGCCCTCTTCGTAGCCGACGTAGCCGGGAGGCGCGCCGATGAGGCGCGAGACGCTGTGCTTCTCCATGTACTCGGACATGTCGACGCGCACCAGCGCCTGCTCGTCGTCGAAGAGGAACTCAGCCAGGGCGCGGGCCAGCTCCGTTTTGCCGACGCCGGTGGGTCCCAGGAAGAGGAAGCTGGCGAGCGGTCGATTGGGATCTTGCAGGCCCGCGCGCGAGCGACGGATGGCATCCGAGACGATTTCCAGGGCAATATCCTGCCCGACCACGCGCTCGCGCAGCCGCTCCTCCATCGCGAGCAGCTTCTGCACCTCGGCTTCCATAAGCTTCGTGATGGGGATGTGCGTCCATTTTGACACGATCTCGGCGATATCTTCGGCGTCTACCTCCTCTTTGAGCATACGCGCACTGCGCAGATGGACAAGCTTCTCCTCCATCTCTTTGATGCGCTGCTCAAGAACCTTGATGGTGCCATAGCTCAGGCGCGCCATAGCCTCGTAGTCATAGGCGCGCTCGGCCTGCTCGTAAGCTACCTGTGCCTCTTCCAATTGCTTCTTCAGGGCGCGCATCTCTTCGACGGGTGCCCGCTCGCTTTCCAGCAGCATGCGCATACTGTGCAACTGCTCGCTCAGGTTGGCGATCTCGCGCTCGACGCGTTCGCGGCGTTCGCGGCTGGCGGCGTCGGTCTCCTTCTTCAATGCCTCCTGTTCGACCTGCAACTGGCGAATACGCCGATCCAGCGCGTCCATCTCGCTCGGTGTGCTGTCCAGTTCCACGCGGCGGCGGCTGGCGGCCTCGTCTACCAGGTCGATCGCTTTATCGGGCAAGAAGCGGTCGGTGATGTAGCGATTGGAGAGCACGGCGGCGGCGACCAGGGCGCTATCGGTAATGCGCACGCCGTGATGGACCTCGTAGCGCGGCTTCAGTCCACGCAGGATACTGATAGTATCCTCGACCGTGGGCTGTTCAACTATGACGGGCTGGAAGCGGCGCTCTAGAGCCGCGTCTTTCTCGATGTGCTTGCGATACTCGTTGAGCGTGGTCGCGCCTATGCAGTGTAGTTCGCCGCGTGCCAACATCGGCTTGAGCATGTTCGACGCGTCCATCGCGCCCTCGGCGGCACCGGCTCCTACCAGTGTGTGCAGCTCGTCGATAAAGAGGATAATGCCGCCCTCTGAGCCCGTCACTTCTTTTAGTACCGCTTTCAGACGTTCCTCAAACTCGCCGCGAAATTTGGCACCCGCGACGAGCGCGCCCAGGTCGAGCGTCACTACCTGCTTGTTGGCTAGCGTTTTGGGGATGTCACCGCGCACGATGCGTTGCGCCAGACCTTCGACGATCGCCGTTTTACCCACGCCTGGCTCGCCGATCAGTACAGGATTGTTTTTAGTGCGGCGGCTCAAGACCTGGATGACGCGGCGGATCTCCTCGTCGCGCCCGATGACCGGATCGAGCTTGCCCTGGCGCGCCAGTTCCGTCAGGTTGCGCCCATATTTCTCCAGCGCCTGGTACTTCCCCTCGGGGTCCGCGTCGGTCACGCGCTGCGCGCCGCGAATAGCCGTTAGCGCCTGCAGAACCTGGTCGCGGGTGAGTCCTACGGAGAGCAGTATACGCTGCGCCGGGCTTTCGATATTAAACATCGCGAGGAAGAGATGCTCAACGCTCAGGTACTCGTCCTTGAACTTGTTCATCTCGTTCCACGCGTCTTCCAACACCTTGCGCAGGCGCGGCGAGATGCTCGGTTCGCTTCCCCCATAGACACGCGGCATCCTCGCGATCTCGTCATCAACCAGGCGCTGTACGGCCTGCAGGCTACCGCCCGCCTTCTGAATCGTCTGCTGGACTACACCGCCCTGCTGTTTCAGAAGGGCATCCAGAAGGTGCTCGATCTCTATTTGACTATGGCTATGCTTCTGAGCAAGCTCGGATGCCGTATGAATAGCCTCACGAGCCTTGTCAGTAAATTTCTCTATTTTCATAGGCCCAAGACTCCTTTTATCTATCAGTAGCAATTATCTTTGCTTAAAATATATCATCTTGCAATGAACATTGCAATAAGTTTGAGTGTCATTGTATCAAACATTGTTTTTGTGCTAAATATTCCTACCAACCAACCAATGATGTAGGGGCGCGATTTATAAGCCCGTCGCGCTCCCCAGGCCGAAGC
>JALYTQ010000311.1 GCA_030854195.1 Chloroflexota bacterium
CGCGCCTCTACACGAGGGCAACTGCTCCCCTACAAGGGGGAAATCGCGCCTTTACAAATTTTATTCCCCGCTTTGTAACGCGTCAACGTCTATTTATTTAGAGACATGGAAACCTCGACAATTACTCGCTCGAAGATTAGAAAATATGTTTCTCATCCCGCGTGTAATCATTACAGGCAAATTCGGTCTCTGTAATTGGAACCCTTACGACGTTTTGAACGTATATAGGGGCAGATAACTCATCTTACGAAGTTTCCTACATAAGTAGGAGCATGGTAGTAGTCAAAAAGGGCGAATTGTGACTTATTTCATTCTCCTGTTGTCTGCAAGGAGATAGCAACCACGTTCTTTGCCGCCTATACTATGTACAGAAGGAATACGTTTATGTGGAGGGGTAGAAAGATGAGTAGCAAAAACTGGTATTTGAAAAAGCGTAGGGTCAAGCGTCTAGTTAATTAGTAAGTCACTTCCTGCTACAAAGTCGCTGAACAACAACGACAGTAGAAGACAATAGTGATGGGACGCCCACTATAGGCGCAGGTGAAGGACACAAGTTATGAATACACAGCCTTTAGAATTGGAAGCAAACATTGAGAATAGCGTAAAAGAGACGGAGCTGCTCAGCCTGAGCGGTTTTAGTCAGGACGAGATCGTTTCCTTGCTCTGGCTTCGTCGGTGGTATCAAAATGGCGGCAGTGACCGCGTGGAGATTGTGCGCCACCTGGAGTTTCTCAGGCTCCTCGTGCTTAATGGAAGAATAGACGTATGAATACTATCCATTGACAGAAAAGAGTACGCCCGTCTGTGCTCTCCTGCTTCAATGAAATACATATATTAAGCAAAAGCTGGTATCCGATGGGGTACCAGCTTTTTGCTATTCCGCTACACTCCGTGCGCGTCCTTTACACGCGCCTCAAATTGGTGTAATACCCACTGTTGCGGGACTGCCACGAGCTTTGTCTGGAGTGGAACACTCGCACGCCTGGTAAAAACGTTGAACTGGTTAAGGCCGATACGATCGAGGATGGCGCGATATAAGGTCCCACTCAGGCGCACAGCCAGGCGACAATCGGAACTCAAGAGGGCGATGCCAGGGAGTGCGCGCTGATAGTAGTCGTCGGCGCGCGCCATCTGGAAACGGATCAGCTCGCAAAAAGCGTCATTGATCACACCGGCCAATAAATCCTCCTCGCTGTATCCAAAGCGCTCCATCTCATCCAGGGGCAGATAGATGCGGCCACGACGCGCATCCTCGCCGACATCGCGCAGAATATTGGTCAATTGCAAGGCAACACCTAGATCGACGGCATAGGTCAGCGCCTCCTCTTTTTGATAGCCGAAAATCGGACTCGTCAACAGACCGACCGTGCCAGCTACACGATAACAATAGACATATAACTCATCAAAGGTATGGTAACGGTTGCGCGTCAAGTCCATCTCAACTCCGTCAAGCAAGTCAAGCACGGGCTGCAGCGGCACTGCATAATGCGTGAGCATATCGCACCACGCCCGCAGCACCGGGTGATCATCAGCCATCCCCCCTTGATAGATTTTCATAAGTGAAAGACGCCAGTAGTCCAGCGCCTGAAAGGGGTCATGCGAACCGCTGAGATGGCCTGGGCGCGGCGACACGGGATCATATCCCTCGTCGACAATATCGTCAACTACGCGACAAAGGGCGTAAATCGCCCAGATGGCGCGCCTCTTCGCCAAAGGCAAAAATGCTGAGCCCCAATAAAAAGTTTTTGATGCACGTCGCGTCACTTGACGACAGTATTCGTAGGCTTCATTCACCTGTTCCTGCCGCATCACTCGCTCCTGTTTGTTTTTTCCGCTGTGGCAAGGAGAGCATGCTACTCACGATGGCCTTGTTGTTAGTATAAACTTATAGGCTTAGTGGCACATGTCTACCCATTTCTACAGCTATCGACGTAAGTATAGATGTGTGCATCGCCTACAAATGGGTAAAATCAATATTTTTTTGGGAAATATGGAAGCTCAAACCGAAACCGTGCAGCTTACGTATATACTGATGAACATATTAGTAGGGATGGGGCTTGCCTCCATCCGGCCCAATGACCGCGATTCACTCCAGGAGCAGTATTCTGGTGAAGCGGATGGAGGCAAGCCCCATCCCTACTGAAGAGTTACCAGAAAAGAACTTTTAAGGAACTATATGCGCATTATTCTCTACCTTGGAAAAGGCGGCGTCGGAAAAACCACCGTCTCGGCAGCCACCGCCGTTCGCTCTGCCGCACAGGGGAAACGCACCCTGGTTGTCAGCACAGACCTGGCGCACAGCCTCGCCGATTGTCTACGTACCGAACTGACCTCTGAGCCGACCGAGCTGAGTCCCAATCTCTGGGCGCAAGAGGTGAATGTGCTCGACGAGATGCGACGGGGCTGGAGTCGGCTGCAAGATTCGATGACCAAAGCGCTACGCAAGCAGGGCATCAATGATGTGATGGCGGAGGAACTGGCGCTCATCCCCGGCATGAATGAGATCGTGAGCCTCATCAATATCTACCGTAATGCCCGCGAAGGCAACTTCGACGTTGTGGTGATCGACGCGGCTCCCACCGGCGAAACCGTGCGCCTGCTGAGCATGCCCGATACCTTTCAGTGGTACGCCGGACGCATCACCGGCTTGAATAGCACGACGCTCAACCTCGCGCGCCCGCTGCTCAAGGCTGTGCTGCCAACTACTGAGATTATGGACGCGATACAGAAGCTCAGCGAACGCGTCAAAGATCTGCGCGCGGCACTGACCAATCCCGAGATCAGCTCATACCGCCCGGTGGTGAATCCCGAGCGCATGGTAATCAAGGAGGCATTGCGCGCCGAGACCTACCTGGCGCTGTTCGGTTATCCCATCGACGGCGTGGTGTGTAACCGCGTCCTCCCGGCAGGCAACTATCAGGATGCCTTTATGCAGGAGCTCTATCACAATCAGGAGAAGCTCAGGGCGCAGATTCACCAGACCTTCGCGCCGCTGCCTGTGTGGGAGGGTCCCTACTATTCGCGTGAGATTCTCGGTATTCCACAACTTGGCGAACTGGCACAGACCATCTTCGGCGAACAGGACCCGACGCAGATCTTCTATCGCGGTCCCGTTCAGGAAGTGACGCGCCAGGGCGATATGTACGTGCTGCGCCTGCCACTGCCGCACGTCGAGATGAACAAGGTGTTTATGACAAAACACGGCGATGAGATGAGCATCGAGATTGGCAATTTCAAGCGCGACATCACGCTACCCTCGATTCTAGCTACCCAGGAAGCGACGGTGGCAAAATTCGTGAATAAGGCGCTGGAGATCCACTTCAACGCGCCAGAGTCGGAAGAGGTTGATAAGTCAGCATAATGTTATTCAGTCCTGGAAATATCGCAGCCCTGATTGCAGGCGTGTTTCTCATCGGCCTGATGGTCTGGTTGTATGTGCGCAGTCAGCGTGGGGACCAGCGCGTCATCAACGCGATCAATCAGGTTCTGCTGCCCATTCTCAGCGCTGTTGTGATCGGGCTCAATCTTCTATACAATTACCGGCAGCCCGCCGCGACCTGCTCCGGCGCGCTCAACATGCTGCAATACGTCAGCATCGGCGCGGTGCTGGTGTTCGTCAGCATCGGCCTTATACGCTATTTCAGCAGTCGGAGCCGCGAGAGGCGGCTCCTCGTGCAACCGGTCCTGCTGGCGGTCATTGTTGTGACCGCCATATTCCTCATCGAATACCTCAGCGGTTGTTTGCGTATCGGCTAATGGGCTATGCCCATCTGCTACTTGCCAAACTCCAGCATAAGCTCATCGACATAGCACCAGCCCCAGTTCTCACCGGGCTCGTAGGACATCATGATCGGGTGTTTGGTCGCGTGAAAATGTTTGGTCGCGTGCTTGTTCTTCGAAGAGTCGCAGCAACCGACATGCCCACAAGAGAGGCAAAGGCGCAGATGCACCCACGTATCTCCTGTCTTCAGGCAGTCTTCGCAGCCGTTCGCGCTGGGCGTGACCTCTTGTATCTGGTCCAGATGGGTGCAGGTTTTCGCCATTGGTTGTTCCTCCGTGTCATTTTATCTTGTTCTTTAGAAACTCCATGCCCTCGCATTGTTATATGCCACTTCATTATACGCTACTTCTGTTGTTTGCTGGTTGGGGGATGAGAGCGGAAAGAATAGGCAAATTTCCCATTGACATTTGTTCCAAAAAACCTCTATTATGTATCTACTCTGAAGGGGTCCCAGACTCCTCAGCGCCTCCGACGCTTCGCACATCTTTCTCTAGGATGGCTGGGGTATTGATCCGCTTGAGGATACTGAAAGATGGGAGAGAGAAAACAATAACAAGCAAGGCGAGTAGTTGACTGTATGGCAAACCAGCAGCAGAGCGCGCTCGCACCCTATATCGAGCGGGCGCGCAAAGTCCTACAATATGAGCAGAAGACACATCACCAGGACCAGGCCATCAAGCCGGGTGGATTGGAGCGCTTTCTAGCGCGCTGGGCCGATGAGACGACGAGCATATGCAAAAATGCCGCGCTGGACCAGCGACCAATCTATCGCTTTATCGAGCAGCTAGAAGGGTATCATAGCCAGGACCCTCTCCAGCGCGCCTCCAACCTGCGCGCCGCCCTTGCCGTATTGAACGAACTAGACGCTCCAACTGACACGCCTGCCCCTTCCACGCTTCCAACGGCATCTGCCACGCGTGTCGCTGAACCTGTGGAGAAGGCCGCGCATACTCCAGCCCGCGAGCCTGGCAAGGCAACTCCGCCGAGTATGCCTCACCGCACGCATGCAACGCCGGAAAAGAGTTCATCTATAAAGCCGTCAGCAGAGGCAACAAAAGCGCTACCGGATGCTGCAAAGCTGAGACCGCTACAGCCGCCGCCAGCACCGCCGCAGAATACCGTGCGCCTGGAAGCTGGTATGTCGCAGGGGCATTCTACCCTGACGCTCCTGAGCGCCGACGTGACCGCCGTGCCCAAGGTCGGTCCATCAGCGGCAACGCGCCTGCACCACCTCGGCATTCGCACTATACGCGACTTGCTGTTCTACTTTCCACGCGAGCATCGCGACTACAGCAAACTTGAGAAGATCGCTAACGTTCCCTTTAACGAACTGACGACCACGATGGGCCTGATCTGGGAGGTCGAGACGAAGCGCACAGGCGCGGGCAAGGCGCGCACCATCGCCACGATTTCGGACGAGACCGGCAAGCTCTATGTCACGTGGTTCAACCAGCCTTACCTGCAGAAAACGCTCGGCGCGGCAAAGGGCTCTTACCTGGTTGTTACCGGCATCAAGCAGCGCTTTGGCAACAGGGTCGAGTTCAATGTGCGCACGCACGAGCTGCCGGAGCAGGGCGACCTGCTGAATACGGGACGCCTTGTTCCAACCTACGCACTGACTGAGGGCTTGAACGCGAAGTCGCTGCGCACCTTCACCAAGTGGGTCGTCGATCGCTACGCCGCTATGATCCCCGAGTACCTGCCCGCCTCGATCCGCTCCGAGGCGGACCTGTTGCCGCTGCCCGAAGCGGTGGCGCAGATGCACTATCCTGAGAGCGAAGAGATGCGCGCGCGGGCAAAGCGACGCCTCTCCTT
>JALYTQ010000312.1 GCA_030854195.1 Chloroflexota bacterium
GAATAATACGGCTATTCTTTGTGTTATTAACGCTCTCCGGTACGCGCCGCGAAGAGCAGCTCTACGACGATCGCACGTATCGCGCCGTCATCACGATGCGCCGCATGTTCTCTCAGCTTGCCGACCAGCAGGGCCTGGAGGCGATGGAGGCGTTTATGCAGCAGATGGCGAAGACCAACAGCAACGCGGAGTTCCTGGCGACGCTGAGCAGGGGTATGAAGTAAGGCTCTGTTTGTGTGGGCGCGCTCTTGTCTTCCTTGACACTTGCGCGCCCATTCGCGCATACTAACCACAGAACGTTGAACACTACTTAATAGTAGGGATGGAGGAGATAGAACGCATGCAGGAGAAGCCAGAACTGCACCCAACCCTCGTAAAGATGTATCGAACCGCTGACCACCTGACCGTTGCAGCCCTGATGCCAGGACTGGAGGCCGATGATATCCTCGTTCAGGTAACTGAAGAAGGCCAGTTGATCTTGCATGGTGACGTGCGCGCCACCTTGAAGAATATCAAAGAGGTTCTTCTGGACGAGTGGAGCGCCGGTGGCTACCATCGCGAGTTGACGCTGCCGGAGCCGGTTGATGGCGAGCATGCGAACGTGACCTATGGCAATGGCGTGCTGGTCATCATGTTTCTCTCCAGCACAGAGACGCGGCCCGCTCGCATTACCCTGACAAGCACGGGCCACGCCCACGGCGAATATCGCGGCAATGCGGGCGGACACCCGCAAGCATAGCTTAGACACTCGCGTCGAAGAGGAAGCAACGAAGCTTCCTCTTTGCTGTTTAGCAGTTAAAAAGCATCTTGCATCTTTCATCCCAGGAGGATAGAAGATGAATCGTATTGATCGCCTGACCGCTATTCTTTTGCTCTTACAGGCAGGGAAACGTAGTGCCGGAGAGATCGCCCACCGCTTTGAGGTGTCCAGACGCACGATTCAACGTGATATTGACGCCTTGTGCGAAATGGGCATCCCTATCGCAGCTAGTCTGGGAGTTGCTGGCGGCTATAGCTTACCCGCAGATTATTCCCTACCTCCGCTCGCATTAACCTTGCATGAAGCCCTTTTGTTACGCCTGGCGCTGAGCAGCGTCTCACAACTCAGCGAGACACCCTTCAAACAGGAGCGTGAGTCACTGCTTGCCAAAGTTCAGACCCTCATCCCTCGACACGCGCATGAGCAGCTTGACCAACTCACGCAAGCACTCTCTCTCGATGTTCCCTCGCGACCTTATCCGACTCCATTCCTCGACAGCCTTCTGGAATGCACGCGCGAAGAACAATGGATTACTACGACCTATCGCTCTGAGAAAGGGGTCTCACAGCAAACTCTGCTTCCAATGCTTGTACGGACCGAAGCAGGTCTCTGGTACTGTGAGGCATACTCTTATGAGCGGAAGGCCATACGTGTGTACCGTGTTGACCGTTTTCTGGATGTGAAAGTGGCTCCATCGCCTCCACAAATGGAACGCCCTGCTTTCCCCATCGCCCATATCCATTCCTCCTTTCCAGAGATATGCATCTATCTGACAGCTCGTGGCGTACTACGGCTTGAACGCGAACCACATCTGACACCCCACATCCAGCAACTGAGCGAAGGTGAAGGGCTCCTCAAAGTACGATTGCGACGAGAGGAGTACGATTGGCTCGTGCGTATTTTGTTGAGCCTTGGCACTGATGCAAAAGTGCTTGCACCTGAAGAATTGCGTATACATGTTCAGCAAGTGGCGCAAGAAATTGCATATCACTACACCTAAATGTGACATAGGGTTGTCGCCATTCTTTTGCTATACTCTCCTGGTACGTAACCCTCGTCTTGAGGGAAGCAGAGGACTTTCGCCTCTCATGTGGATCAAAGAGTTCCAGGAAAGGAAGCAAACTCGTGGCAAATCATCCAATTTCGCATATTGAGATTCCCGTCACCAACCCAGAATCAGTAAGTACATTTTATCATGATGTGTTTGGCTGGAAGATTGAAACTAATCTGGAACACAACTATACCATATTCCAATCCGAGGGCGGCCTTCGTGGAGGGTTTGCGAAACCCTCGGAACCCACCTATAAGCCAGATAGATTGTTGGTCTATCTCGCGACCGACGACATCGACGCCGCCCTGGCTTCCATAGAGGCGCATGGAGGGAAAACGGTAATTCCCAAAACGGAGATTCCGCACGTTGGCTGGTGGGCGGTTTTCACTGACCCGGCGGGCAACCATATCGGGCTTTCCATACGGGGCACCACTGGTAGTTAGCTCAATCTTCCGGTTTGTGTCTCTGCGAGAGTGTAGAGCATTGCGATAGGGAGCAGGCTGCTGTTACACTGCGTCTGCTCCCTGAGCCGGATGGACGCAAGGCCCATCCCTACTGTTATGTCTTGTGGAAGGTGTACGTCGCGTTGCCATTGGTCGGGCTGACCTCAACTACCTTTAGCTGGTTCGGATTGTTCAGCGAGATGGTAAGAGCCTCTAAGCTCCCAGTATTCAAGGTGTAATTGACAATAATTTGGGGAGTGGTAAAGAGCGTGGTTTGAGTGCCCCACAGACAGTCGGAGGCTCCGCATTTGCCGAATGCCTGCACGCTAATCGTCGTGCCGTTGTTGGTGATGTTGAGCCGACTGACGCCCTTCGTCTGCCCCGAATCGTCGTTGACCCAGTTACCGTTGAACTGCGTCAGGGTGGTTGCCGTCGCGGTGGCGTTGGCCTGTCCATTGGCCTGCGCGGTGGCGGTGGCGTTCGCGTTCGCCTGTCCATTGGCCTGTGCTGTTGCTGTAGCATTCGCGTTGTTGGCCTGGGCAGTAGCGGTCGCGGAGTTTTGCGCGCCCTCAGCGGTAGCGGTGGCCGTGGCGTTGCTGGAGCTCGCCGTGGCTGTCTGACTATTTACCTGGCCCGTTGCGGTGGCGTTGGTGATCGCCGTAGCGGTAGCAGCAGCGGGTGGCAGCGCGCCCGTGTTGCCTCCGCGCAGGACGGAGAAGAGTATGACGCTGCCGATCAGCAGGACGGCGACCAGGGCGATGGTGAGCACGATGAGCGTGGTATTGGTCGAGCGGCGCTGTGGGTCGTTGGGTGGGAATGTGCTCTGCTGCATGGCGGGTGCGAGCGGCGGGATGTCGTTTTGTGGTGGCGGGAACGGCGGTAGTGGCTGGACCGCTGGTTGCGCGGGCTGGGCAGGACGGACTACATTGCTCGCGACGGTCGCGTCATTGTAGAATGGGTCGTTGCTGACGTTGTTCGCGAGGGGCAGCACGACCGGCCCCTGTCCAGGCGCGCTGGCCGACGCGGGTAGCGCCTGTTGCAGGGCGTTGGCGAAGGCCGTAATGCTACTGAAGCGCTCGCCGGGACTCTTCGCCAGTGCGCGCAGGAGGACACCATCGATCTCGTGGGGCAGCGCGGAGTTGGCCGTGCTGGGAGGTGAGGGCCAGAGGTTGTTGTGCGCGTATTTCAACTGCTCCCGATTGCCCTGAAATGGCGATTGGCCCGTCAGCATTTGATAGGCCATCACGGCCAGCGCGTACTGATCGGTCGCTGGCACGGGCTGTCCGGCCCATTGCTCCGGCGCGATATAGGTAGGTGTTCCGCGCACGGCCTGGTTGGCGTCTCCCTCGTCGCGTGTGATCTGTCCCAATCCGAAATCGCCTACCCATAGGTCTGGCACGCCTGCCGTTCTACTCCGCAGAAAGAAGTTCGAGGGCTTGATATCCTGATGCACGATGCCGTAGTTGTGCGCGTACTGTAGCGCCTCGGCCCCTTGTTGGACGATGGACGCCACATCTTGAGGTGGCACGATGCCCGCGTTGCTGTTCTGCCGCAGCCACGCCACAAGCGTCCCGTCCGGGCAGAAGGGCGTCACAACGTAGGGCACCTGCGCGCCATCGAGCGTTGTCTCGCCATAGTCGAGGAGTGGGAGGATATGCGGATGATTGAACTGGCTGATCGTCTTCGCCTCGCCCTCGAAGAAGCGCACCTCCTGCGCCGAGGTAGTCGCGCTGGCCCGCAGGAGCTTCAGGGCGTTCTGCCGATTGCTGCGCGTATCGGTGACGAGGTAGACTTCGCCCAGACTGCCATAGCCGAGCCGTTGCTGGAGACGATAGGGACCGATCTGTTGCTGCTCTGCTGACATGTTTCCTCTCGCTTTCGTACGTGGAGTAGATACGGACGCCTGCCTGCGACGGTTGCGTAGTGTCTGTCGTATCTCTTGTCTATGAGTAGTATACCGCATAGAGCGCGAAAAAATAGGGAACCTGTTCAGGCTCCCTATCTCTCTACACCCTTGCTTCCAACCTCACCAGCTGCTCGCTTTTCTCCCACAGTTCTCGCTGGAGCGACTCGTCATAAGTGAGCGGGGCCGAGCGTTTGGGGATGCTCTTCACAAAGTATTTGCCGGTGACGCCCTCTATATCGGGCGACGAGGCCAGGTAGAGCGAGGTCTTCGCGCCCTCTTCCGTCGAGATGCCCATGTTGGAGAAGATGAGCTTCATCATCGTGCGCATGACGGGATTTGCGTTCGACTGTCCGAAGTTGGAGGCCACGAAGCCAGGGTGCAGACAATTGGCCGTGACGCCCGTTCCCTGTAGCCTGCGCGCCAGCTCGTAGGTGAACAGCACCTCCGCCAGCTTCGATTGTCCATAGGCGCGCCAGCCGCTGTAGCGTGCCGTTGCCTGCAGATCGTCCATGTCGATGAAGTTGCTCTGCTGCGCCGCCGAGCTTACATTGACGATACGGGCGGGCGCGCTGGCCTTGAGCGTATCGAGCAGCAGGTTTGTGAGCAGGAAGGGCGCGAGATAGTTCACGGCGAACGTCATCTCCAATCCGTCGGGAGTCTCCCGCCGCTTTGCATAAAAGCCGCCAGCGTTGTTAATCAGTACGTGCAGTTGTGCATAACGCTGCTTGAAGTCTTCCGCGAGCTGGCGGATCGCTTGCTGCGACGAGAGGTCAGCAAGCAGGAGTTCGATGGCGCTGTTGCCGCTCTTCGCGATCAGTTCGTCCCGCGCCGCCGCGCCCTTCGCCGCGTCCCGACTCACCATAACGACGGTCGCGCCCTGTTGTGCCAGGCCCAGCGCCGTTGCCTTGCCGATCCCCGAGTTCGCGCCCGTGACCAGGCAGATTTTCCCCTGCATATATGTTGTTGCCATGATTGGTCCTTTCAATGTTAAGAATCGCATCTCCCTTGATGATACCTTGCGCGAGACCCTGGTAGCAACTATGTGTAACTCAGGTGATATGCTTAATGACAAGGAACCTGGGTAGGTGTTGTGGTGTTATTACAGGATATTTGGATTTTATGGAAAAGGAGTGTTTTTCAATGAACGATCAGCAAAAGCGGCAACTGGCGAGGCAGGCGTTGGAGCAGGGCGAGGGGATTGTGCGGTTGGCACCGAACTGGGTGTCGCGTGTCTTCTGCGTCCCAGGGCGGCGGCTGCGTCTGGATACGCGCGATCTCTACGCGTATGGCGCGCACCGGGGCGGCATCGATGAGCGCTGGCTTGCCTCGACGGTCAAGGCCGAGAATGGGCCGCTGACGAGCGAGGGCGAGGGCTTGAGCGCAATCTTCGTCGCGGGCGAGCGCGTCCTGCTGCGCGATGCTATGG
>JALYTQ010000313.1 GCA_030854195.1 Chloroflexota bacterium
GCCATATCGCTGGCCCAGGCTTTCGCCGCCACACTGCACCTGGCCCTGGTCATTCCTACCCTGGAGACGCTTTCGGGCGGTCGGGCGCTCTCTGGCATGCTCCTGCCGACGACGATGCGGGCGGTTCTTGATCTCTCTGAGCAGGAGGCGGGAGAGTACCTGGAACGGGCCGCCGAGCAGTGCCGCGCGGCAGGTGTCAATACGACGATCAATGTGTTGCGTGGTGATACTGTGCCGCTGGTACTTGGGTTGGCCGAACGCTGGAAGGTGGACCTGATTGTGATGGCGAGTCACGGTCGTGTGGGGCTGGATGCACGACTGGCAGGGAGCGTGGCACCGCGCATCGCGGGCCGTGTGTCGCGTCCTCTCTATCTGGTGCGTGCTAAAGCTGTTGCAACGCAGGATGAGACTGATTCTACGGTGTCACAATAATGTGTTCGGCCAGGCCAGCGCCCAACTGGTGTTCCGCCTGGTTGGGCGCATCGCCCACGAGGATGCGCAGCGGCCCATCAAAAGGTGCGCGCTCGATGACCTGAACATTGACCTCTGGATACAATCCGAGCTGGCCCAGGTAGCGTAGCTTGTCGGCGTCCTGGTCGTTGACGCGCAACACGCGAGCGTGTTGTCCATCTTGCAGCTCTAGCAACGAGCGTCCATTGCGCGTGGAGATGATACCATCCTTGCTGGGAATGGGATCGCCGTGAGGATCGACGGTTGGGTAGCCGAGCAGGCTATCGATTTTATCCTCGAACTCTTCTGAGATGACGTGCTCCAGCTTATCAGCCTCCTCGTGGACCTTGTCCCAGCTATAGCCGAGCTGACGGGCCAGGTAGAGTTCAAGCAAGCGATGATGGCGAATCACCTCCATTGCCTTGCGCGTACCTAGTTCCGTCAGCCGCACGCCGCGATAGGGAACGTGCTCCACCCAGCCCACCGCCGCGAAGTCCTTGAAGAGCATCGTGACCGTGGCATCGCTCACCCTCAGCCGCTCGCTTACGGCGGAGGTCGATACCTTCAGCCCGCGTTCCTGCATTGTATAAATGACCTTCAGACAATCACTGATGCGCGGCGCGAGCTCTTGAATTGATCCATCCATTGCACGTTCCCTCGATTCAGCTCTTTCCCATCTTTCCCATACCAACATGATATAGCATAACCATGTTCCTCGCAAGTAGCTTTTTGAATCCGGAGCAATTCAACCGCGTCGCACTCGATTTTTTAATGTCTCTCAACGCAAGGCGAGCTTAATTGATGCGTTTGGCGCGTCCGCCCCATTCCCTGTCTCGCAGGACGTACTTTTGGATCTTGCCGGTCGACGTTTTCGGCAGTTCTCCAAACGTCACGGCGACGGGACATTTGAAGGCGGCCAGGTGCTGGCGGCAATAGGCGATAATCTCCTGCTCCGTAGGATTCTGATCAGACTTGAGCGTGACGAAGGCTTTGGGACGTTCGCCCCAGAGTTCGTCGGGGATGGCCACCACCGCGCATTCCAGGACGGCGGGATGCTGGGCAACGACCTGTTCGACCTCAATGGTTGAGATATTCTCGCCACCCGAGATAATCACATCCTTCGCGCGGTCGCGCAGCTCAATATAGCCGTCAGCGTGCCAGACGCCAATGTCGCCGGAGTGGAACCAGCCGCCCTCGAACGACTTTGCCGTGACCTCTGGATTATTGTAGTAGCCCTTGGCGACATTATTGCCGTGCATGATGACCTCGCCCATCGTCTCTCCGTCGCGTGGTACGTCGTTCATATTGGTATCGACGACGCGTGCCCGCTCGGCTGTGATGTTCCCCTGCCCCTGGCGGGCGAGCAGACGAGCCTGTTCCGCTTCGGGCAGCGCGTCCCATTCGCTGCGCCACTCGTTGACGGTATAGGGTCCATAGGTCTCTGTGAGTCCATAGACGTGGATGGTGCGCATGTTAAGTTGCTTCATCTGGCCCAGGAGCGTCGGCGAGGGCGGCGCACCCGCGATCGTGACCGTGACCTGTTTGGCGAGACGGTGTGCGTTGGCATAGTTTACCAGGAAGATATGCACGGTAGGCGCGCCGTTGAAGTGCGTCACGCCCTCGCTCTCCAGCATCGCCCAGATCGCGGCGGGATCGATTCTGCGCAGGCAGACGTGCGTTCCCCCTACAGCGGTTACGGCCCAGGTAAAGCACCAGCCATTGCAGTGAAACATAGGGAGTGTCCACAGATAGACGCTCTGGCGATTCATGCCAGTTGTCATCACCTCGGCAAGTGCGTTCATGTAAGCGCCGCGATAGGTGTACATCACTCCCTTTGGATTGCCCGTGGTGCCCGAGGTGTAGTTGATGGAGATCGTCTCTTCTTCGTCCGCCAGCCAACTCGCGAGCGGCTCGGGCGAACCCTCAGTAAGAAATATTTCGTAGGGATCTTCGGGCGCACCCGAGTCGTCGATGTGCACAACCTGTATGCCCGCCAATGGCAGCGGCTCTACCAGCGGGTACAGTTCTCTATCAACGAAGAGGTACTTCGCGCCAGAGTGATGCAGGATAAAGTCGATCTCAGACGTATTCAGACGTGTGTTGATCGCGACGAGGATACCACCGGCAGCGGGTACGGCGTAGTGGGCCTCCAGCAGCGCCGGTGTATTCGGACACAAGAATGCGACGCGATCGTGCTTCTGCATGCCTATAGCGCGCAGGTGCGATGCCAGGCGGTTGACGCGCTCAGCCAGCTCGCGGTACGTATATTGTCGTTCGCCATGCACTACCGCTATCTTCTCGGGAAACACGAAGGCGCTGCGTTGCAGAAAACTCATCGGCGTCAGGTCGGTGCGATAAACTCTCTCTTCCATTGTGCTCAACCTTTCTGAATAGACCACGGCTTCTATATTCTTTATCCCTACATTATAATCTATTCGTTTACCGCGTTGTTGGGTGTAGTTGCATAGAATCTTTCTTGATCGAGATTGGGAGCCATTCTATCCAACGAGCTTATCTTTGAAAAAAAGTATAAAACAGGTTATACTATCTCTGCTACTAACCTTTTTTAACTAAGTACAAGTGAGTCAAAAGATTAGAATTTTTACTTAGGAAATGTAGGAAACGGATTATGAATAATGATCAGGATCTAGCTGTAGAGGCGTTTTTGATGCTGAGAGAGCTTTTCTTTGATGTCAGTGCGATGCCATATTCTTTTAATCTGCGGGATAAAGGAATAACACAAGATGACCCCTTTGACGAATATATCGCTCAGGCATTGAAAAGGATCGCGCCCGATGTGGAATGTGTTAAGGCATCTTCACTAACGACACCGGATCTGGTTCTTATGCGCCCTGAATTATGCCAGGGAGAAAAGCAAGAAGTACTACGTTTTGCGTTAGATCGTATTATTGGTATTGAAGTAAAAAAACTTGGGGTTACTAAAAGTGGAATTGCTAGAGCAACTGGTCTCGACTACAATTCAACGCCTCCCAGTGACACAGTTCGGATATACGATAAGGCGGCAAAGCCCTTAGACATCCATGCCTATTATCTCTTCGTTTCTGAGGAGCCTGATAAGGCTGCTCTAGAAAAGAAGCAGGTGCAGGTAACTTCTCTAGTCCTCTGTGATGGTGGGCTATTAAATGACAATTTCACGTTTTACCTTGATACTATCAAGCCACGTCCCATGGAGAGAAACAAAGGAAGTTATGGGGATGGCGGAATTCGTCGTAGACCGATGGTTGTATTTCCCAATCCTCTGAGCTTTGATGCGCTTTTTCATCATGCCACCCTGATTCATACACGACCAGATTTAGAGTCCGGGCACTCAAACTTAAAGAGGATTATGACCATACAAAGAAAGGGCACCAGTACATTCGCACGAACATTTTACGCTTATAGGCTTGCTACCGATGCTTCTCAAGTCCAGGAGATTACTGTACAAGATCCATTTGCCACGGTCCAGAATGAGAGACAAGGGATGCGTGGTCGTTTAGAACTGGGCATTTCTATCATCACCGAACTGCCGCCAGAGCAATCAGATGATATCGCTTTAGAACCGGGTGAGCCGATCTAAACCAGCTTAAGCTATTGTCCTTGTAGCTTCTACATTGTCCGGAGTATAGTTGGTAGCTATACCCAGGTAGTTGTTGGTTGTCTTAAGAAAATCCCGAAGCGTAACGGTCAGATTAGAAGTATCTCTGATCTGACCGAAGTGTTGAGAAAAAGTGCAGAGGGCTTCGGATTGCAGTATGACAAATATATCTCCGGCTGCCGGGACGAAACTCCTGTTATTTTGCGAAATATGATAAAGTTTGTGCCGAACCCTTTGGAGTGTTGTCTGAAGCGCTGCTGCCAGGGTAGTTGGTGTAGAAGTTCCTCGGTGCTTGCATACAAGGATCGCATCATAATTGATCGGTGAACTAGATTGGGATTTGGGAGAGGCACCAGCCATCTCCGCTTTAATCGGGTGCGCCGCTGTAACTCCTAGACCAGCATTGAAAATAGCCTGACCCACAGCTTCCCATCCTTCGTTACGAGAATGATGAAAACTGAATATAAGCAATCCTTCAGGCTTCAAAACGCGGTTACACTCATGAAATACATTGAGTAGCGCTTGAGAAAACGCTTCCGCATCTCTTTGTTGAACCTCTTCATGGTGACGTGTGGTTGTCGCCAGGAATTCTGGATACTTGTCTTGTAGGCTCAGACGCAACCACGCGTAAAAAAAATCTGCCAGTTCAGAATAGTGGACAAAATCGAAGTATGGCGGGTCCGTAACTACTACATCAACTGATCTGTCAGGCAGATTGAGCCGGGAAGAACTGGTGCAGAAAATCAACGCTCTATGGTTAGTATCTAACTCGTTGAAGTTGGCCGCAAGAGATGTGGTACTTGGAAAGGATAGACCAAATACCTTTTTCCCCTTGTGCTTTTCTTTGTCCTGTATGGCACTCAGTTCAAAAGGCTCCTGACGATACTCAAGTGCTGGTATCAATCTGGACTCGAAAAGTGTCGAAAAACAACCAGAGCTTTTTGAGTTTCCCCATACCGAGTTCTCTAAAACCATTCTGCCTGGTTTTAGAATGTGATGATTAAAAATGGGCCTTACCGCACCTGTCCCTTCCCCCTTATAGGAACAGAGCATATTGTTAAATTCCAGTGTGCCTGAGAAGAGGAGTAAAAGCAGCTCACGGCAAGCTTCATTTGGTTCTTCAAGAATTGTCTGTAGAAGCAAGGAAAGACAATATTGCTGCCGATAATTGAAAAGCTGTCGCCACTCATTGTAGTTATAGCGAAGAATCTGGTCGGTATTATGTCCAGGTTCTATCGTGGCAGTAGGCAGTAACATATTCTTCCCTTGAAGAAGATCTCTCGCTTGCTCATATTTTGCTTGATCCACTTCCGTTGGGCGAATATACTTTTTCAATCCTTCAGAAGTAAAAAGAAGCAATGCATACATCCTGTATGCTGGAACCTGTTTCATGTCAGTAACAGCTTTGACAATTTTGAAACATAGTTTGCAATGAGGACAAACTGCTTTATCGTGATTGGCAATACCTGCCTGTGGATTGTAGTGCTTTCTGCATTCAGAGCAAGTAAGTTCCGTGGTA
>JALYTQ010000314.1 GCA_030854195.1 Chloroflexota bacterium
GCGAGGAGCAGCGCCTCTTCCGCTCGTTGGCAGTCTTTGTGCGCGGCTGTACATTTGAAGCGATCGAAGCATTTTATCGCGCCTTGCACATAGACGATGCAGAGCAGTTGCTGCGTTGCAGCGCCTCCCTGACCGACAAGAACCTGTTACAACATGTAGAGCAAGATAACGGCGAGGTGCGCCTGATGATGCTCGGTACAGTGCGCGAATATGCACAGGAATGCCTGCTCGCCTGCGACGAGACCGCTGCAGCGCGCACAGCACATGCGAGCTACTATCTCTCTCTGGCGGAGGAGGCCGAGGCGCAATTGCGCAAGGAGCGACAGGTAGAATGGTTCAACCGGTTGGAGCAGGAGTACGACAATATCCGCGCCGCCCTGAACTGGCTGCAAGAGAACGATACCGTCGAGGATGCCCTGCGCCTGTGTGGAGCGCTGCTGCTGTTCTGGCTGGTGCGCGACCGTTGCAGCGAGGGCCTGCACTGGGTCGAGCGCGCATTGGCGAAGAGCGAGCGCGTCCCCCTGACTCTGCGCGCACACGCTTATTACGCCGCTGGCACGCTCGCCAACCGCCAGGGGCTGCACCAGCGCGGGCGGGAGCTTTGGGAAGAGAGCCTGGTAATGTACCAGGAACTCAACGACCAGCCGGGTATCGTCAACGTGCTCAACAAGCTGGGACTGGCCTCCGCCAGAAACGCTCCTTCGGAGGCGCACACGCTCTACAAAATGAGCCTGAAACTGGCGCAGCAATGCGAGTATGCCTATGGAGTACTCGACACCACTATGTCGCTGGCAGATGAAGCGCTGGCGTTGGCCGACTTTGCGCGTGCGCGGACTCTCTACAGCGATGTTCTGGAACTTAGCACTGCGCTGGGAGATAAGCGCAGTATTGCTTATAGTCTTGGTGGTCTGGGTCAGGTGCTTGCTCAAGAGGGCGGCTACGCAGAGGCGCACGCGCTGCTAGAGGAGAGCCTGCGCCACCTGCGCGAGATAGGCGATCGCGTGGGCGTGGCTTTCTGTCTGCTGCCGCTCGGCATGGTCTCTCTGTACCTGGGCGATTACTCGACCGGCTACGCGCTGCTGGGGGAGAGCCTGGCCGTCTCGAAGGAACTGGGCAACCAGAAGGAGATCGCCACGTACCTGGTGCAATATAAGCAAAGCGAGCAGAAGAAGCCCGCGCCCGGTTCTGTATACATAAAGAAGCCAGGTGGGTCAATTGAACAGGCGCTGGGCATCCTGGGCAAAGTCGCCTTGCAGCAAGGGGGCGAGAACGAACCGGCGCGCGCGCTGCTAGAGGAGAGCCTCGCCATCTTCCGGGAGACCGGCAACGAAGAAGGCATCGCCTCCAGGCTCTTCGCCCTGGGCAGCATCGAATTCGCTCAGGGCAACTTCCCCAGCGCCTCCAGGCTGCTAAACGAGTGCATCGTCACCTTCAGAAAGCTAGAGAACCGCGTCATGACCGAGTCTGCGCTGCACCTGCTCGGCCATCTGGAAATGCACAGAGGCAACTACGCGGGGGCACGTGTCATCATGGAGGAGAGCGTCGCCCTCTCGCGCAGAATCGGCGACCGTTGGCTGATGTCGTCGCGGCTCTGCTACCTGGGGCTGGTCGCCTTAAATGAAGGGAACTACGCGGAGGCGCGTCCGCTCTTGAATGAGTGCGTCGCGCTCGCTCGTGAGATTGGCGACGAGCGCTTCATCGCCGACGCGCTGGGCGTCATGGGCCTGCTCCCACTGTACGAGGGGGATTACGAGACCGCGCAGAAGGTGCTGGAGGAGAGCCTCGCCATTGGACAGGCGCGCAAGGATGTACAGGGCGTGTCCTACCGCCTCGCGGACCTCGGCACTATGGAGATTTTGCGTGGCAACATCGAGAAGGCGCGTTCCCTGATCGACGAAGCGCTGGCGATCTCTATGAAGATAGCGAACTCCTGGTTTATCGCGTCGTGCCTGGAGCGGCTGGGCGAAATCGTCGTGCGCCAGGGCCAGGCCGTATGGGCCGCGCAGCTCTGGGGAGCCGCCGCCGCCGTGCGCGAAGCCATCGACGCGCCCATTCCGCCCATAGAGCGTGCCCTGTACGAACAAGCGCTCATGCAAGCGCGCTCACGCCTGGGCGACGAAGCCTTTGTCGCCCAGTGGCAGGTGGGATACGAACGCACGCCCCAGCAAGTTCTTGCGCTGCAACAAGACGCGCAAATGAGCATGCAACGCGTAGAACCCAGCGAGCAGCCCAGCGAGCGCAACGCCCATAGCAACGCAAGGCCAGCGCCGAAGATGACCGTGCCCTTGCCGCCCATCTCCGCTCAGGTTGCTGAATACTCCCCGCTCGCGCCGCTCACAAGCCGCGAGCGCGACGTTATGCGGCTGCTAGTCGAAGGAGCCACAAATCGCGAGATCGCGCAGCGGCTCATCATCAGCGAGGGCACAGTAAAGAAGCACGTCTCCAACATCTGTAGCAAGTTCGGCGTGCAGCGCCGTACCCAGATCATCACGCACGCGCAGGTGCTCTTATAAGCTAGTGGACAAAGGAAGTGAGCTATCATTATGGCTGAAAAGTTTGCTCGACACATCTCTACGCAAGCGTCGGCTAACAAGACTGCCTCTCCGGTACTTTTTCTCTCCAGTGATGAGATCGGCTGGGAAGGACTGGTGGCGCGTGCATATCACGAGCCAGGGCAGTTCGAGGGTTTGCTTGCTCCTGATACCGACATGGCGCATATCTCATTGGTGCTGTTCGCTGGTGGAGCGATGTATATGGAGCAGCGGCCTGTGAATGGTGCCTGGAAAGGAGCACTCATCCACCCGGAAGACCTGATCCTGGCACCTGGCGGAAGCTCCTCTGGCGAACTGCGCTGGAAAGGTCTCACCTCCGATCCGACGCAGACCCTCCATCTCCATTTGAGCAAAGAACTCCTCACGCGCACCGCCGAGGAGGTGGTGGGCTACGATCCGGCTCGCCTGACTCTCGTAGGGCGCATCGGCTTCCATGATCCGCTCTTGACGCAGATCGGACTCACGTTGTGGCGGGAATTGGAGCAGCAGACCCCGACCGGCAAGCTCTACGCGCAGACCGCCGCCCAGATGCTCGCTGTTCACCTTCTGAGCCACTACACCTCCGCGTCAGTAGACATAAAAGAAGTGTCACAGGGGTTGACGCGGCGGCAGGTGAAGCGTGTGACGGACTTCGTTCTGGCCCATCTCGACCAGGATCTCTCGCTAGAGGCACTGGCTGAGCAGACGGGCTTCAGCTCCTATCACTTTGCGCGCCTGTTCCGGCAGACGACGGGCGAGAGTCCGCATCAGTTTGTGCTGCGACAGCGCGTCGAGAGAGCGCAACGCCTGCTTACAGAGACCGATGTGCCCCTTGCCCACGTTGCCATAGAGAGTGGTTTTGCCAACCAGAGCCACCTGACGCGGATCTTCAGACGACATCTCGGCCTTACCCCACGGGTCTATCGACAGGGTTATTAGATTCGCGCACATTTGTACCAGGATGCGCAAGAACAGGCAAGAAGCCCTCGTTTCATTCGCCGTATCATAGAAGCATAAAGTTGAAGACAAATGGGATTTCAAATCTCCTATGAGCTGCGAAAGGAACGAAAATAATGGCACTCGAACTGTATATGGTTGGCCTGGTCGCTCGTGATCTGGATAAGTCTCTGGAATTCTATCAAAGGCTCGGACTGGCTATTCCTGAAGGGAGCGCAGGAAAGAAGCATGTCGAGGTGAAGATGGAGAGCGGAGTAACCTTCTTTCTGAATGCTCCGGGGCGTATGGAAGCAGCGGACCAGCATCCCGTCATCTTCGAGTACTACCTGGCAAGCCGGGCTGCCGTAAATGAAAAGTACACGGACCTCACCGGTGCTGGCTATCAAAGCTCTCGTGCGCCCGCTTTCGAGCCCTCCATCGGCGTGTACTTCACGTTGATTAACGATCCCGATGGGCACGTCGTCATGCTCTCCGCCGATTAGGAAAGATGGGGGAGGGAGCCAGAAATACTGTAGCGCTGTGAGCGCGTTGTGAGCCGAGTTTACTCTCGAGTGAGGCATGTGTGATGGGCAAAGCTTATGATGGTAGATGGAAAGTGCATATACCGTGGGGCGACCATAGCAGTCGTCGCCGCGAGGAGAGGAGAATACCGATGGAGATAGGCTCACTAGAATATGTTGTCATCGATGTTGAGGATAGTCATTTTACGCGTGAGATTCTGCCTAAGCTAAAGGCGATCCAGGCCAGTGGCGCTGTGCGTATAGTAGATTTGATGTTTGTCGATAAAGACCTGCTGGGGACGACGGCGGTATGGGGCGTGAGCGAGCTGAATGATGAGGAGCGGCAACCCTATCAAGATATGTTAGGGAACTTGGAGGGGCTCTCCACGGCGCAGGATGCGGAAAAACTGGCGGAGGCGATTCCTATGGGCACCTCGGCAGTGATCGTGCTGCTGGAACATACCTGGGCTATCGATCTGGCAAAAGTAGTGCGGCAGGCTGGTGGCATGCTCTTCAATGGAGGCATCGTCACGCCGGATGCACTGGCGCAGGTTGGTGCCGAGCTGGCGACGGCCAGGCGCTAAGGTCTGAGCACGGCACTTTTCTGGCGCTAGTCCCACCGTGGGCGCTGCACATCTCTTTGATGTTTTCGGCGCTCATGCGCTGTACCACGCGTTCGAACGCTGCCGGATCGCTACCCGATGCACTTCTATGCCAGAGAAAGACGTTATATGCATATGCTTCTAGTCTGGTTTCGATTCAAGGGACTGGTTGATCTCCCAGAGGTTGCCTTCGGGATCGGCAAAGTACGCCGTGCGCAGTCCCCAGGGCTGGTTGGTTGGGGGCCTGAGAAACGTGACTCCCCTGGCCTTGAGCGTCTCGTAGGCGGCGTCGACATCCTCAACACCAGCGGCCAGAAGCACGTGATACCTTCCCTCGCTCTTCATCTCAACTGCCTGCTCACTGATCATGTGCGCGGCGGCTGAGATCTCCAGCAGGAAAAAGTACACGTTTTCCATCTGGAAAGAGGCCGAATCGGCAGTGCTCTCTTGCACCTCAAGCCCGAGCGTGTCCCGATAAAACGCCGTACATCTAGCCAGGTCGCGTACAAACAACCCGGTCGCCATGATTCTATGAAACATTGTCTCTCCTCTTCTTTCCTGGTCGAGTCAGAACGAACGTCCATGCGCGCGAGCCATGCCCTCTCCACTCGTTCAGGCCGAAGTGCGTCCGTGCTCACCAGGGAATAGTGTAGCACAGCAGGAGGAACGAAACTTCTCCAATCTTGCTCTTTTCGCATATATACACACGCATGGTGTCACATTCGTCCCATCGCTAGAATTGGCATACCCACCCCACCTATGCTATACTCATCATCGGTTCATCCCTCATTCCCCCAACAACACACAAACAGGCAACAGGCACACAGACAGCAACGTAGGAGGGCCAACATGGATGATCGCGCCATCGTCGCACAGTTGAAGGCTACGCTCGGGATTACCGGCGGAACGGAAGATTATGATGCGCAAGGGCGTCTGATTGGATT
>JALYTQ010000064.1 GCA_030854195.1 Chloroflexota bacterium
AGCATATTCAGCAGCAGCACGATTGCTTAGAGGCCCACGTGCAAAAGCTTATCGACGAGGTGAAGGGACTTGGCTCGGGCGATCTACGTGGGCGAGCGGAGGTGACGGCGGACGCCCTGGGCTTCCTGGCGCATTCCTTCAACTACATGATCGACGAATTGAGCGGCAGGATGCTCCGCATTAAGACCGTCACGCGCGAGGTAGATACACTGACGAGCGCGACGCAGCAGCACATAACGCAATTGCTGCAGGAGAGCACGCAGCGTATGCAGCGCATGTCCGAGGCCGCTGCGATGATGGAGCACATGATCGCTACAACGGTTGCCGCGAGCGATCAATCCCTGGCCCTGACGACAGGCGAGGCGCAGCAGGTGCTACAGACGCCAAAGCTTGAGAACATCAACGCGCTTCTTTCCGAGCAGCTCCAGCTCACCCGCTCCGTCCTGTATAGCATGCAGAATGAAGTGGAGGCCGACAGGAAGAGCAGTGCCCATGAAGCGACGCGTAACATAGGGCAACTCGCGCAGCGGGTGGACCTTCTGCAAGCGTCGCTGGGCTCGTTCAAGCTGCGCGAAGAGGTGTAACGCTCTTTCTGTTACGGATGACCATCCTTGCGCGTATACTCGGCTGGCGCGAAGAAGACCAGGACCGTAAGATCCTCTGTGATGGTGTGAAAGCGATGCTCGACGTTTGCCGCCACAAAGACGAGCGAACCGGGCTCGACGGGCGCATCCTCATCTCCTACGTGTATCTGTGCGCAACCCTGCACAACATAATACAGCTCGTCTTCCGTGTGCGGCTGTTGCGGATCTGCGCTGCCAGCGGCCAACTGATACAATCCAGTGCTCATAGCAGGCACGCGCAGAAACTCGTAGTACGGTGCTTCGGAGCGTTGCCGCGCCGCGATCAGGTCTGAAAGCTGAAATGCTTGCATAATGTGACTCCTCGAAAAAACTACTTTCTCTTTTGTCTGGAGGGATAGGCTTCCTTGATGAAATGGAGCGTACGTGTCAATTATATCCTATTCATTTGAGGTGAGAACGTCTCTTTAAGATGTTGGAGTTGACCTGCCCCTTCATTTCGAGTATCGTTATATCATCATCCTCGTGAAGTTAGCGACGCGGCACTGTATCACCAACAAAGGAGTTGACTTATGCCTACGTTAGAGCTTGAAACGATGTACTGCACCCTGGATGGCCCCTTAGCACGCCTGCGCCTCAATCGGCCCGAAGCCCTCAATGCGGGCAACTGGGCCTGGGTCAAGGATCTGGTAACGGCTACCGATTACCTGAAACAGAGCGCCGAGACACGCGTGGTGCTTGTCGGTGGAGAGGGACGCGCGTTCTGTAGCGGGCTGGATGTGAAAGAACTATCCCAGGGACGCCTCTCGGTCGAATGGTTCGATGTGTGGGAGCGGGGCGTAACGGCCCTGGAACAGCTCGACGCCGTGACCATCGCGGCTGTGCAGGGCTATTGCCTGGGCGGAGGCTTGCAGCTCGCCATCGCCTGCGACCTGCTCGTTTCGTCCGAGGACGCGGTCTATAGCATTCCCGCCGTGCGCGAGGGCGTGGTGGCCGATCTCGGCCCGATGCGCCTGGCACGCATGATCGGCATGGCGCGGGCAAAGTACCTCTGCCTACTGGGGCGGCGCTTCTCGGCACAGGAGGCGCTGGCGCTGGGCATCGTACACGAGGTGGTGCCGCTGGCAGAGATGGATACGCGTGCCCAGACGCTTGCCCAGGAACTACTCACCATCCCCTTTACGGCGCTGAAGCACACCAAACGCCAGATCAATAACGCCTTCGAGAAAGATATCGCCGCGCTTACCTCCGACCTGCTTGAGGCGCAGGAGGATTGTCTCGCCTCGCCGGAACATGCTGCCGTGATGGAGCGCTACCGCGTAGAGCAGGCCGAACGCCAGCGCCAGAAAGCGGCCATCAAAAAGATCGTGCAATGAAGCAGAAAGGATCTTTCTATGGATCGAGCAACGACGCGCTCAACGGGCTATCTGTGGAACCCGGCAGCGGAGACGCAGCCGAGAGCGGAACGAGCCGCGCTCCAGGGTGAGCGCCTGCGCAGCCAGGTAGCACGAGCCTACGAACGCGTACCTTTCTACCGCGCCGCGCTCGAACGCCAGGGTGTGCAGCCAGGAGATATACGCTCCATCACCGATATCGAGCGCCTGCCCTTCACCATCAAGGACGATTTCCGCATCACCTATCCTTACGGCCTGTTCGCCGTTCCAATGAGCGAGATTGTGCGCCTGCAGGCGTCGAGCGGCACGACGGGCAAGATGGTGATTGGAGGATACACGCGTGCCGATCTGAATGTGTGGGGCGAGGTGATGGCGCGCACGCTGGCGGCTGGCGGCGTGACCGCCGACGACATCTTCCAGAACTTCTACGGCTACGGACTCTTCACCGGCGGACTGGGACTGCACATCGGCGCAGAGACCATTAGCGCGACGGTGCTGCCGATGAGCGGCGGTTTGACGCGCCGCCAGTTGATGGTCATGCAGGATCTGGACGTGACCGCCATCGGTGGCACGCCATCCTATACGCTGGTGATCGCGGAGATGGCGCACGAGGAGGGGATCGACCTGCGAGGTAGCACGCAACTGCGCGTCGGCTTCTTTGGCGCGGAACCCTGGACGGAGGCCATGCGCCAGGAGATCGAGGAGAAGTTCGGCATCGCAGCTTTCGATATCTACGGCCTGACGGAGGTCATCGGTCCTGGCGTCGCCGCCGAGTGTTCGCAGCACAATGGCCTGCATATTCAAGAGGATCACTTCTATCCCGAAGTCATCGACCCCGAGACCGGACGGCACCTGCCGGATGGAGAGATGGGCGAACTGGTGCTCACCTGCCTGACGCGTGAGGCGTTGCCACTGCTGCGCTATCGCACACGCGACCGCCTCGCGCTGACCCCCGAACCCTGTCCCTGCGGCAGAACGTCCATACGCATGCAGCGCGTCAAGGGGCGCACCGACGATATGCTCAGCGTGCGCGGCGTCAACATCTTCCCCACGCAGATCGAGCAGGTGCTGCTCTCCCAACCCGACCTGACCAGCAACTACCAGATCGTGGTCGATCGCCAGCACGACCAACTGGACGTATTGGAGGTGCGCATCGAGGCGAAAGACCATGTTCAGCAGCAGGGTGACACGGTCAACGCTTCCCTGGCGGCAGCGGTGACAAGAGAGTTGCATCAGATGCTGGGCCTGCACGCGCATGTGCTGATCGTCGCTCCACACCAGTTGCCGCGCAGCGAGGGCAAGGTGAAGCGCGTGATAGATCGCCGCCACCTGAACGAATAGTATTCCTCGTCTCCATCCCGACTGTTAGCAATTTGCCGCTTTGCCATACACGCGAAGGTACAAATATGCCAGAGGTGTGTATGGCAAAGCGCCTACGCGTTTTGCTTCTGGGCCAGTTGGCGTGCTACCCACAGCGCTATCTGCGTTCTGTGAATGCTTCCCCTGTCTACCAGAGGAAACACTTCGCTCTGCTCTAGAACGACGCGTATCAGCTCAGCGCGACGATTGGGAGCAAGCAATCTTTCCTGATCCCCCTGCTCTTCGATAAGGGTAATTACATCGTTGATGGTATCGCGCACCGCCCTCACCTCGCTCTGGATGGTGATGTTGTCTTTCTCCACAGCGAGGGCCACGCCGCGCTCATTCAGCGCCAACAAGAGGGAAGTCAGCTGCTCTGCCAATCTCTGCTCGATCGCATCTGGAAATAACTCCATAGGAAGTTGCGTGACCAGGTGTGCGGCCTCGGAGAGCAGGGTAGACAGCGTCTCCATCATCTCAAGCGGCGGCTCGTGCTTATCAGTACTCATAGACATCAACCCCCGAATTTTTACATGTGCCACTTTCAGCCTTCTTTTCTCTTTATGTTTTCTCGTATAATAGAGCTAGCAAGCGGTACACAATCTTAATATGAACTTTACGCTCTTTACGCATCGTAAACTATACGACACATACTACATAGTAAAATATACTGTACAGACATGAAAAAGACATCAATAGAATTACTGGTATTTAGCTCAACTTTTACAGAAAGGAGATAGACTACCCGCGAATGAGGGTAGTCTATCTACTGAAGTATGGTGTATCACGCGCAAGAGGTGCTTCGCGTCATAATTGTACCAGGTTATGCCCGATGGCATAGCGCACTGCTGCGGTACGCGAGGTGACTCCGAGCTTGCTATAGATTGAGCGCAGGTAGGAGTTTATGGTAGCGGGAGTAAGCGCCAGTTGCTGCGCGATCTGTACATTGGTGAGTCCCTGAGCGAGGGAGCTGAGCACATCGAGCTCGCGCTTCGTCAGGCCAGCGTGCATCAATGGGGACGGATCAGCACTTTGAGATGGCTCAGAGGGCTTTTCGGGAAGAATGGACGCGTCAGAGGTGGATGGAGGGGGACCCAATAGCGCCAACGCCTCTTCAGGTTGCATTGCCCGTCCCTGCTCCCATAGCGCGGCGAAGCTCTGCTCGCCGAGACTCTCGCGTACTGTAGCGATCGAGGGAGCGCGATTGTCGAGCATGGGCGGCGCTATCTCCACGTGGACGGATTGCGAGAACTGCTCGCTTGCGCCCCAGAGCTGTGCCGCCCATTGCGCCCTTTCCTGTGATGCGACGATGGCGGCCAGACTTTCCAGGCAGGCAATGATGGCCTCCTGTGCCTTTAAAGAGCGCGCAGTCTGGATACACCGTTCGGCGAAGGCGCGGGCGGCAGAATAGTTCTGTTCACGCGCCGCCAGTTGGGTTAAGAGCGTATACTCACTGATCAGGCCCTGCTGATCGTCCATCTGCTGGAGGTATTGCAGCGCCTCCAGCAGCAGGAAGTGGGCGCGACGGAGATGGCCGCTATTGAGCGCGATCTGTCCCCAGAAGGAGAAGTAGCTTCCCAGCGACCACGAGGCTCCCACCTGCTCAAACATCTCGATGCCCTGTTGAATGAGGACGCGTGCCTGCGTCTCGTTGTTCTGCGCCACAGCGACATCGGCCAACATCATACGGATCAGTCCGTTCATGCACAGGTCGCCCTCGTCCTCGAAGATCGCGATGCCCTGCTCGTGCAGTTGCCACGCTCTTGCGTAGTCGCCCTCGTACAGGGCAACGGAGCCATTCATACAGGACAGGGCACCCACGGCCCACCTATCGCCCGCCCCTTGCACAAAGGCAAGCGTCTCCTGGGCCAGTGTGCGCGCCGCCGCGACATCGCCCATAGCGAGCAGGCCATGAACCAGCATGTAGACGGAGGCTGAGAGGTTGTGCACATCGCCCGATTCTTTGCAGAGCGGCGCGCTCTCCTGGCAATACATAAAGGCCAGCTCATTCTGCCCTTTGAAGCCACTCCTCGGGCGAAAGGAGATCATAGCTCCAGGCAATGGTGTCGCGCAGAGTCTTCTGGCGCAAGGGAAGATCTTGCCGCCCGCTCGTCAGGAGGGTGAGGCGGGAATCGAGTCGCGCGAGCAGCGCCGCCGGTGGTAGCAATTTGATGCGTGCCGCCGCCAGTTCCAGCGCCAACGGCAAGCCATCGAGCTGGGCACAGATCTCCGCGACGATGCCAGCGTTCTCCTGCGTCAACTGGAAGTCAGGCCGCATGGCCTGCGCGCGCTCTAAGAAGAGCTTGACCGCTGGCGAACACTTGACCTCCTCGTATGCCAGTTCTTGCTGCAGGTCGGGCACCGACAAGGGTGGAACGGTCAACTCCTGCTCGCCCTGCACATGCAATACCGTGCGGCTGGTCACAAGTATCTTCAGCATGGGGCAGGCGGCGAGCAGTTCGGTGAGCGAGGGGGCGGCGTCGAGAAGATGTTCGAAGTTGTCGAGGAGCAGCAGCAGGCATTTAGAGCTGAGATAGGCTTTCAGATGCTCCAATAGTGGATAGTCGTCGCTCTCACGCAAGCCCAGAGTGTGGGCGATGACCGGAATGACCAGTTCAGCATCGCTGACAAAGCCTAGCGGAACAAGAAAGACGCCATCGGCGAAGTTGCTCCACAGGTCCGTTGCTAGCTGCAAGCCTAGCCGCGTCTTGCCCACGCCACCGGGTCCGATGAGCGAGAGCAGGCGTGTGTCTTCGCGCAGTAAAAGGGCGCGGCTTGTGCTGATAACCTCCTCGCGACCAATCAGTGGAGTCACGGTCATAGCGAGATGGTGGCGTTGGACGTAGTTGTTTGTCTCTGCAATCATAGAAGATCTGATAACCTTCACGGCCTGGTTCTTTTGCATCCCTGCATTTCCTCCCCAAATATTTTTGTATGTAGCTCAGAAGCGTAAGGAAGAGTTACCATCTTTCAGAATAGCTGTTTTTTGTTTATCTGCTATTCTAAAGGTGGAAATAGAGAAGATAAGCAAGATGTCTTTTGCTCGTAAAACGAGTATAACTCACTTTTTAAAAGAAGACAAGTCTAGCTGTTGTGATCTATCCATTTCGCCAGGTTGGCCGAGCAGATCTTATAGTTTGACACATTTTTGCAGCGATCGGATACACTATCCATAGTAGACAAGTACAAAGTACAGGAGTATCTGGATATGTTTGATAGCTTGCTGGACGAAAGTCGCATTGTTAAAAAGAAAGCCGCTGAAGCCGAGGCGAAGGGGCGCGTTGAGGGGCGCGCTTTATGAGCGCGTCCTGCATCACTATCCGCCTCGCATCCTCACCGTTGCAGGCCCCAGCGTTCGCGTAGGGTGCGTTCGAGGGTAGAGAAGATCAGGGTATCAATGGCGACCCCGATGGCGATAATAACGAGCATGACGGCGATGACCTGTGATGCGTCGTTGAGATCGCGGCTATTGTTGAGCAGGTTGCCCAGGCTCAGGGTGAAGTAGAGCAGTTCCGCCGCCATGAGCGAGCGCCACGCGAACGTCCAGCCCTGCTTGAGTCCGCTGATGATGGAGGGAAGCGCCGCGGGCAGGATGACCTGGCTATAGAGCGCCTGCCCGCGTGTGCCCAGCGTGCGCGCCGCCTTCAGGTAGATGGGCGGCGTATTCTTTATGCCGCTCTCTATTCCCAGGGTGATGGAGAAGAGCGCGCCCATCACGACCACGAAGATAATGGCCTGCTCGGTCAATCCGAACCAGAGAACGGCGAGCGGTAGCCAGCACACGCTCGGCAGTGCCTGCAGGCCCAGGATCAGCGAGCCGACCGTTTCCTCTACCACGGGAAAGCGCCCGACCAGTATGCCGAGCACCGTGCCCAGAACGAGCGAGCGCCCGCTTGTAAGCCTTTCTTTACCTATTCCGACCATTCCTGCTATACAGTCATGAGAACGAGCGGTCAGGTGTACTTCAAAGTAGCAAACTATGGCTCTTCATGCGCAAAGTAGCCGGTAAAGCAGGAATTTTGCGTGCTTTAATGTTGATTATTTAGATCAAATTACTATGTTTTTAACATATATCTGAGAAAAACGGTATTGTCAATGTGAGGATCGTACCTGGCAGCGCTAACTTTGTGTAAAAGTTGACCTATCCGTATGGAATTTTGCGTGTATCATCATATACCTTTTTGTTAGCGTTCTCCCCAAATCGTCCCAAAAAAACGTCTTTCCTTGCTTTTAGCTACGGGACTGGTTACTATGCTCGTGTGTGGAAATGCTCCGTCCCCCAGAATGGAGTTGCGCTTTTCCTATATCCTGAGTAACGAAGGAGGCCGCTTTTCGCTGGCCCGTTAAGTATCCTCACTTGAGAGCCTGTTAAGCGATGCAGAAGAATGAAATTTGGCAGAAATCGAGCGCTCGTCATTATTTTTATCCTGGTGGCGCTGGCCTTTCCCCTCGTCGCAGATGTGTCCAACATAGCGGTAGAGGTTCTGCTGTTGGCAGGAGCAGCTGCTGCGTGGAATATTTTTTCTGGCTATACTGGCTATATCTCGCTGGGGCAGGCAGCTTTCTACGGGCTCGGTGGCTATACCCTGACGCTGGTAAGCCAGGATTGGCACCTGCAGGGAGACTACAACCTTTTTCTCCTGCTGCCGGTAGCGGGTCTGGTTGCCAGTATTTTCTCCATTCCCCTGGGCTGGATCGCGTTGCGCACCCAACGCTATACATTTATGGTCATCACTATTGCCTTCTTCTTTATTTTCCAATTGCTGGCGTACAACCTGGGAGGGATCACCGGGGGATCATCCGGCATCTTTCTGCCGTCGCCGAACTGGAGCGCTGACCTGGGGAATATTCCGTTCTATTATGTGGCGCTCGCGCTCGTGCTGCTCATCGTGCTGGTCTCGTGGCAGCTGCGACATACACAATATGGGTTGCTCCTCTTAGCCATTCGCGACGACGAGGACCACGTGCGCGGCCTCGGGCACCGTATAGAATGGCATAAGCTAGGGGCTTACGCGCTCTCGGCGTTCTTTATCGGCGTGATCGGTGCTCTAGCCGCTTACTTTTCCGGCTATATCAATCCCTCTTCAGCCTTCGATCAAACGCTCGATATCACTATCGTCACGATGACGTTCTTCGGCGGCATCGGGAGCATATGGGGTCCAGTCGTGGGAGGATTGCTCCTGGAGCCGTTGCAGGCGTATCTGACGGAGCAGTTCAGCGCGGCAGCGGTTGGCCTCAATCAGATTCTCTTCGGCTGCCTTCTGCTGCTGGTTATCCTGCTCTTCCCACAGGGCCTTGTCCCGTCGCTCCATAGACGTTGGCTGGCGTGGAGAGCAGCGCGTGCAGAGGTCGATAGCGGGCTGGCGACGCTTGCGGCACTCACCCACTCGCTGGCTCTTTCTTTAGCAACCAATGGTACATCTATGCCACAGCTGCAGGCAGCGACCGTTACCAATCGGCAGAGCACCTCACCTATCCCTGCTGCATCCGTCCAGGCCATTTTAAACGCTCCCGAACGCTTTATCGAACAGCGCGAGCCTGCATATATAGTGCCGGAACAGATTGTTCCAGGCATCCCTGAACGTCCTACCGAACAGCTCGTAGAATATCTTACCGGCCAGTTGGAACCTGCATCTGTACTGCCGGAACAGGATGTTCCGCATATCTCTGAACATCCTACCGGACAGCTTGCAGAGTGTCCTACTGAACTGTTCGGACCTGTATCTGCGCTGCCGGAACAGGTTGTTCCGCATATCTCCGAACATCCTACCGAACAACTCGCAGGCCACCCTATCGAGCAATTTGAGCCTGTATATACACGATCTGAGCAAGTTGTTCCGAACATCCCCGAACGTCCTCTCGAACTGTTCGAGTTGCTCTCTATGCCTGGTTTGTTGAAGCAGCAGAGGATGAGGGCGTCGCGCCTGGTGCCAATACAGAACAACGACCCGGTGCGTGTGCCGGAGCAGAGTGTTCCTCCGTCTCCCGTTTCCTGGCGCTGCCCCAGATGCAAGGTTCCGTTTTTGCTCAATGGCGATATTTGCTACTGCCGCCGCTGCGGCCTGACGCGCTCGCTCAGTTCGCTATCGGGCTAAAATATTTGCAAAAGGTCTACTTGTTCACCTCGTAATAGATCCATATTTCCTTCGTTCTATATAATGGTAATAGGGTCTGCAGATAATGGATAAGATCATTGGCTACGCCAGCCAGCTCGGTCTGCGCATCATTCTGGACCGCCATCGTCCCGACTCCGGCGCGCAATCGGCGCTCTGGTACACCTCGCAGTATCCCGAGTCGCGCTGGATCTCTGATTGGCAGATGCTCGCCAGTCGATATAAGAACAATCCTATGGTTATCGGGGCCGACCTGCACAACGAGCCGCACGCACCGGCCTGTTGGGGCTGCGGCAATACTACCGTCGATTGGCGGCTGGCAGCTGAGCGCGCGGGCAACGCCATTCTATCCGTGAATTCGAACTGGCTGATCTTTGTGGAGGGTGTGGGATGGTATTGGTCCAGAGTTGCACGCACTCCAGGAGGCGGGGTTTTGTCTGGTGCTGATCACCAATCAATCTGGTATTGCGCATGGCTACTTTGATGAGATGGATTTGCAGCTTATGCACGAGGGTCTGGCAAAACAGCTACAAGAGGCGGGCGTTCGCCTGGATGCTATTTACTACTGCCCGCATCATCCAGAGGGAAAGATCTCACAATTCTCCTTTGCGTGTGATTGTCGCAAACCACAGCCGGGCATGTTGCTGCGGGCGGCGGACGAGCTGAATATTGATCTCAAGCATTCCTGGTTTATTGGCGATATTCTGGACGATGTGGAGGCGGGCAATCGCGCAGGCTGCCACACTATTCTGGTTGACCTGGGCACGGAGTCGCGACCCCGCACGGTACTGCGTGCTCCAACCTTTACCGCGCCGGATACACGCGCCGCGCTGGGGATCGTCAAGACCGTGCATGCTCTGGAACCTACGCTTGATCTTGTCTATACGCCACAGACATGGGCCGTTGATGGCACAGAAATAAAGGAATGCTACGCCGGAGAAGAGCCAGTACAATGAGTAGCCAACCAGTTTCCCCTATTGAAGTAGTAAGAAGCTTTCGCAATTTACGTACCCTCGTGGTCGGTGACATCATGCTCGATACCTATCTGGAGGGGACCGCCACGCGCCTCTGTAGCGAGGGTCCAATTCCCGTTGTGGCGAAAACCGCCGAGTATCGCCTTCCCGGCGGTGCCGCCAATACCGCCGCCAACCTGCGCGCACTGGGCGCAGATGTCACGCTGCTTGGTGCTATCGGCAAAGACCTGGCTGGCTCCCTGCTGCGCACAGCCCTGCGCGACTACGCGGTGAGCGACGAGTGGCTGATTGAGGATGCCGCCGTCGCTACACAACATAAGTTGCGCATCCTTGCCGATGGTCAATATGTCGTGCGCTTCGACGAGGGTGGAACGCGTGAGAGTCGTCCCGATCTTTCAGCCGACGGTCAACAGCGCCTGTTGGAAAACTTTACTGCTCTTTATCAGCAGTGTGACCTGCTCATTGTGTCGGACTATGGCTATGGCGTAATCTCTGAGCCATTTATTGAACGGTTGCGCTTGCTACAGGACGCGCAGCCGAAGATTCTCTTGATCGACTCGAAGGCGCTGCACCTCTTCCGCGACGTACGGGCGACGCTGGTGACGCCGAATGACAAAGAAGCACGCGCCTTTGTTGAACGCGTACATGGGTCCATCCGCGTGTCTGACGCCGCTCCCGCCCATAGCGAGGTCGAGCAGGTCGGGCGGTTGATGTTACGCCTGTTGCGCAGCGAATATGTTGCCATTACGCTGGGCAGGCAGGGGGTGTGTCTGTTTGAACGCGATGAGGCGACTCGACATATACCGGCGCACTCTGTTGCGCGGGCGAACGATGTGGGCGCGGGCGATTCGTTTACGGCGGCGATGGCGCTGGCCCTGGCGGCTGGCGGGAGGGTCGAAGAGGCGCTGAGAATCGGCATCGACGCGGCTGGCATCGTCGTTGCGCGCCAGAGAACGGCGGTCGTGCGCTACCAGGAGCTGCTGCAGCGCGTGAGTGTGCGCGAGTACGCCAATGCCAGAATAGCGCATTCTTCCGACGCTACTGACGATATGCAAGAAGCGTCCTATCTCCTGGCCGCGAAGTTGCACAAAGAGCAGAGAAACGGCAAAACAGTTGTACTGGCAAACGGCATATTCGATACGCTGCACGCGGGCCACGTGCAATTCTTGCGCCAGGCAAAGGCGCTGGGCGATATGCTCGTGGTCGGCATCAATAGCGATGCCAGCGCGCACCGTCTCAAGGGCAAGGGACGCCCCATCAATAGCGCCCGCGACCGCGTGGCCCTGGTATCGGCGCTGGATATGGTTGACGAAGTTGTGCTTTTTGACGAGGATACGCCCGCGCAACTGATCCGCCTGCTCCGCCCCGCCATTCATGTGAAGGGCGGCGATTATGTCGATGAGACGCTGCCAGAGGCGGAAGCTGTGCAGGAGGTGGGTGGCAGGATTGTCATCCTTCCTCTAGCGGGAAGCGTGTCCAATAGTGACGACTCCCCTTGGGCTCTGCACCCAGGGGCTTCTCAGGAAACCGAAATCTCCTGAAGGCTCCGTTTGAACCTGTCAGAACGCCGAAGCGCATACTATGGATGAACACATATACAGAGGTACTTTATGATCGAAGCCGGGTGGCAGTCTGTTCAGAAGCTCTTGTTGATACGCCTGGATAACCTGGGCGACGTACTGCTTATGACGCCAGCTTTTCACGCGCTCAAGGCCGCGTTGCCACAGGCGCATTTTACGCTCCTTACCAGTTCCGTGGGCGCTCAGGTGGGACGGCTCGATCCCGATATCGACGAGGTGATTGTGTATGCAGCACCCTGGGTCGATCCCTGGCGGCAACTGCCACACGATAGCGAGCGCGAACAACGTATGATTGCTCAGTTGCGCGAAAGACACTTTGATGCCGCGATTATCTTCACATCGTTCCGCCAGAGTTCGCTACCAGCCGCTTTTTTGTGCTATCTAGCGGATATACCACTGCGCCTGGCTGCCTCGATAGACGGTCCTGGCTCCCTGCTAACGACGCGCCACAAGCATCCCGAGCGCATGATGCATGAGGTAGAGCGCGCTTTAGACCTGGTGGGCGCAATTGGCGTTGAGGCGGCTGAACAAGATCTGGTGATGCAGGTGCCCGACGACGCGTTGCAGGCCGTACAGGAGTTCCTTGCCCGCGAGCAGTTTACGCGGCGTCCGCTGATCGTCGTGCATCCAGGCTGTACTATGCCCGCCAGAACCTATCCCTGGGAGATGTATGCCGAAGTCATCAATCTTTTGGCGGAGCAGGCTTCAATAGCGATTACCGGCGGGAAGGACGAGCGCGCCCTGGTCGCGGATATTGTCGAGCGCATACATCCAGAGCAGCGCGCACACACGTTGGCGCTTGCGGGGACATTACCGTTCGATCAGTTCTGCGCGCTGATCCAGCGGGCCGATCTGGTGATTACCAATAATACCGGACCCATGCATATGGCGGCTGCCCTGAAGACGCCCGTGATCGCCCTGTTCGCGCTCACTAATCCGCCGGAGCAGTGGGGACCGTGGCGGGTCGCGCACCGCTTGCTTTACCACGATGTGGCGTGTCGCATCTGTTATAGCCGCGTGTGCCCCTATCAGCACGAGTGCTTGCGCCTGGTCTCGCCTCAGATGGTGGTCAATGCCGCGAGAGATTTGCTTTCCGCTGCCAGCGAGCGAGCACAAGAAGTCGCGCAAGGGGAGCGGCGATGAACGAACTTCCACACTTACTAGAGCAACCAGGGCGTATCGCTGTTTTTCGTGCTTTATATCTTGGCGATCTCCTGGTTGCCGTGCCCACTTTCCGTGCATTACGAGCACGCTTCCCACACGCCGAAATTACCTTGATCGGCCTGCCCTGGGCAAGCGCGTTTGTGCAGCGTTTCTCCCGCTACATCGATCGTCTGGTTGTCTTCCCTGGCTATCCTGGCTTAAAGGAAGGGGATGGTGCGGAGGAAGAGCAGGCCCGCTTTCTACGCGAGCAGCAGGCGTATGGCTATGACCTTGTGATACAGATGCACGGCAGCGGCAAGACGAGCAATAAGTTGCTGAGAGATTTAAAAGAAGCAGTTTCGCTCGGCTATTACGAGGGCGCGAGGCCGCCGTATGTGCAGCTTGCCGCGCCCTATCCGCACGATCAGCACGAGATCTGGCGCAACCTGCACCTTGTGGCCTTGCTGGGCTGTACGGAGTTGGACCCGCGCCTGGAGTTTCCTCTCTCCGAGGCCGATTACACGGAGGCAGAGACGCTGCTGGCAGAGCTTCCCAGCAGGCAGCAAGCGACGGAGAAGAGAGGCCCACTTATCGGTATCCATCCTGGCTCGCGCTCACCGGCGCGTCGTTGGCCGGGCGAGTATTTTGCCGCCGTGGCCGATGGGCTGACGCGGGAGTGGAATGCGCGCATCGTGCTTACGGGTGGAGCTGACGAGCAAGAAACGGTACAGGCCGTGATGACGTGTATGCAAGTACCGACGCTCAATCTCGCCGGACGGACATCGCTGGGCGGACTGGCGGCGCTTCTCAAGCAGTTTACCCTTTTCATTAGCAACGATACGGGGCCAGCGCATATGGCGTGCGCGGTAGGTAGCGCCAGCATTACTCTTTTCGGACCCGCCGAATATCAACGCTGGGCACCGCTGGACCACTCGCTGCATCGCGCTCTACGTCGCCCTGTCGCGTGCAGTCCGTGTGAGCACTGGGAATGCCCGATCGATCATCGTTGTTTGCGCTGGTTAGCACCCGACGCCGTGCTGGCCGTGGCGGAAAGGCTCATCCATGAAGCGACTTAAAATTCTGACCTGGCATATTCACGGCAGCTACCTCAATTCGCTCGCCCATATAGAGCATGATTGGTACGTACCGCTGAAACCGGGCCGTCCAGATAGATATATCGGGCGCGGCGCTACCTTCGATGGGCACGAAAACCTGCACGAAGTGCCAGCCGATGAGGTCCGCAAGCTCGATCTCGACCTGATCCTGTTTCAAACGCTGCAAAATTATCAAGAGGACCAGTATGAGATTTTGAGCGAGCGGCAGTTGGATCTGCCAAAGATCTATCTGGAACACAATACGCCACGCCCACACGCCTCCGATACGCGGCATCCCGTCGATGATCCGCGTATATTGCTGGTACACGTAACGCATTACAATCGCCTGATGTGGGACAACGGGCGCACACCTACACGCGTCATTGAGCACAGCGTCTCCATCGATCCTACGGCAAGCTACCAGGGCGGACTGGAAAAGGGCATCACGGTGGTTAACACCATGCGCGGGCGCGGGCGCATCGTTGGCTACGATATTTTCCAGCAGGCGCGGGAGAGCGTTCCTCTCGATCTTGCCGGAATGCAATCGACAGAGATAGGCGGCCTGGGCGATATTCCCTATCGCCATCTGCACAAAACAATGGCCCAGTATCGTTTTCTCTTCAGTCCGATGCGTTACACCAGTCTGCCCCTGGCGGTGATCGAAGGCTTGACGCTCGGCATGCCCATCGTGGCGCTGGCAACCACCGAATTGCCAACGGTGATTGAGAATGGGAAACAGGGCTATCTCTCGTGCAATATCGACGAATTGATTGAACACATGCGTTTCCTTCTCGCCCATCCTGCCGAAGCCAGGCGCATGGGTGAGCAAGCGAGGAAACTGGCCCAGGAACGCTTTTCCATGCCGCGTTTCATCCGCGACTGGAACAATGCGTTTGCGTCTGTCGCATCCCAGTAGGGACCCCGTTTACGGCGTCCAGCGATTCATCGCCCCACACCAGGATGAGTCCAGGCAGGGCACGCGTTGAAATCGTACACGGCGATGAATCGCCGGACGGCATAAATGCGGTGGAGCGAACCCAGGCCATACGGCGATGACAGCAGTGGAGTAATTAGCACATTCACTATGGAGAAGACATAATCATGCGAACCAGAGTTGCGTTGATAAGCGAACATGCCAGCCCTGTATCTCTGCTGGGTGGAAGCGATGCAGGCGGACAGAATGTCTATGTTGATGAGATAAGCCGTCACCTTGCTAATCAAGGCTATATGATTGACGTGTTTACACGACGCGATAGCCCGACACAGCCCGAGGTGGTCAACTGGGCACCAGGCGTGCGCATCATTCATCTGACCGCTGGTCCCGCTGCGTGCCTTCCCAAAGACGAGCTCTGGCGCTATATGCCGGAGTTCCGCGCTGCCTGTCTCAATTTTATCGCTGGCTACGATGTGCAGTATGATGTTATTCATAGCAATTTCTGGATGTCCGGCTGGGTGGCGACTGAGCTGCGCCGCGTGCTGCATATTCCTGTGGTGCATATCTTCCACGCGCTGGGCATGACGAAACGCCGCCACCAGGGGAGCACTGATACCAGCCCACAGGAGCGCGTGGCCGTGGAGATGCAGGTGGTACGGGATGTGGATTATGTGATTACGCCCTGCCCAAATGAAGAGGCGGACCTGATCGAATACTACGGCGCGCAACCATCCCAGCTGCGCATGATTCCTCTCGCGGTCAATACTGAGATGTTTTGTCCAGTTGAGCGTGCGGAGGCGCGTCACCACCTGGGACTGGCGCAAGAGGATTTTGTGCTGGTCTACATCGGACGTATTCTGCCACGCAAAGATATCCGCAATATTGTGAACGCGCTCCCTGAGCTGTTAAAAAGGTGCAGTCAGGACGAGCAGACTCCCGCCATACAACTGCTGGTAGTGGGCGGCGCAAGCGAGGTGCCCGATCCCCAGGTCACGCCGGAGATCGCCGCGCTGCAACAACTGGCAGCCGAGCAGGGTGTTTCAGCCCATGTACGCTTCGTTGGCAATCGGCAACAGGATGTGCTGCGCTACTACTACGGTGCCAGCGATGTCTTTATTACGACGCCCTGGTACGAGGCGTTCGGGCTGACTCCGCTTGAGAGCATGGCGTGTGGGCGACCAGTGATTGGCTCGGCGGTCGGCGGCATTCTGTATTCGGTCGTCGATGGAGAAACAGGTTTTCTCGTTCCGCCCCAGCATCCAGAGCTGCTGGCCGAGCGCCTGTATGATCTGTTGCGGCACCCGGAGCTCCGTGACCAGATGGGACAGGCGGCGCGCCAACGCGTGCTGAGCGAGTTTACCTGGCCCCTGGTCGCGGCGCGCACCGCCGAGGTGTACGCGGAGGCTCTCGCGCTGAGAAGTCCTGACATAGACATCCTCGATACTCTCTGGTCGGAAATGCTCGATGCGCCATCCGTGGGCGGTGGTGAATGATACAAAGAACTACGAAAGGAATACATTCATGAGTGAACATACCCTTACAGGAAAAGTAGCCCTGGTAACGGGCGCTGGTAGCGGACTGGGCGAGGCAACGGCCCGCGCCCTCGCCGCCGCTGGCTGTCGCGTCGCCTGCGTCGATATCAATGAACAGGCCAGCGCGCGCGTGGCTAACGAGATCGCCCAGCAGGAGCTCGCTGGTACGACGGCAACGACGGCGCTACCATTCCAATGTGATGTCAGCGACGCCGCCGCCGTTGCCACGACCGTCGCTGCGGTCAATGGGCGTATGGGACGCCTGGACATCATGGTGAATTGTGCCGCCGTTGACTATACCTATTCGGTTGAAGAGATGTCAATTGAGCAGTGGGATCGCGCCGTTGCGATCAATCTACGCGGCCCGTTCCTCTTTGCGAAGTCGGCCTTCCCCATTATGCGCGAGCAGGGCGGCGGCCATATCGTGAATATCGGCTCGACCGCTGGCTTGCGCGCCTGGGCCAATACTTCGGTGTACCACGCGACCAAGTGGGGACTGATGGGCCTGAGTCGCGGCCTGGGCGTGGAAGGACGGAGCGCGGGCATTCGCGTGACGACGATCATTCCTGGCGGCATGCGCACGCACTTCTTTGATCGCTTCAAAGAGCAGGGCATCCCTATGCCGGACCCCGCGAAGCTGCAAGATCCCGCGACGGTTGCCAATGCCATCGTCTTCGCCTTGCAGGTTCCCCCCGAGTCGTCGGTGCAAGAGCTGCTGATTACTCCGCTGGACGAGACGAGCTGGCCATAGGAAAGAATGTTTCCTCCAGTATCGCGCAGATCGCGTGGTACACAGGCAGGTGCTGCTCCTGAACGTCGGCGGCGACAGTGGCGGGAGTGCTGATGGCGACATCACAGAAAGGCTGCAATGCTTCTCGCGCATTACATCCGCCGAGGCCGATACAATGCAGACCCATGACCTTGCCCACCTGCAGGGCGCGTAGCACATTGCGCGACGTGCCCGATGTGCTGATGGCGAGCAGCGCGTCTCCCGGCTTTCCATAACCATAGACCTGTTGCGCGAAGAGCATATCGGCGGCAATATCATTGACGATGGCCGTACCCAGGGAGCTGGCATTGGCGAGAGAGATCACTGGCAACGCGCCTTGCAGCTGCTTGGCCAGGTATGCACCATCGGCAGGAAATGCTTCTAGCAGGGCACGCCGGGTCCAGTGCGGGAGCGGGCGCGGCAGGTGGAACCCCTTCATCAGTTCGCCCGCGATATGCTCGCAATCGGCTGCGCTTCCTCCGTTGCCACAGACGAGCAGCTTCCCACCAGCGCGGAACGTCGTTTCGAGCAGTGCAATGGATGATTGAATATCTTCGATACAGGCAGCTAAGGCGGGATAGCATTGCAGCATAGTTTCAAGCCTGGGATGCATAGAACGCGCAACCTTTCTGATGATTTTCCTACTGGATAATTCAGAGACTTCCCTGGAATACATTTTTAGCACGTCTATTAAAGGTGAAGTGTGACACCTGAGAAATCTAGAGAGATCTCCCTGCCAGGTGTTGCCTATATAGAACAGAGATGCTATAGTATCTGCAAAAGCAGAGCGTATACAACGACGGAGGGCCTTAGCACATGGCAATTACATCGAAAGGGGCGCAACCCGCTCCCCAGGAAGCGCTGCACCACATTGGGCACTTCGTCCAGTTCTATCAGAGTCAGGTACCCCACGCCTGAAAGAGCGGGGGCTTGAGAACTGTTCCGCGCGTTAGCGGAGGCTGTTACCAGCCCGGACCTGACCAGACTCAGCCAGGGCCTTTTTCGGAGGGCTATCGGGCTACGATATCGGCAAGTGTTCAAGCTCCTACCAATGGGTGCGTTTGCCAGCCCATTGCTCTAGAACTTCTGAGTTAACCAGACGAACGGGGTCAGAGTCAGTGATCAGAAGAAGTACCGACCGATATCATTGTCGAGGCGAACATTACCCGCGCAAGCGGTGAAGGTTTGGCCGTTCCCACCAAAAACGGTCCCCCGCAAGGGGTATATGTTGGCAGAGGCGAGCGGAGCTCCATAGAGCGTCCGCCTTTCTTTCCTCCCCGTGCCTGGAATGGCAGGGGTATCCAGAAAGGAAATGAGATGATTACGCGGGCGCATCGGGAGCAGCTAGAGGCGCGCTTACAGGCCAGAGGCTTCAATCTGGCTGCGACCTACAAAGAGGGTGGCTATCTCGCGCTGGACGCTGACGAGACGCTCGCAAAGTTCATGGGCGATGAATTGCCGGATACGGAGCGCTTCACCGAGCTCGTTGGCGGCATCATCACCAACGCTGCCCAGGGTCACTCCCACCTGCGCCTGTATGGCGAAATGGTCGCGCTGCTCTGGGCGCGGGGAAAACACACCGCCGCGCTCCGCCTGGAAGAACTGTGGAACGAGCTGTCCCGCAAAATCCATCTCTTTTTGCTCTTCTGCGCCTATCCCATGCACATCTTCGCGGCAAAAGCTTACGAGGAACCGTTCGCCGAGATTTGCCAGCAGCACAGCCAGGTCTTTCCTGACGAGAGCTTCACCCTCCTACCCGATCCCGACGAGCAGCGACAGGCTATTACGCTGCTGCAACAAAAGGCCAACGCGCTCGAAGTCGAGATCGCGGAGCGCAAGAGGATAGA
>JALYTQ010000065.1 GCA_030854195.1 Chloroflexota bacterium
CAATCTCCTTCGAGGCCGATTTCCCGGACGATGATCCGCTCAACGATATTAATATTCATAAGCAGCAGATCGGCACTGTGCCGCGCGGGCCGCGCGCGCCTGCAGGCGGACCGCCCGACCCTGTGCGCGCCGCGAATCAGCAGGCGCTGCCGTTCGATGAACATGCTGAGGCCCAGAAGCTGGTTCTCAAACGAACTAAAAAAGATGCGGATGCAGGTATGGAGCCGCTGCATCCCAATCCCAGACTCGCGGCGAACCTGGCACAAGCGGCCAGCCCCGCCTTGCCAAATATCGTCTCGCCCTGGAAGGTGCCCGATACCTCGCTGCTGAACAATCCTGACGATGTGAAGCTGCAAATGCTCGGCGATGATACTACCACGTTGGCACGAACGATTCAGGAGACGCTGCGCAGTTTCCGCGTGGACGCGGAGGTCAGGGCGGAGGATATCAGCATCGGCCCGACAGTTATTCGCTTCGGCATTCGTCCAACCGGCAAACCCGAGATGAAGCAGGATGAGAAGACCGGCAAGATGGTACCGGTGAAGGACGCGGCGGGCAACATTGTTTATGAAACACGTACACGCGTCAGCCGCATCATGGCCTTGCAAAACGATCTCGCCCTGGTGCTGGAAGCCAAGAATATTCGCATGGAGGCACCCGTCCCCGGTCGCCCGTACGTTGGCGTCGAGATTCCGAACAAGAATAGCCGCCTCGTGACGCTGCGCGAGGTGTTGGAGAGCAAGGAATACCAGGCGTCAAAGGTGAAGTCGAAGCTCTCAGTAGCCCTGGGTCGCGACGTTGCTGGCCTTGTGCGTATCGGCGACCTGGCGCGTATGCCACACTTGCTGATCGCGGGCGCGACGGGAGCCGGCAAATCGGTTTGCATTAATACTATAATTGCTAGCATTTTAACTCAAGCGACGCCTGACGATGTACGTATGCTGATGGTCGATCCAAAAATGGTCGAATTGAACATGTATAATGGCATTCCACACCTGCTCTCGCCTGTCGTGATCGACGTGGATAAGGTCGTGTCGCTGCTCAAAAATGCCATCAACGAGATGGAGCGCCGCTATCGCCTCTTCTCGCAACTGGGCGTGCGTAACCTGGATGGCTATCGCAAGATGCGTATGGAACGGATCGCGAAGGGTGACACCTCGCTCGCCAATATGCCCGCCATCGTGATTATTATTGACGAGCTGGCGGACCTGATGATGGCAGCTCCCGAAGAGGTGGAGGGGATGATCTGCCGCCTCGCTCAGCTAGCGCGTGCCACGGGCATCCATCTGGTGATCGCCACGCAACGACCATCGGTCGATGTCATCACCGGTCTGATTAAGGCCAATATTCCGACGCGTATCTCCTTTATGGTCAGTTCCGCTGTGGACTCGCGCACGATCATCGATATGGGCGGCGCTGAACGCCTGCTTGGGCGCGGCGATATGCTCTATCTCCCCGCTGATGCCGGTCGCCCTGAGCGTATTCAGTGCTCTTTCCTGGCGGATGAGGAGGCCGAACGGCTGGTCCAATACTGGCGGCAACAGATTATAGATCACGCGCAGGGCGTGAGCGGTGATGAACAGGAAGTGGCTGTGGTCCCGTCTCGCCCAACTGTTGAGCCAGGTTGGGAGGTCAGGGAGGAGAATTCGGACGATTTCGAGTTGGACGATGATCTGCTGGACAAGGCTGAAGAGGTTGTGCGCGAGTACGGGCGTGCCTCTATTTCGCTGCTGCAGCGTCGCCTGCGCATCGGCTATTCAAGGGCGGCGCGCCTGATTGATCTCCTTGAGGAGCATGGCATCATCGGCCACTTTGAGGCTGGCGGACGCGCCCGCGAGGTGCTGGAGGGCGGAGGTGGCGACGAAGGTAGGACGCTGGCCGACGAGGTTGACGATATCGTGGCCGAAGAGAAGGCGCGCAACGATTTTTTGCGTAAACAGGCGGAGGGAAGACGCCCATCCGCGCCGCGTAATCCGTCCGTCGAGGATGACGACGAGGAAGAATAGGAGACGAACTGTGCGCTATCAACCCGATGCCAGTGGCGACTGGGGCCACATGCAGGGATCAGAGACCGTGAGCGTTGCCACGGAGACGCTGGCGATGGCGGATGGCACCAGTATCTTCCTGCGTATCTGGAAGACGAATAGCGCCGATGTCCTGTTTATTCTGCATGGCCTGGGAGGGCACAGCGGCTGGTATATCGATATGGGCAACGAGCTGGCAGCGCGCGGATTGAACGTCTACGCGGTAGATCACCGTGGCTTCGGGCACTCAGGTGGGCACGTGGGTCACGTTGATAGCTATCATCTCTATGTGGAGGATACGGCGGCTGCCCTCGCCGAGATCCGCGCTCGTCATTCCGGCGCGCGCGTCTACGTACTTGGTCACAGCATGGGCGGCATCTTTACCGCGCACCTCGCAGCCAGACACGCCGATCTGCTGGCGGGCGCGATCTTCCTCAATCCCTGGATACAGGAAATCTCGCAGCCACCCCTGGGCACCACGTTGCGCATTGTGGCCGGTGGCCTGCTCAAATCCCGCCGTACCTGGCAGGTGGCGAGTGGTCACGAGACAATGACCGCCAATCCAGAAGCGATCCAGATGTTGCAGGGCGATACCTACTGGCGTCGCTCCCAGACCGCTGCCTTTCTCGTCCAGATTCTACAAATGCGTCTGGCCGTGATGAAGCTCGCGCCGCGTATCACGTTGCCCACGCTGGTATTGCAGGCCGAAGAGGATAGGGCAATTCTCGCAACGGCGACGCATAAATTCTATGCCGCACTGGGGAGTCGCGATAAGACGTGGAAGAGCTACCCCAACTATCACCACGATTGCGAATTTGAAGATGACCGCTCGCTGCTGGACAACGATATTGTAAGCTGGATCTCCTCTCACGCGGTTGCATCACACGATAACACCTGATGAGCTTTACTCAGTCCTATCCTCTTCGTCCAGTTCTTTGAGTATCTTCACATCCTGCTTGCTACTCAGGTCGAGTTGCGCGAACAGATCGGGACGGCGCTGGCGCGTCAGGCGCAACGCCTCTTTGCGTCGCCAGCGAGCCACCATCTCGTGATGACCGGAGAGCAGAATATCGGGGACGCGCCAACCCCTGAACTCGGGCGGACGCGTATACTGCGGATATTCCAGCAGGTTGTTGCTGTGCGACTCCTCATCCGCCGATCCCTCGGCCAGCACGCCGGGAAGAAGGCGACTCACGGCATCGACAACGATGATCGCCGCCAGCTCGCCGCCCGTGAGCACATAGTCGCCGATCGACAGTTCGTCGGTAACAAGATGTTGGCTCACGCGCTCATCAATGCCTTCGTAGTGTCCGCAGAGCAGGCTGATGCGCGGCTCCTGAGCCAGTTCGCGCGCTATGCGCTGGTTGAACATACGCCCCCGAGGCGTGAGCAGGATAATGGGACCTCCCTGGTAGACAGCTTCGAGCGAGGTAAAGACGGGGTCCGGCTTCATCACCATGCCCGCGCCACCGCCGTAAGGATAATCATCAACGACGTGATGCCGATCGGTAGTGGCGTCGCGAATATTATGGAGTGCGATGCTCAGGATATTGCGCTCCTGGGCCCGCTTGAGAATGCTCTCACTGAACGGTCCCTGGAACATAGCTGGGAAGAGCGTGAAAATGTCGAAATGCATATGCTCGCCTTGATAGCGACTCTTCCAGACCCTCGCCACTTGCCGTTGCGAAGCGCCGGAGACGCTGAAGAATAAGAGATGCTTCTTGATAACTATGTTGGCAGAGGTAGTATAGCAACTGCTGGTATAAAAGACAAGAACCTTTTGAGCCTCGGTATGGAAGATGGGTTTTGATGCCGTGGAACCAATATGTTGCGAGAATATACTGTGGAGTAGGACAGCTGTCGGGCCATTGTATCCAGAGATATTCCCCTGGATGAGACAGGGGGTGTGGAATGGCTTGCATCCGCTCCACAGGCGGATTCATGGCCTTCATTCCATCATTCCATCCACATGGCATACCTCCGTCTCTCATCCAGGGAACATTGGACCCTCCTCATTTGGGCCTGCCTCAGTGATGGAGCAGCGACGAACCGCACTCCTGAGCCTCTTCCCTACCATGCTACAATGCCTTTGGTTACGTATATCAACTAGCCAACAAGACGTAGCACAGGAGAATGCATAGATGGTATCCGTCGGTATCATAGGGAGTGGCGCGTGGGGAACTACGCTGGCACTCTTACTGGCAAAGAAGGGCGTTGCTACCACGCTCTGGGAGTATCGGCCCGAGCGCGCCCGCGAGATGCAGCGCGAAAATACAGCATTTCTGCCCGGTTTCTATTTCCCTACCTCGCTACAGGTGACCGCTGACCTGGCGGAAGCGGTCCGTCATAAAGATATGCTGGTCCTCGTAACGCCATCGCAGCGAATGCGCGAGAATGTCCGCCAGCTCGCTCCCTATCTCGAAGAGAGCACGCTGCTGATCAACGCCAGCAAGGGCATCGAGATGAACACGCTCAAGCGCATGACCCAGGTTATCTGCGAAGAGATACCCGCGGCCACAGAGCGTATAGCGACGTTGAGCGGCCCCAACCTTTCGCACGAGGTCGCCGAGGAGAAGCCCACTGCCGCTGTTGTTGCCGCGCACAACCACGATGTTGCGGTCCAGTTTCGGAACCTGCTCACGACCGCCTACTTCCGCGTCTATACCGCCGTCGATGTCGTCGGTGTGGAATTAGCGGGCTCGCTCAAAAATATTATAGCGATCGGCGCGGGCATCAATGACGGTATGGGCTACGGAGATAACGCCAAAGCGGCCTTTATCACGCGTGGCCTGGCCGAGATCTCGCGTCTGGGCGTCGCCGCCGGGGCCAATCCCCTGACGTTCTCAGGACTGGCCGGTATGGGCGACCTGGTTGCCACCTGCGCCTCGCCTTTGAGCCGCAATCAGCAACTGGGCCGCCGTCTGGCTACCGGAGAGAAGCTTTCCCAGATTCTCCAATCCACGCACACGGTTGCCGAAGGGGTGACGACGACCAGGGCCGCTCTGCAACTGGCCGCGCGCTACGGAGTCGAGATGCCTATCGCGTCACAACTCGCCCTCGTCCTCTTCGAAGACCTCGATCCGCGTCGGGCCGTGCCTGAGCTGATGATGCGCGACCCCAAGGGCGAATTGGAGTAAGCGCTACATCGTCGTCCAACCCGCCAGACTCCTGTGATACAACCGGTGCAAACATGGTAGAGGAGAACATTCATATGTCAATAGCGATCATCGTGCATGGGGGCGCGGGCCTCATTACGCCTGAGCGTGCTGAGATTACCCAGGTTGGCTGTAAAGAGGCGGCGGCGCTCGGCTGGCAGGTCTTGCAGAACAATGGGACCGCTCTGGCAGCGGTCGAGGCGGCGGTGCGGGCGCTTGAGGATAACCCCCACTATAATGCGGGCACCGGTTCTATGCTGACCGCGGACGGCAGAATCGAGATGGATGCTGGCATCATGGAGGGCCACACGTTGAATGTGGGCGCTGTAGCAAGCGTTGAGTTGATCAAAAATCCCATCCTCCTGGCGCGCAAGGTTTTGGAAAGTCCCCACGTCTTGCTCGTGGGGCAGGGCGCGCAGCAGTTCGCGCTAGAGCAGGGTATGGCATTGTGCAGGCGCGAAGACCTTGTGACGCAGCGCCAATATGAGCGCTGGCTCAAGGCGCTTGAGGAAGCAAATGCGGAACCATCCTTTCATCGGCATGTCGTAGGCACTATGGCGGCGCAGCAAGAGCAGGGCAACGCGAGCAGGCAGGCGGACGAAAAGAAGCATGGGACCGTGGGAGCCGTGGCATTGGACCAGTTCGGTAGGTTGGCGGCGGCGACTTCGACGGGCGGGATTCTCAACAAGCATCCAGGGCGCGTGGGAGATTCGCCTCTTGTGGGCTGTGGCTTCTACGCCGATGAGAATGCCGCGATCTCCTGTACGGGGCAGGGCGAGAATTTCATTCGCTTGCTCATTGCCAGGCATGCGGCAGATCTCGTTGGCCGGGGTGCAGCGGCGCACGAGGCCGCTCAGCAGGCAATCGCTTTTTTAAACGCAAAAGCTCAGGGCACAGGAGGACTGATCCTGCTTGATCGGCGCGGTGAGGTAGGTGTCGCGTGGAATAGCGAGCATATGGTTCATGCTTATATCACTTCATGCCAGGGAATGCAGAAACCGGAGGCCGGCATATAGACCGCCTTGCTCAATGGGGAAAGAGGAACGCGTGGGCAAGGAAGAAGCCGACCACAAAGAAAAGCACAAAGAGCACCAGGCCCAGCAGCAGCATCAAAGGCACGTTCAAACGGCGCGGCTCCATAGCTGATGAGGTCTGTGGATACGCAGTTGCCAGTTTGGCCGGTGCCTCGCCAGCTATAGTTGGTTCAGCATAAGCCGACTGCGGAATGGGCGATGCCTGCTCTAGAGCGGACGCCTGCGCAGGTGTCTCTGAGCGAAACCCCGAGAGTCCCAGGCTAGCCTGTCCTGCTTCACGCACAGGGAGGGCCGTCACAAGCTTCCCGGTCCCAGGTGATGAGAGCGACGGAGACAATTGTGAAGGCGGCAGCATCGTTTCCGTCTGATAGGGATTTGCCGGAGCGGGCGGAACCGGAGCGATCACAGGTGGCGGCTCCAGTGCTTCGGCCAGCAACCTTAATTCTGTGAGGAGGGCATCGGCGGTGCAGATATGCTGAGGGTGGACGCGGGCCACCGTACGTGCAACCACCTCACAGAGATCCGCGGGAATATTGCGCGAGAAGCGCAGGCGTCCATCAGCTGGCGGCTCGACTATGGCAGTGCCCGGCGTATGTCCAGACAGCAGTTGATAAAGGAGAATGCCAACCGCGCGTACATCGTCATCGCGGCGTCCTTCGCTCAGTTGGCCCCAGGGCAGTTCGCGGTCCGAAACGACGACGCCATCACCACCCACTGTGCTCCAACCGGTGAAATAGTACAGGTCGCTGGGTAGCGCGAAATTATTAACACGCACCGCCCCACGCCGATCGCGCGTAACGGCAGCAGGCGTCAGATCTCCGTGGCATATCTTACGCGCAGTGGAGCTCGCATAGAGCAGCGCCTGGCAGACCTGTACGCCCAGATCCACTATCTGATAGGGGGTCAATGACATCTGGAGCAGCGTGGAGAAATCGTCGCCCTCTACGTATTCCTCTACAATATAGAGCCGTTCAGGTTCGACAACCAGATCGTAGACGCCCGTGATATTCGGATGAGAAAAACTCGCCGTAGCGCGAATTGCGGCCCGATACGCCGCTACGTGCTCAGCAGGAACGATCTTGACCGCGACCGCGCGTTGCAATACCTGGTCAAACCCCTGATACACGGCACAGACCTGCCCCTGCTTTAGCAAACGCTGTAGCAAGTAGCGCCTGTAAATCAATCGGCCTGTTTCCGCCATAGCCCCCTCAAAAGTATACATTTGAATTGCCCGGCACGAAGATAGCGCGCTCTTCATGCCGGAATAGATTTATAAGTCCTGTAGAGCCAGTGTTACCGCCCCCACAAGGTCTGCCTCCGTGCCCAGGCTTCCCTGGACGATACGCAGTCCTTCGCTGGCTGCCGGGAGACATAATTCGCGTATGCGCGCCTGCAACGGCGCAATGAGCAGATCGCCTGCCTGTGCCAGCGGTCCGCCTAAAATAATCATCCCAGGATTGATCAGGTGAACGATATTTGCGATGGCAATACTGAGATATTTCAACACTTCATCGACGAGATGCGCGGCAATTTTATCGCCCTCGGCTGCCAGGTGAAAGACCTGCTCGGCGCTCACCTGGCCGGTCCTGTTGCCTGTGACGCGGTAAATGGCTGCCAGTGTCTCGGAATATTCTTGCGCCAGATCGCTCATGCGCTGTGAAATAGCCTGTGTCGACGCAATCGCTTCAAGATGTCCGTAGCCGCCGCAGGAGCAGCGCGGACCGTCTTCCTTGACCAGCATATGTCCGATTTCGCCCGCCGTACATGTCATGCCATGATACACCGTTCCGTTGACCAGTAGCGCGCCTCCGATGCCCCGTCCCAGGCCTATGTAGAGGACGACGCGTTCACCGACGCCGCTCCCCTGCTGTGTCTCCGCCAGGCCAGCGGCATTTGCATTGTTATCAATTATACAAGGCACAGCAAGCTTTGCCGCGAAATAGTCCTGGAGCGGAAAATTATCCCAGCCATGCGCGTGATGAAGCGTGCGTACCACACCCGCCGTTGCATCAACCAGGCCACCGACCGCGACACCCACGCGCAAAATCCGCCCATCGAGGAGCCGTTCGGGTTGAGTGACCTCCGCCAACATGCCATCCAGGAGCTGCAAAACGGTTTCAGTATCCGGGACATGCTCCAGAGGCTGTCGGACGCGATGCAGAATAGTGCCCTCCAGGTTCGCCAGGGCCATCGACTGCCGCGCGCCGCTGCCACTGATCTCAATACCCACCACATAGCCCTGGGTTGCTAGCAACTTCCCTGTAATTCTGCCAGAAACCGAAGTTCCTGTTCCGCCCAATGGACCCGATGTGTGCCGTGTACCCACTGTTCGTTCTCCTCTTTTCATTTCAGTATCCTCCTCAAATGGATCGAGAAAGGACACGAACTCCTGCCGTTTCCAGCGAGGGAAGTATACCTACGAAACCTACTCCTTCAAATGGAAATGCACTGGGACAACGCGTGTAGTATATCATACAGAACCTCTAACGCAAAGTGTACCAGGACGGCTGTCCCACAGCGGGTAATTGTTTGCCAGGGCTTGCTGCAAGATTGGGAATACAGGCTCCGTCCTGGTTCCTCCCCTGAACACCGCGTAATGGTGGAAGGAGCTAGAAAAAGGATCACGAAGAGGTCCTGGCAAAGAATGGGTAGGATTACACATGTATTCAAAGAAGCTACTGGCTATGCTTGCTTAAAGGGCCATCGGCATTCTTGATGGCCCATATCGCATAAAAAGGAGCTTCTTATGACAAGACTCGCACTCACACGTCGTCCGGTCCTTCTGGGACTATTCCTATCACTGGCAGTGCTCGCCACCGCGTTCCTCGTCTATCCGGTCGCCGCCCAGATGCATAACGCGACAGGCCGTGTGAACCGGAGCACAACTTTTCAAGCCAGAAGCATACAGGACCTGGTTCGCACACACCAGCTCGCCTCGACCGTACAGGTCCTTGCCGCGCAGCCGCCGAGCGTGATTATCCAGTTTCCACTCTTCCCCAGCGGCGTAAAGAAGGCATTTCCCAAAGCAACGGGAGTCGTCACCATCGTCCAGGGCAATCCGGCGGTCAGCCTCTTCGACACTGTGACCGTTGATGTGCAGAACATGCCGCCCGACATCACCTTCACCATCTTCTTTATCGAGATCGCCAGCAAGCCATTTGGTCATGTCCAGTACGTCGCTGATCTCCATACGCGCGCCGACGGTTCGGGCGATGTGACATTCCAGACGATCACTCTTGTAGCCTTCGCAGCCGACGCCCGCAATCCCGGCACATCAGCCGACCAGAGTGGGTCTGCATCAGGCATCCAGCTAGAACACCTCGGCATGTGGTTCTCCTCGCTACAGGACGCGCAGCAAGCGCTCAAGGACAACACGCTCAAAGGCACCCCCTTTGATGGCGGTACCCCTCCGCTGCACGCGGGTCCCCAGGCGCTAACCGACGGTCAGACCGATCCAGTATTCTAAAAGAGCCTGGTCACGAAAGGAGATCCGATACATGCACATTTTGCACTACATGCGCCGAACAGTGCTGAGCACTTCCTGCCTGATACTGCTGCTCATCTGCATACAGGCCAGCAGCGCAACAGCGGTTATAGCGGCCCCATCTCAGCGGCAGATGCAGGTGGGCCATGCGCAAAGCAATCCAGAGACCACGCACCTGCTGCAATTGAAGCAGAGTGGACGATTGGCGAAGACGGTCAATGTGCTGAGCGCGTTGCCGCCGACAACGATTTTACAATTTCCACTGGTGCCGTCGGGCATCAAGCAGAAATTTCCCGACGCCACTGGCTTGGTGACAATCGTGCGCGGAGATCGCGATAATAGCACCTCCGACACTGTGACGATCGACGTGCAGAAGATGCCCCCCAACATCACCTTTACCATCTTCTTTATCGAGATCGCCAGCAAACCCTTCGGCCACGTGGAGTATGTCGCCGACCTGACGACGCGGGGGGACGGCAGCGGAGAGAGCATCTTCCATATCATCTCGCTCGTCTCCTTTGCGATGGATGCGCGCAATCCCGGCAGCTCGCAGGACGATAAAGAAGGACTGACATCGGGCACCAATCTTGAGCACCTGGGGATGTGGTTCTCATCCTTACAGGACGCGCAAAAGACTCTGAATGACGAAACGCTCAAGGGCACGATCTTCGATGGCGGCAATCCACCGCTACACGCTGGCCCGCAAGCCATGACCGATGGGCAGAGCGCCCCGGTGTTTTAGGAGGAAAAGCTCTATGTTTCGCTCATTCCAGCCATGCTTAGTACGAGGATGTAACATCCTACTGGTCCTTCTGACCCTGCTAGTGCTCAGCGCGTGCGCGGGAACGCCTTCCGTTGCCCAGGCGACGACGCCCCAGGCAACCAGCTCAAGCAGCGGCAACGCAGCTTCAGCTAACACCAGTTTTCCGACCGCTGCATTGCAACTGCGCACGCCAACGTTTGGCGACGCGGGACAGATCGCTCCAACCGTCAAGGTGCTTTCGTCAGTCGATCCAACCCTGATCGTGCAGTTTCCTCTGGTACCATCGGGCATCAAGCAGAAGTTCCCTGACGCTACGGCCCAGGTAACTGTCCTGCAGGATACAAAGGCCAACGATTTTGATGTTGTAACTATCACCGTAGCCAAAATGCCGCCGAATGTCAAGTTCACCGTCTTCTTCACCGAGATCGCGGCCAAACCCTTTGGGCACGCCGAGTACGTGGGCGATGTCTTTACGCGGGGCGACGGCAGCGGCGAATCGACATTCCACCTGATCACATTCGTGGCCTTTGCCGCCGATGCACGCCAGTCGACCGTGCAATCAGCCGATCAGACGGGTGCCGCGTCAGGCATTCAGTTGGAGCACGTAGGCATGTGGTTCGATGGCGTGAACAGCGCGCGACAGGTGCTGGGCAATTCTGGAATCGCTGGAACGCCATTCGATGGCGGACACGGCGCATTGCACGCTGGTCCCCAGGCCATGACCGATGGACAAACGTTGCCGGTGATTTAAAACCTCGCATTCCATCTCCCACAGTGAGCGTCGATAGGGGAGGCAGGACCTACGGAACATGGGCCTGCCTCCCCTATTGACGCTCCTACCTGCAGGCGCTATAGTATAAGCAGATTAGAAAAGTCTCTCTAACCTCGTTAGGTGAGGCAACTGTATAAACACAGGCCACTGATCAGAAACGTCGAGAGACGCCAACGATCAGGACAGGTCTCGTCGGCCTAAGGCGAGACCCAAAGTGGCTGGATGGCTATGCGCCATCTTACGTTGTATAGTGCCAAAGCTCAACTAGAGGGGGTCATCATAACTGCACTTGCATGCCCCCTTTATTAGTCAGGGGGCATACGTGTATTCCCCACACTATGCTCCATTAAGGAGATGTCCATATGAGCAAGACGGATAAGATGGACAAGATGGACAAAGCAGACAAGACGGCTGTCACAAGGCAGCACAGGGTGCGCCGCGTCTGGATGCGTCAACTGCTGGTGCTACTCTCTGTGATTGGGCCAGGCTTGATCACGGCGAACGTCGATAACGATGCGACGGGTATCGCCGGCTACTCGCTTGCGGGAGCACAGTATGGTTATGGACTGCTCTGGGCGGTTGTTCTGGTGACAATCAGCCTCGCGGTCGTGCAGGAGATGGTCGCGCGCATGGGCGTCGTGACCGGCAAAGGACTGGCGGACCTGATCCGCGAGCGCTTCGGTGTGCGCATCACGTTCTGGACCATGACCTTGCTGCTCGTCGCCAATATCGCTACGACGGTCGCGGAGTTCGCCGGCATCTCAGGGGCGATGGATATCTTTCACGTCAGCCAGTTTATTGCGGTGCCGATCACAGCGATCCTCGTCTGGTTCCTTGTGATTCGCGGCCAGTATAAATATGTCGAGCGCTTCCTGCTGGGGCTTTGCATCATTTACCTGAGCTACGTTATCAGCGGCTTCCTGGTTCGCCCCGATTGGCTGCAGGTCTTCCACCAGACGGTCGTACCGCCACTGCAGTTTAATCAGGGCTACCTGCTCACGCTTGTCGCCGTCATCGGTACGACGATCGCGCCGTGGATGCAGTTCTACCAGCAATCAGCCATCGCGGACAAGCGCATTCCGGTGGCGCATCTGAACTACGAGCGAGTAGATACCTACGTGGGGGCATTTATTACCGATTTCGTGGCCTTCTTCATCGTGGTCAGTACAGGCACGACACTTTTTGTACATCATATCACGATCCACGAAGCAAAAGATGCTGCCCTGGCACTTGGTCCACTCGCGGGAGGAAATGGGCAGATCGCCTCTATCCTCTTCGGTATTGGCCTGCTCAATGCCTCGTTTATGGCGGCAAGCGTTCTACCGCTCTCGACGGCGTATTCCATTTCGGAGGCGTTCGGCTGGGAGCGCGGCGTGGGACGCAAGTTCCGCGAGGCTCCGCAGTTCCTGACACTCTACACGGCGATCATCGTTATCGGGGCTGGCATTGTGCTGTTCGTCTCGAAGCAGAACCTGGTCTTTGTGCTGAACCTGCCCAACGTCGTTGGCGGCATGCTGCTCCCGGTGATCCTGGTGCTGATGATCCGGCTCTGCAACGATCGCCGCCTGATGGGCCGTTACGTCAATTCGCGCGGATTCAATATCATCGCATGGGTAACCACCATCGTGATGACCGTTCTGACGCTGCTGATTATCCTGACAACGATCTTCCCGCAGATCTCGTTTGGGTAGCTGATTCCGCCACCAGTAGGGATGGAGCTTGCCTCCATCCGGCCCTACAAGCGCGATCAGGCCAGAAGTCAACGTTTCGAGCAAGCGGATGGAGGCAAGCTCCATCCCTACTAGGAGAGGAGGCGAACATGACGGTGCGTGCCGTGGTATTGCCAGCGCCCAATCAAGCACCGGAGCTACGAGAATTTCCCGATCCAGTATTGGAGGAGGGCGCGGTGCTGCTGGAGACGCTCGCCTCCGAGGTGTGCGGTACCGATGTACACTTGCTGCACGGACGCCTCAAAGGTGTGCCGTATCCGCTTATTCCAGGGCATGTGAGTGTCGGGCGCGTGCTGCAGATACGCGGCGCTGTGCGGGATGTCGAGGGCGAGATGGTGCAGCCTGGTGAGGTCGTGACGTTCCTGGACGTGCATCGCACCTGTGGTCGCTGCTGGTACTGCCAGATTGCGAAGGCATCGACGCGCTGCCCTGAGCGCCGCGTCTACGGCATCACCTATTCCGCCAACGAGGGACTGCTTGGCGGCTGGAGCGAGCGCATCCTGCTGCTGCCAGGCGTCCATATCGTCAAGTTGCCGCCGACGCTCGCGCCCGAAGTCTTTATGGCGGGCGGCTGTGGCCTTCCCACCGCCCTACACGCCGTGCAGCGCGGCGACATCACCTTCGGCGACAGTGTCGTCATCCAGGGTGCTGGACCCGTCGGGCTCTGCGCGGTAGCGTTCGCGCAATTGCAAGGTGCAAGCCAGATCATCGTCGTGGGAGGACCGACACACCGCCTGGCGCTTGCCCAGGCGCTCGGTGCCGATACGACGCTCGATATCGCCGAGCACAACGCGGAGGAGCGCCTGCGCATCGTCCGCACAGCTACTCATGGCCGTGGCGCAGATGTGACCATCGAGGCGACGGGCGTGCCGACAGCGGTGGCGGAGGGGCTGCGCTTCACACGCGATGCCGGGACGCTTGTTGTGGTTGGTCAATATACCGACATGGGTTCGGTCAGCATTAACCCACATCTAGAGCTGAACCAGCCTCACCTGCAGGTACGCGGCTGCTGGGGCAGCGACCTGAGCCACCTCTACCGCGCCGTGCGCACCCTGACCCGCCACGCAGATAGCTTCCCCTGGCGCTCTATGATCAGCGGACAGTATACTCTGGAGAATGCAGGTGAGGCTCTGGCAGCCGCCGAACGACAGGAGAGCATCAAGGCGCTGATCGTGCCGAATGGACCATTATCATAAATAATAGCAGAATGCGCGATTTATAAGCCCACAGACGCACAGGCTTATAAATCGCACTTCTACAGTATTTGGGTTAGTGGTTTAGCGATGAACCTTCGATAGTGGACCGGCGTTATCGGCGAAGTTAGCGCTGTTGAGCACCTGGATGCCTGCATGCTGCTCGCCATTGAACGGCGTCACGACTGGCTGAGTCTTACCAGGCTCGCACCCTTTGTTGAAGGGGACCTTGGGATCGTTGAACCAGAGGCCCAGGTGGTACTGGTGGGTTGGCGCAAACTGCGTCGTCCCGCCCGTGGAGACAGAGAACGTCTCAACGTCGAAGATGCCGCGCACCGTCACGCTGCCATTACCGTGCGCATCCGTCTGCAGATCGCTCTGGTACCAGGCGATGCCGAAGGGCTTGTTGGGCAGCTGGGTCACGAAAAGATCGTAGCCAGTATTGGGAACAAGGCCGCTCACACTCACCCTCATCTCGTCGTTTAAAGATCCGGGGGTAATGGTCACGTGGCCCTTCGCCTTCGGCAGACAGGCGCTGATACCGGGAGAGGCGATCATATCGAACGAAAAGCCGTTGCTTGCATGAGCATTTTTCTGGGTTGCGCCGCTTAAAGAGTTGGCGAACGTGGCGGGGTTTACCGAACAGGCGCTCAAGGCAGCGATTACCGCCAGAGAGAAGAGCCCAAACAGCCACATTTTAGACAGATGTGCATATAGCTTTTTCATGAATTGCAATTCCTTTCATTATCATCATTAACACTCATTTGGAGGCTATAGCCTGCCTTGCGTGGGCCTGCGACCAGCCGCAAGGTCCATGCAAGGCAGGTCCCTACTCAATATGTATTGCCGCCACTCCATCTTCCTCACATAGCGAAGTGTACCTGCTCATGGCTCCAGACTCATCGGTGAAATTACTCATCTCTTGCAGACCACCCATATTGGCAAGATTACCCACATGTCCACTTTCTCGACAAGCATTGTGTGCATAACTCAGCGGCTGTGTAGTATAATCGAAGCTGAACACCATAGCTATCAAGCACAATCAACGGCGTATCAAACAAAGGATATTTTCATATGCGAGAGACGCCACTGCGGAGCGTTCACATTGACAAAGCATGCACTGTTTCGTAGTGTCGCAGCGAGAAGAACAAGGAGAAGAGCAGGCTTATGCATCACCTATCCTTTAGTTGGCCCGAACGCTTCCTGGCATTGATCGCTGGCATCTTAAATCTTATCGTAGGTTTAGCCTTTTTCCTGCTGCCGGAGCTGCAGTTCCCTCTCTGGCCTGTGAGTATCTCGCCCATCCTCACGCGCTTCATCGGCGCGATAATTATTGGTAACGGCGTTGGAGCGGTCTGGCTCTCGACGGAACACGAGTGGGCACACGTGCGCCCCCTGGCCCTGGTAGCCGTTGTATATGGGACGCTGGTCGCGCTGGCCCTGCTCTATCATCTGATATGGCTCAATGCCTCCGCGTTTTTCTGGCTCTATTTTTCATTCGACGTGCCATTTCTACTGGCTTTTTACGCTCTGTTCATCTACCACGATATTGCTCCACGCTTCAGAAAGCAGGAGATAAAGCAGGTTAAAACAAGTTAGGAGCGCGATGCAGGCACCATTCGTTGATCCATTATTGACGCTGGAACAGCTCAAAGCCGCTCTACCACTGGTGGGGCGCGACTCGGAGATGCAGTTGCTTCGTCTGCTGCTGCAGACCGTGGCCCTTGATGCGCCACAGGGTGCGCGGGCGCTGACGATCAGCGGCGAGATGGGCGTCGGCAAGACGAGATTATTGGCAGCTCTGTACGAGGAAGCTCAGCAGAATGGTTTTCGCGTGTTGGAGGCAAGCGCCTATGAAGTTGGGAATATGCCTCCCTATTTCCCATTCGTCGAAGCGCTGCGCCCATTTCTCCGCTCAATTGGCAGCGAAAAACTGCGTTGCTACACTGGTCTTACCGCTCCCGAACAAGCAACAGAAAGCAACGAGAGCGGCAATCTCACGTTGAACAGCACGGCGCTGATTACAGCCCTGGCGCGCCTTTTCCCAGGACTTCCCGCGCTGCTGCAAATCGAGCCGACAGCGGAGATCCTCCCGCCCGATCAGGAGAAGTTTCGCCTGATCGACGCCATTGCCACGCTGCTTGAACGCGTGGCAGTAGAACAACCAGTCCTGCTGGCAATCGATAACCTGCAATGGGTCGATAGCGCGAGCCTGGAACTGATGCTGTACCTGACCGTGCGCCTGCGCAGTACCCGCATCGCGCTGGTCGGCGCAACACGCCCACCGCGCGTGCCTGCTGAGCGCGGAGACGATCTTCCAGCCTCAACGATGGCGATCAGGGCGCTGACCGAGCTTATGCGCAATGGCATGTTGCTCATCCTACCTCTGGGAGCATTGAGCGAAGAGGCAGCGACAGAGCACCTACATGCCTTGCTGCCCGGCACTATTCCGCCATCCGTCACCCAGGCTATACTCACACGTACCGGGGGCAATCCCTTCTTCCTGGAAGAAATGGTGCGCACATTGACAATCAACCAGCAACTGCTGCTGCGCGATGGAGTATGGAGGGCCACCGCTGTCAGCAGCACAAAACTGCCTGCAAGCATCGTATTGGCTGTAGAGCAGCGTTTGCAGGCAATAAGCGCGCCGTGTCAGGAATTACTACAGGTCGCCGCACTCTGTGGTCGCACCTTTCCAGTAGATGCGCTGCTGCAGGTGCTGGCGCGGAGCGCCGAAGAGGTACAGGCAAGCATAAATGAGGCCGTACAGGCTTCAGTAATCACCCAATTGTCCGTCGCACCCGACGAGCAAGACGAGGAGGGCGAGCTACTGACTCTAACATATCCACTACTAACCTCTTCCCGCTCCTACATGTTTTGCCAGGATATCGTACACGAGGTTTTACAGAGCGCAGTTCCCGCCTATCGCGCACGTCAGTTGCATGCCGCACTTGGTCGAGCGCTAGAAGCTATGTACGGCCCTGAAGCCCACGAACACGCCGCAGAGCTGGCCCGCCACTACGCGGCGGGTGCGAGAAAGAAGCGACGTTGCGCTGGAGCCTGCTCGCTGGAGAAGATGCCACACGCCAGCAGGCTCACCGCGAGGCAATCAGCCATTTCCGCCTTGTCTTGAAGCTCCTGGGCGATGATACACATACGTTAAAAAATTTTCCTATGCGGGCAGAGCTTCATCTAGCTATCGGTGAACTGTGGTTCAAGTTGGGAGAGTTGGAGCAGGCAGGCAACGCGTTCCAGCAGGCACTCACGCAGCTTCAGAAGCAGCCGCAAGAAGCTACTCCTCTCCTGCTGGCGCGAGCCAACCGCTTAAGCGCCGATGTCTATCGTATGCAGGCGAAATATGAGCAGGCGCTGGCCCACTTGCAAGCGGCACGGGCCGCCTTCAGTAGAGGCGCGCAGGCAAATGCAATCACCTCCACCGATCACTTGACATTCGTCCCCTGGCTCCCTGGGCGCGGTTTCCCGACCGGGACGCCTGCCGGACTGGAACAGATCAACATTAACGAACGCATTCAGTTCCTGCAGGCCCAGGCAATGCTTGATCTCTTGCTTAGCCATCCGGAGGAGGCCGAGCCAGCGCTCTGGCAATCCTACCAGCTAGCGATTGAGACCGGTGATCGCAGCAGCCAGGCTTTCGCTCTGCAGATAATGAGCTGGATACGTGGCTGGGGCGAACGCATTCATGAGACCATTCGCCTGCAAAAACAGGCCAATGAGCTCTACCTGGCGCTCGGTGATCCATTCCGCGCCGCGCTGGTGGAGCAGGGGCTGGGCAGTATTCACCAGGCGCTGGGCGAGATGGAACAGGCTCACCTCTATACCCAACGTGCTCTTGCCCGCGCGCGGCGCTACGGCGTCTACAGCGTCATAGGCTGGCTGTACTGGAACCAGGCGACACTGGCTCTGAGTCAGGGTCAATGGGAGAGCTGTGAGGAGCATCTACAACAGGCACTGCAAGATGCCATAGCGACGAATAATACGCGCCTCAAAGCAACTACCTTACAGGGAAGGGCCGAACTACAGTTCCGACGCGGCAATTGGAGCGAGGCGGAACAGTTATTTCAAGACGCACTGCAGGCAGCGACAAATACCGATTGGCTGCCCAGCACCCTGGCTCTGTATGGTCACTTCCTCGCCGTCACCGGGCGCGCTTCCCAGGCGCGTGTCCAGATCGAACGCGCCATCGAGCATCCCGTGATATCGGGCTTCAGCGGCGACTTCTACGTTCCTTTTCTTGCCGAGGCACTCCTGCACATAAATGCGCCTGCAGAGGCCACTACCTATATCGAGCGCATAAAGAACCTGCGCGGCTTTATGTACTACGGCAACGCGGTTGATCGTATCCTGGGCATAGTAGCGGTCCACATGGGCGATTGGGAGATGGCTGACCGCGCCTTCGAGGGTGGACTCGTATTGTGCCGACGGGCCAACAATCAGCCAGAGGAAGCGGCCATTCTCTATGAACAAGCACGGGCAGCGCTGATATGCAATGCTCCCCTACAACAGGTTTACACACTTTGCGCACAGGCACGCACACTGTTCGCGCAGTACGGAATGCAGCGCGCCATAGATATGGTCGATACGTTGCGCGAGGGCGCGGGGCAATTGGATCGCCGAAAGGAAGAGCCGACATTGGACGCATCTGCTTCCACCAGTTCCCGCACCGCGACCACCACGAAAGGGCAACACGTCGGCTATCTACTCGACCTGGTCCTCACGAAGCGCGAGATCGAAGTACTACGCCTGGTCGCCGAAGGTCATACCGATCGCGAGGTCGCCGAGGTGCTTGTCATCAGTCCGCGCACCGCCAATCGCCACCTGAGCAATATATTCGTCAAGCTGGACGTGCCGGGCCGCGCCGCCGCCGTTGCATACGCTATTCGCCAGGGGCTGGTATAGTCGAGATCTGGTACTATCTTTCTCCATTCTGGGACGAAACGCCCCAGCCAACCGTTGTTAAGAACAGAGCATATCGCCGCCAGTCACCTGATGTGAATAGATCGCGATTGGTACGTTTAATCTGATGGATGCCAATTTTCTTTGCATCCACGCATCAGTAGGGATGGGGCTGGCCTCCATCCGCTTGCCC
>JALYTQ010000066.1 GCA_030854195.1 Chloroflexota bacterium
CAGCGCGACATGGAGCTGACCATCATCGGCGCGGGCATCCGGCTCTATACTGACATCTCCACCGAAGAGCGGCACCTTGCTCACGAAAACCTCCCACACCTCGCCCTGCCAGTGCGTCGCAACGTTGTGCCCGTCATATGATGCCTGCACCACAACCGGGAAGGGCCGCTGTTCGGGAAGCTCCTTCAGCAGAGCGAGGTTGAAGGCCAGGGGGCCGACGCGATACTTGAGCGGCTTCGAGATGTGCGCCATCATCGCGGCATCGAGGCCCATGCCAACGTTCAGGAGGAAATATTGCTGATTTTTAGGAGAGCGCACAGGCTTCTTATGCTTTTTCAGCGCGGATTGTTGCGCGTCGTTTGCAGGCAATGTCAGCCCATCGACCTCGATATGCCCAAGATCGACGCGGCGCGGCTCGCTATTCACAATTGCCAGCGCCGCCTTAACGGGATCAGTAGGAATACCGAGCGCTCCGGCCCACGTATTGAACGTCCCGCCTGGGATATCGGCAACAAGGCTCTTGCCACCCGCGCTCACCACGCCATTGAAGACCGCGTTAAACGTGCCATCGCCGCCAAAGCCAAGCACAACGTCATAGCCACCGCGAGCCGCCTTCTGTGCCAGCTTCACCGTCTCGCCGCTATACATCTTGAGCACAACATCGGTCTTCCAGCCAGCCGCCGCAAAGACCGTGACGATATCAGGCACCTTTACTACGTGCTCGCCCGTCCTCAGATCAACTACAAGACATGCCCTCTTGCCGCCCATAAAAGATATACCTCCTGCTATTCTTGTGGAATTCCTTTGAGGCAGATACGGGAGAAATATAGGTAGAGTTTCAACGCGCTCGCGTAACTCGTCAAGCGAACCTCGTTCCAACATTGACACATGTTTTTTTGCGGGTTATAATGCGTACAAATATGTACGGACAAAGAGAGGAAAGAGAACAATGCAATACAATCGAGGATATCTCCTGGGAAGGCTGCTCGTAGTCCTTGCCAGACAGAACGCGCTGGAAGCAACGACGGAGCAGGTTTACCAGCAAGCATACACAGCACCAGCACAGGTCTTTCCAAAGGCGCTGGCAGTCCTGTTCGAAGCAGGCAAGGAAGAATATGTACGGACATTGCTTAGACTGTTGCCGGTGAATACTTTTGACGGAGGATTGAATCGTAGAGAGCAGGGAGCGTTCGCCATCGGCTACTCGCACGAACTGGCAGGCTACTCCGCGCCACTTGAAGAAGAGCACGATGATGGCGAAGAGGCGGACCTGACCGATCGCTACGAGTTGCGCGTTGACCCCTCGCTCAAGGAGTGGATCAAGGCCAGAGGTGGCGGCACATTTGTACGGAGTATGCTACGGACAGAGCGCGCTCGTCAGGAATAAAGACCTCTACAATTTCTCTCTCGTCCCAAGTGGCGTTTTCACGCCCTGGATGTAGATACGGCGCAATCCCTGTAAAATGCGCTCCTGCGAGAAGCCGCGCTCCTGCCGTTGGAAGCGGTAGATCATGGGATGGAGAGTCGCCAGAATAGCATCAGCCGTGTAGGCAACATCAAGTTCTGCCAGCTCTCCCTGTGCCACCGCTTCAGTGAGCAGGCGTTTGAGCAATTCGTACAGCCAGAGATAGGGAGGTGGAGTTCTCTGCTCGGGCGCATCGCATATCCACTCATTTCTCGTTGCTGCAACTGGTTCAAGCAAAGACCCCTGCTCCTCAAAAAACGCGACAAGACATGTTAGCACACCGTCCAGGCGCGCGAGTGCCGGAGATGGAGCGTTGGCAGCGAGCAGTGCGACGATATTTTTCTCCAATTGCTCGTGGCCCTCGCGTAACAGATCCATACATAGATCGCCCTTGTGCGCGTAGCGGCGATACAGCGTGCCCTGGCCTACACCCGCCTCCCTGGCGATCTGATGCATGCTCACCGCCTGCACGCCGTGTGCCGCGAAGAGGTGCTGCGCCGTCTCCAATATGCGCTTGCGGTGCTCAGCAGCATCGCGCCGCTCATTGCGCCGTGGCAGCTCGTGCGCTCCCAGGAAACCAGGGGACCATTTGTACTCACAAGATTCTTCCATGCCGCTCTTCCCTCTTGACAAATGGACAATTGTCCGCTACACTACGTTACAGGATATGGACAGGTGTCCGTTAAAAGTGTAGCACATTGGAGTGTTGGGGTCAATACGCCAGGTTTTTCCACCATTTGATGGCAGAAAAAGAAATAGAAATACACGCGGTGTGTTCTCAACCTTGTGCTAGCTACCCACAAATACGTTCCCACCCGTCTAAATGTTCAGATAGAAATGTGTCTCAGTCGACACGGAATCACCGTCGAGGTTCTGGAGAAAATAAAATATGTCAAATAAACCAGCTATCCTGGCCGAAGGGCTGCAAAAAAGTTATGGAAAGACGCGTGCCCTGTTGGGTATTGACCTGGCCGTTGAAAAGGGAACCGTACTCGGTATGCTCGGTCCTAATGGTGCTGGCAAGACGACCGCCGTGCGCATCCTGACCACGCTTCTCAAGCCCGACGCGGGCCACGCGGAGGTTGACGGACTTGATGTCGTCAAGCAGGCTGACGCTTTGCGCTCGCGCATTGGACTGGCGGGCCAGTACGCCGCCGTTGACGAGAACCTTACCGGCTATGAGAATCTCGTTATGTTCGGACGCCTCTACCACCTGCGCAACGCCGTGGCGCGTCAGCGTGCCAATGAACTGCTCGAACGCTTCGATCTCGTCGACGCCGCCGGGCGCACCGTCAAAACGTATTCGGGCGGCATGCGTCGGCGTCTCGACCTGGCGGGCAGCCTGATCGTAGCGCCACCGATCCTCTTCCTCGACGAGCCGACGACGGGCCTTGATCCGCGCAGTCGTCTGAGCATGTGGGAGGTCATCAGCGCCCTCGTCTCCGACGGCACCACCGTCCTGCTCACCTCGCAGTACCTTGAAGAGGTCGATCAGCTCGCCAACAAGATCGTCGTCGTCGATCATGGACTGATTATCGCCAGAGGTACCTCCGACGAACTGAAAGCGCAGGTCGGTGGCGAGCGCCTGGAGCTCACCGTAGCGCGTGGAGGCAACCTGCAAGACGCCGTGCAGGCGATGAACCCCTACAGCGTCGGCGAGGTGCAGATCAACGCCGAGCACCGCCATGTGATCGTACCGATCGCGAATGGCGCGCAACAGCTCATTAACGTCGTGCGCGACCTCGACGCCGCCCAGGTTCCCCTGGACGATCTCGCCTTGCGTCGACCAACCCTCGACGACGTGTTCCTCACGCTAACCGGACACGCTACAACGGAGGGTCAAGTGACAGAAGAGGCACCACAACCCGCTTTAAGGAGCAACAGATGAACATCATAAGCAATCTTCGCACGGCGGAGTCGCTGAAGCCCCAGGTACGGTCCTCGCTCTACTGGACCTTCGCCGACGCCTTCGTAATGGCGAAGCGCAACCTCATACAGATTCCGCGCATTCCCGAGGAGCTGATCTTCGCCACGATCCAGCCCATCATGTTCGTGCTGCTCTTCCGCTACGTCTTCGGCGGAGCCATCGCGGTCAGCGGCACCAGCTACGTCAACTACCTGATGGCAGGCATCTTCGCGCAGACCGTCATCTTCGGCTCGACGACGACCGGCATTGGCCTCGCCACCGACCTGCAGAAAGGTCTGGTCGATCGCTTCCGCTCGCTGCCAATGGCGAAGTCGGCGGTCCTCACGGGTCGCACGCTCTCCGACCTTGTGCGCAACACATTTGTCATTTTCGTCATGTGGGTCGTCGGCCTGCTGGTCGGCTTTCAGCCGCAGGGCAACTTCCTGTACCTGGCTGGCGCAGTCGGACTGCTCCTGCTCACCAGCTTCGCCTTCTCGTGGATCTCCGCGACGATCGGCCTGCTCGTAAGCACCGTAGAGGCGGCACAATCAGCTGGCTTCATCTGGCTCTTCCCACTGACCTTCGCCAGTAGCGCCTTCGTCCCCACGAAGAGCATGCCCAGCTGGTTGCGCGCCTTCGCCGAGCACCAGCCGGTCTCGCTGATCGTCAACGCCGTGCGCGGCCTCCTGCTCAACCAACCCGACGCCACAACGATCTGGCAGGCGCTGGCGTGGTGCATCGGCATCCTCATCGTCTTCATCCCCCTCGCCGTGTGGGCGTATGGACGACGAACGGCACATTAGGGGATAAAACGTATGTTGCATCGTAAAATATGATATGGAAAAATTATGATATAGGGGCGCGGTTCACAAGTCCGCTGGCGACCACAATACACCGTGCGTCGGCCTGGGGAGCGCGACGGGCTTGTGAACCGCGCCCCTACATCATGGGGTCAATGTGTGGAGATGGTATGCGGGCATACAATACCCGCGATGTATTTCTGGCAGCCCTCTGGCTCGAACTGGCCTGGCGTCCATCCCTCGCTCAACGACATCCTCAGCATCAGAGAACTGATGCTCTCATCGATCAGGGAGAAAAAATTGTTCCCTGATCGGCTTCCAGTTCGAATAACCAATCCGCAATGCATTTTGGATTACTTCATCTAAATGCGTCTACAATACTATACAGGATCATCCTTTTGTGAGCATCAAGCGTTAGTAACCGGGAGCTAACTGCACATATGGATACCACCCAACTGCTACAATATCTACGCGACTCCTCGCTTGAGGAAGGCCGCGCCTATATTCGGGAACATATTTCTGAGCTAACAGACTCCGCCATGATCGGTGAGGCACTCGCCGAAGAAGCCTTGCGCGTGCTCTACACGCCGTTTGTATCACTAAAGATCGCTGAGCAGCTCATCTTCTACAGCGACCTCGTGCATTCCACCGCATCCCACGCACTTGGCCTGAAAGCGAAGGGCGATGCATTGGTACAGATTGGGCATTTCCAGGCCTCTATGGAATGCCTGGACGCATCAGGAGAAGAGTTCCTACAACTGGGAGATGAGGGAAACTGGGCACGTTCCCGTATCAGCTGGATTGCGGCTTGCGTGTGGCTGGGTCGTGTCGAGGAGGCACTGACAATGGCTGAGCGCGCCCGCGCTATTTTTCAGCGCCTCAACGAATACTACTGGGTATGCGTGATTGAACATAATATGGCCTGGATCTATGAACAGGTAGGTCATGATGAGGACGCGCTCAAACTCTATGAAAATATGAGGGCTATTTTTCCCACTTTGACTAACCAGAGCCAAGATGCAATTGTCCGTTCTATTGCCCTTGCGGAGGGGAACCAGGCAGTCGTTTTAGTTCGATTAGGTAACTTTGCAAAGGCATACCAGCTTTTACAGCAGGCACGTGCTAACTTTATCATCCTTAATGAGTCTGATTTAGTGATTAATGTAGAGAACGACCTGGCGATTCTCGATTATATGCAGGGCTATTATGGATCAGCTCTACGTCATTACTATCAGGCATACGATAGTTTGTTGGAAAATAATGTTAATAACCCGCTCTTGTTAGCTGAACTCAAGCTTTATGTGGTGTATTGCCTGGTTAAACTAAACAGGGCGCAAGAGGCATGCAGTCTGGCGAGCGAAGCAGTTGAAATCTATCGGTCAACTGGTATGTCGTTAGATACAGGTAATGCCTTGCGTGAGTATGCTACTACGCTGGTTGCTTCTAGTAGACTACAGGAGGCTCTGTCTGCACTCAATGAAGCATGGACTCTTTTCAATCGAAGTGGATTTGAACCTCATGCTTTTGCAACGAGGCTCCAGCAAGCCGAGCTTCTTCTTGAAAGTGGGTCTGCTTTTGCAGCATACGAACAGGCACATTTTGCATGTGAGTATTTTCAATCTCATGGGCTGGTGGCTCGTTCTGTTCGTGCCAATTTGATTATGGCTGATGCATTAATAGCAAATCTGCAACAGCAGACAGCGTCATCATCAGAGGACGAACAACAACCTGGCTCTCTACAAGATGCCTTTGCATTATGTAGACAGGCTGCTTTGCAAGCCCACCGATATCATTTGCAAGAGGAAGTTTATAAGAGCCATTATCTTCTAGGCCGCATCTCTCTTTTAGAGGGAAATCTTACAAGGGCTATGCGCCACTTTAGCGCGGCTATTGCTCAGATCGAACGTATCCTTGACGACCTTGCCTATGACCTTTCTCCCTCTTTTATGCATACTACCTGGCGTGTCTATGAGGATATGATTGCGTTGTGCCTCCAGCAATCGCAGGTTGAACGGGCTTTTAACTACCTCGAACAGGCGCGTTCTATAGCTCTACGTCAGTATCTCAATAAATCGAGTATGGATCATGAGGAGGGGCAGGAAGAGCCATCGTCTTTCCTGCCAGCGAATAACACGGCGATATTGCGAACAAGGCACGAACTGAAGCAAGAGCAGGAGAATTTGCGCGACTATACTGTGCTCATGGGCAGTTTCGATGATTCTGTATCTGCTACTGTTGATCGCGAGGTGATCGAAGGAGAGATCAGGCGCTGTGAGGCAAAGATCAGTGAACTCTTCGAGCGCCTCAATCTCTATGAGGTCAGCACTCCGCTCCCATTGCGTAGGAGTAAGCGCTCGCGAACGAGGCGGGCTGATAGCGTACAATTGCGCCAATCTCTAAAGCCTGGCTCCCTGTTGTTAGCTTATTACCTGCATAAGGACAGACTCGTCATCTTTGCGGTCACTGCTGAAGAGGTGAGGACGTATGAGAGTCCTGATGGCGGCGCACAACTGGAACGCCTGCTGCCTCTGCTGCATGCTCACCTTGATCCCAGAGGCTGGTCTAATATCCAGAAGCCCCAGCAGCACGTCGTTACCCGCCTGCTGCAAAAGCTCTATGCTTTGTTGCTGGCACCAGTTGCGGAATTTTTGCCAGCAGAGCCAGGGCAGGTGACGGTGGTCCCTTTTGGTCCGCTGCATAAGTTGCCCTTCCACGCGCTTCACGATGGCACAAAGTATCTAGTCGAGCGTTTCCAGATAAACTATCTTCCTGCCAGCAGTATTCTTACGTATATCGAGTCGCAAAAGAGCGCGGTCTCCACCAGGCCACCTCTGGTCTTTGGCTATTCCGGGAATGGAGATTTAAAGCGCGTTCACGAAGAGGCTAGAAATGTGGCATCACTGTTAGATGGAGAATGCTTTCTGGAAGAGGATGCCACTATCGCGCGGCTGATCGAGCAGGCTTCCGGTACTTCTATCATCCATTTAGCGAGCCACGGACAGAGTCGCCTGGACGCGCCCAACTTTTCCTATGTGCGCCTGGCAGACGGGCAATTGAACGCCATCGATGCCTTCAGTCTGGATCTGAAAGCGTGCGAACTGGTGACACTGAGCGGTTGTGAGACCGGACTGGCCCTGTCTGGTGGCGGCGACGAGCAGCTTGGCCTGGGGCGCGCCTTCCTCGCGGCGGGCGCAACCTCGCTGGTGATGAGCCTCTGGCCGGTAGAAGATAACGCGACAAACGAATTGATGCAGCTCTTCTACCAGAATCTTCTACGTGGAGATAGCAAGGTGCAGGCGTTGCGCGCGGCCCAATCCAGCCTGCTACACTCAGAAAAGTCGCTCTATGCGCATCCATACTCCTGGGCCGCCTTTCGGCTCGTGGGCGATACCGGTCCTCTTCTAAAAATACAGGTTGCGCCTTTTCCCGTTGCTAAGGAGCCTCTAAAAAAGTAATTCTCCAACGTTAAGATGTCGGAGAGATTCTGTAACAGGTAAAACTCAACACGCTGTGCGCAGCGCAATATGGAGGTATCAGTACTATGGAAGGACAGTCAGTACAGAGTCATGGATTTAAGCCCGATTTCCTCTGGCGCAACGACCGGGTGGTGCTCACGTTTCATTCTCCGACTCCGCTCTTCTCAGCAGAGGGGGGAAGTAATGAAAAGGTTATTCTGCAACAATTGAACCTGAATGAGCAACTGCCGAAATTGAACAATTTCTTGCGAGAGAATAACAGAACCTATACGCTGAGTTTTCTTGAGCGTGAAGATGTTCCACGAGCATCAATGGAGCAAACTTTGCACGCGCAAAGCGACGCTACAGATTTCACTCCCCCACCGGGCGTCTTTCTATTCGATGTAAGTAAAAGGCGGATCAAGCATTTTTTCAGCGCTTTTGATACCAGCGTAGTGGCTTTCTTCAAATTCGCGCACAATCAGGACAAAGCAACTGAAGTAGTACAAGACGCTGGCGTAAGTAGCACTGGCGATATCAATCCTGAGGCGCGTTTCGTCGCGGATTTTGTCAATTTGATCAATGCCAACAAGGATCAGCAGACATTAAATCAGGCCCAAATCAGCGCAGCCTCTCCTGATTGGACTGCTGGCGCTACTAACTCGAGGACGCAGGGCTGTCCCATTACACCACCTATACCAGTCGAGGATGCCTGTAGCATGTGGCATATCCAATTCCCTCAGGGGCTTATCCCGCAGGAACTGAACTCGTTGGATGGCGAAGGTGTAACGGTCTTTATCCTGGATGCCCTTCCCGACCGCCAGGTGATTTCTGATGCGGCAGCGGCGGCTGGCGATGCCAATCAACTGCTGGTTGATGTCGGTAGCGTCGATAGCAAGGTGACTTTTAACTATGATTTTTCGCCGCCATTAATCACGGGACCAGACTCTCTACCTGTGAGCATCGGCAAGGATGTTTTTGGGCATCATTCTATCATGAAGATGCCTGACCACGGTCTGTTTGTTGCTGGTATTGTACACGATGTGGCTCCTGGTGCAACGATAGAATGCATCCGTGTCCTCGACGAATACTGTGTGGGCGACACTCAGGCTTTGATCAATGCATTGAATTGTATCGCCAGCCGGATGGCGGTTGGTGGGGATCTGCATGGGCAACCCGTGGTGATCAATACAAGCCTGATCCTGCCACAAGAGAAATATGCCCAGGAGCAGGGTTTGAATGTAGATACAAATGCCTCTGACACGAACGCTTATGCCGCTGTCTTGAGTGCGGTACAGAACGTAACGGGCAATGGCGCTATCCTCGTGGGGTCCGCTGGCAACGACGCGGATATACGTAACAATCCAGCTAGCTTGCGTCCTGCCGCGCTCCATCCCGCTGGCTTCGCGAACGATCCCTATGATATCGCGGGCGTCATACCGGTTGGAGCCCTTGATGCTGCTGGTAATCCCTCTTCTTATAGCGGCTATCCTGGCCCGCACGGCGTCGCAACGTTCGGCGGTGAGGTTCCCATCGTCACTACATCCGCTACGGATGGCTCGGTCACGGTGGATGCCAGCCAGGCAGTACGCGGCATCTATAGCGCGCCGACCTATCCGCCACTGGTCGCTGGGGACCCTTCAGAACCAGCTTCTAACAACAATGGCTGGGCCTACTGGGTCGGTACATCGTTCGCGACCCCGATCATTAGCGGACTCACGGCGCGCGTCTTGCAACAGGCTGCGCAACAGGCCGTCACTGCCAATGTGCGCGACACCTTGCTTGCCGTCGCTGGCTCTAACACGGTGAACTGGGACCGCCTCGATCCCACTTCGACAGGTGTTACCACGCCGACGGTTGCGGGTCCGGTTATCGTGGCTAATCAGGTGTGCGTTTCCGGCGATACGACGACAACCCAGTAGGGATCGGATTTATGGCGTCCAGCGATTCATCGCCGTGCCATATCTCAATGGCCGTGTGGCCTGGGCTCATCCTCAGCCACAGCGATGAATCGCCGGACGCCATAAAATGGAGTCCCTACCGGGTTGAAGCGATTCACCACCGGTTAGCAAAACACTACAAGGACGGATTTATTCAGCATCATCAACGCGTCGTGGATCATCAACCTGCTTCAGACGGTTCCACAGGACGTAATCAGTATTTTTCTTCGCCACATAGAGGTGATCGGGCGTGGCCGTCATACTCGCTTCAGCCGTGAACTCGCCTTGTTCCAGGTGCTTGAGATCAATATACGTCGCCCCTTGCTCCAGGCGGCTCCCCTCAGTTACTGGATTCAGATTACGCAGCTCGCCGTCGCTTAAATCGGCTAGAGTTGTATGCAGCGATTTAATTGACTCGGCGTTACGCGAATAATCTACAATCAATGGATCACGAGGGCCATGATCCTCGCCCGCCAGGTTATGAGGCTCCAGATCTTTGCTGAAATCATAGTCAGGGTCTTCGTTAGCTCTATGTTCTTCGTGCTCATGCACATGGGAATCTTTGCGGTGCTTATGGGCGTTTGAGTCGCTACCGCTGCGCTGCTCCCGGTCCTCTTCGCGCTCCCGCGAGTTGGCCTTATGCGTGACTTCAAGCTCACTGTGTTCCCTGCTATGTTCCGTCGTCTTCTTTGGATTGTTGTGGCCGGTAGCTCCTTTTGCCGGGTGCTGCTGATCTCGCTTTGGCATGCTACTCTCCTTCCTCAAATAGCTGTTTCTTATAGCGTAGAAAATGTCATACTCTCAACAGAGAGCCTATAACGTACATACAATTGTTCACAGTGGTCACGAATGGCGCTGATGGAAAGTTTCTCAGGCGACCGAGCAATCTAATCCTCGAACTCCGCTTGACATCCTCCTGGACTAGATCATACAATTCAAATATACTATAGTTAGTATATCAACTAACTTCAAGTGAGTACTATAGAGCCAGAATATTTTTTCTGCCGTTCTGGCGCAAGGAGCTTAATCCGATGCAGACGACAACCCCCGTTTCAGCGAGTGTGCCGCGTGTAGATACCAACCTGGGCAAGTTCTCGCAGGGCTGTACCGTTATACTCACCGCTCTCGCCTTTCTTCTAAATCAGCCTGTCATCGTTCTGCTAGCCGCCATCGTGATGACAATAAGCGCGCTTGCACCGGCGGCCAGTCCTTATCGCCTGTTGTACCGGGGCGTCGTTGTGCCATTGGGATTGCTGAAGCCTCGCGTGGTGGAGGACGATCCGGCTCCGCATCGCTTTGCGCAGGGCGTTGGCGCGGTGTTTCTGATAGCTGCAACGCTTGTGCTCTTCCTGACGCGTGCTGCGGTGCTTGGTTGGACGCTCGATTTGATCGTCTTTGTGCTGGCGGGTATCAATTTGACCGTCGGCTTCTGTGCTGGCTGCTTTGTCTACTATCATCTGGGACGCCTGGGCGTCACGCCAAGGGTGCGCTACGCGGGCGGCTTTCACTGGCGGGGAGTGTAGGGATGATAGAGATAGTGACGCGGCTGGGCATCCTGGCCGTTGTGGGCGTAGTGACCGTGCTGCTCGTCTGGGCGGGACGGAGCTACGTGGAGGCGCAGCGCCGCCGTGCCCTGGCTGCTGGTACGCTTGATGACGGGAATACGACTGTATTGGAAAATGGTCACGCGCCTATACGCATTCTTGCCTTCAGCAGCGCCGATTGTCGCCAGTGCCACCAGTTGCAGGAGCCAGCCCTGCAGCGCGTTCTGCAGGCGCGTGGGGATGCCGTCAGCATTGTAGATGTCGATGCTACGACTGATGAGCAGCTTGTGCAGGCGTATCATGTCCTCACGGTCCCCAGTACCGTTATCCTGGATGCAGCGGGCAACGCGCACGCTGTTAACTACGGCTTCGCCAATACGCAGCGTCTCCTCGCACAGGTGGACGAAGTGCTGGCGAAGGTTTTCATTTGAAAGTGTAAGATAGAGACGTATGGAAAAGCGTAAACTTGGAAAATCAGAACTTGAAGTAACACCATTCAGTTTCGGTGGCAACGTCTTTGGGTGGACCACTGACGAGGCCACATCTTTTAAGCTGCTGGACGCCTTTGTGGAGGCTGGCGGCAACTTTATCGATACCGCCGATGTCTATGCGCGCTGGCTGCCTCCCCATGAAGGCGGTCAGTCCGAGACTATTCTGGGCAAGTGGCTGAAGCGGCGCAGTGACCGCGCTCAGCTGGTGATCGCCACCAAGGTTGGTAGCGACATGGGACCCAGGGGCAAGGGACTCTCGCGCAAACACATTTTGCAATCCGTCGATGACTCGCTGCGTCGCCTGCAGACCGACTACATCGACCTCTACCAGTCCCATCGCGACGACGAGGAGACGCCACAGGAGGAGACGCTTGAGACCTACGCGGAACTGATACGTCAGGGCAAGGTGCGCGTCATTGGTGCCTCGAACTTCAGCGCGGCCCGCCTGTCACGGTCACTACAGATAAGCAAGCAGAATGGTTTCCCGCGTTACGAGAGCCTGCAGCCGCTCTACAACCTGTACGATCGCGAGGACTACGAGCAGGACCTTGAGCCGCTCTGCCGCGAAGAGGGGCTGGGCGTGATTATCTATTCCTCGCTCGCCAGTGGCTTCCTCACCGGAAAGTATCGCTCGGAGCAGGATCTCGGCTCGCGTGCGCGTGGCGGTTCCATCAAGCGCTTCCTCAACGAGCGGGGCTTCCGCATTCTGAGCGCAGTAGATAAAGTGGCGCAAGAGTACGACGCCACGCCTGCCCAGGTCGCGCTGGCCTGGCTGATTGCGCGTCCCAGCATCACCGCGCCGATCGCCAGCGCAACCAGCATCGAGCAGCTCAACGAGCTCCTGCGCGCAACGGATCTGCACCTTGACGATACCGCTATCCAGACGCTGAACGAGGCCAGCGCGTAGCAAGAGCAGTAGGGAGGGAGCTTGCCTCCCTCCGGTTCAACTTCAGGAAACGGTATTCAATTCCAGCTCCTCGCTTTTCACATCTTGCTTCAGGCGGTTGCGCCTCCAGGGCCAGCCCACCTGCATGCAGAGGTAGCAGAGGGCGGAGAAGAAGACCGAGATGATGGTGGCATGCAGGAGCGCCGCCACCATCTGCCCGCCGCTCAAAACGTTCGCCATGCCGCTGATCGCCTGCAATGTAATAAAAACAAATGTCCACAAAGTGCCCTGCACGATATCGCGGCGCGCGCGGTAGCGGCGCAGGACCACGATCAGGAAACCGAGTACCAGGAACCAGAGCAGGCCAGCGGCATAGCGGTGCAGCACCTGGATGCCTGCCAGCGAGACAAAATCGGGGAGGAAAGTAGAGCCACAACCGGGATACTGATAGCCGCAGCCAAGTATCGCGCCGCTATGTTCCACCAGCGCGCCCGTGTACACAACGATATACGTGTAGACCGCCAGTCCCCACACCGGAAACTGCAAGCTGCGAATGGGCGCGTTGACCTCTTCCTCCGGGTGCTGCTGCTCCCTATGGATCTGGAAGAGGCGGATCGTCAGCAGGATCACGCTGGCGAACGCGAGCAGCGAGAAGCCGAAGTGGACTGACAGAAACCAGGTCTTCTCGAACGTCCCCTCGTAGACGACGGTAAGCGCGCCCAGTGCCCCCTGTAGCAGCACGAAGAACAGGCTCATCGCGCTAAAGAACTTCGCCCGGAAGTCGCGCCGGTACAGTAACCAGGTCGCCAGCGTCAGCGCAACCACCAGCAGCCCGTCAGCGCTTGACATAACGCGGTGGCTATACTCGATCACGCCCGCGACCGTAATCTTGCCGGGAATGATCTGGCCGTGGCAGAAGGGCCAGGAGTTGCCGCAGCCCAGGCCCGAATCGGTCGTAGTGACGAGCGTGCCCAGCAACAAAATAAGATATGTAGCGAACGAGGTAACGATCGCGAGTATCCTGACGAGACGACGAATATTCACTGTTTTAATTCCTCTACCTGTCCAGGTCTTTATAAATACGCATTGACCCCGAGCGCGAAGTGGGTCCGTTGTGAATCATAGCGAAAGATTGGAAAATTGTCAAAGGCTATGGCAAGTGTTTCAGATCTCGTCGTTCTCTTCTGGAAAGGTTATGTCTTCATAGACATCTTTGACGGGAAACCGCATGCCTGAGTTGATCAATTCTATATCTTCATGCAGATGAAAGGTACGCAATATCCAGAGGTCGTGCCTTTCTCGTCGATACAATTCAACCATTGGCCTTTGAGTATCAATGAGCAGATATTCCTGAATTGTTGGGCATTCTCGGTAATAGCTGAACTTCCGTCCCCTATCATAGGCTTCGGTACTGGGCGAAAGTACCTCAACGACCAGTCGGGGTGCCTGTACTATATCGCTCTGTCCGCGATCTTGTTCATCGCAACTTACCGAAGCATCAGGGTAGACATAACGCGTTTCATAAAGGCGCACACGGGCATCGGAGGTAAAAACGCGACAGGAGCTACCGCGCAGCAGACGGCGCAGGATACTGATGATATTTGCCCCGATTGTTGCGTGATCGAGTGTGCCGCCAGCCATCATAGTGATGTGCCCATCAACATACTCATAACGCGTGTCAAGGCTACTCCGGTCAAGCTCAAGATACTCTTGCACGCTCATGAAGGGACGATGTGGTAAGGCCATTCCCGTTCTCGCTTTCTTTGTTGTTAGCTCCTGCTGATGATTGGAAGATACTTACGGTATCTTTGTCACACTGTATATTATACTACGAGCTTAGCGTGTAAAGAAGTAGAATTCCTCTATGTTCTTTCTGGCTTGACCTCTTAAGATTTTTGCGCTCCTGCCAGAATTGAGACCGAAAAGTGATATCGGCGGCCATCCTCACCCTTGTCAATGAGTATAATTAGGTTGAACGCAGTAGTTCGCGAGTATTTTTTGAGAAGGACAACCGTCTTAGTCAAGCGAGGGATTATTTTATGGACGAAGCAGAACAGATACCACTACCATCGGCAGATGCTGATACCAATGGTGCGTCAGCGCCCGTGAACAGCGCTACATTCGGTCTGGGGCCACACGAGGCTTTGGAGTACCGCAAGAAGTTGCGCGGCATGATTGGTGTTGCCAGCAAGGTTCCACTTAAGGACCGCTCGGTGCTGAGCCTGGTCTACACACCGGGCGTCGCCGAGCCCTGTCGCGAGATTGCGAAGAATCCGCTCTCGGCGTTTGACTACACCATTCGCGGCAACACCATCGCGCTCGTTACCGATGGCTCGTCGGCGTTTGGCTTTGGCAACATCGGTCCGCTGGCGGCGCTGCCTATGCTGGAGGACGCGTGTATTCTCTTCAAGACGTTTGGTGGGCTGGACGCCTTCCCGGTCTGCCTGGATACCCAGGATATCGAGGAGTTTATCGCGACGGGTATGGCGTTGCGCCCAACCTTTGGTGGTATCTGTCTCACCGGTATCGCGCCTCCACGCTGCTTTACGGTCGCCGACCATCTGAAGCGCGGACTCAACTTTCCCGTAGTACACGCCGAACAGGACGCGACCGCCGTGGCAGTGCTGGGCGCATTGCTGAACGCGCTGAAGCTGGTGGATAAGGCGAAGGAGACGGCCCGCATTGTCATTAATGGCGCTGGCCCGAGCGGTATAGGCATTGCCCGCCTCCTGGAAGGTGCAGGTTTCCAGCATATCCTGATTTGTGACCGCGTGGGCATTCTGGATCGTTTTCGCCTGCAAAATATGCACTGGGCGAAGGTGGATATTGCGCGCAAGACCAATCCCACGAATATCACCGGGTCGTTGAGCGACGCTATGCGCGACGCGGATGTCGTCATCGGGCTATCGGCGCGCAATCCCATCACCTCCGAGATGGTCGAGACGATGGCGGCGGATTCTATTGTGTTCGTGCTCGATGTTGCCGATCCAGAGATCAAGCCGGAGGCGGCGAAGGCTGCCGGAGCCGCTGTAGTGGCGACGGGCCGTCCCGAGTACCCCAATCTTATCACTGACGCGTTGGTGCTGCCGGGCATCTTTCGCGGCGCTATGGATGTGCGCGCGACCTACGTCGATCAGAAAATGCTGATCGCGGCAGCCCATGCCCTGGCCGATCTCGTACCGCCGGAACGCCTGGTCCAGCGGGAGATTGTGCCCTCGGTCATGGATTTCAATGTGCCGCCCCGCATCGCCCGCGCCGTCGCCGAAGCCGCGCTCCAGAGCGGCCTGGCCCGTGTCACTATCGATCCGGCGGAGGTTGAGGCGCAAACGCGAGCCACGATCTACGAAGGACACCGCCCCGTTCCGCCTCCATCGCACCACTATACGACCATTCAGGAGCAGGCGCTTGAGCTGCACCGGCGCTACCAGGGCTTGTTGGAGATACGGCCAAAGGTTCCTATTCGCGATCAGTCGATCCTGAATTCGTTCTATCTCTCTGGTGGACTCTCGGAGGCGGCGCGCCGCATCATCGAGCATCCCGACGAGGTCTACGATTATACCGGCAAGAGCAACCGCGTGGCTGTGCTTTCGGATGGCAGCGCGGTGCTGGGCCTGGGTAATATCGGTCCGCGTGCCGCTTTGCCCGTGATGGAGGGCAAGGCCATCCTGTTTCAGAACTTCGCGGGCATCGAGGCGTTCCCGATCTGCCTGGCGACGCAGAGCGTCGATGAGATCGTGGCGGCGGTAGAGCATATCGCTCCGGCCTTCGGTGGCGTTAACCTGGAAGACATCTCGGCTCCCCGCTGCTTCGAGGTGGAGGAGCGCCTGCAAAAGTCGCTCTCGATACCCGTTGTCCACGACGACCAGCACGGCACGGCTATTGTGGTGCTGGCTGGTATTATAAATGCTTTGCGCGTGGTGAATAAGCAGAAGCAGGATGTGAAGGTCGTGTTCATGGGCGCAGGCGCGGCTGGCCTGGCCTCGGCGAAACTCCTGATGGCGTGGGGAGTGGAGCATATCCTGCTGGTGAATCGCGGCGGTATCGTCCATCATGGCAGGGCGAACCTTACACCGCACCTCGCGGAGATGGCGGCCCGCACCAATCCCGAAGGGAAGAGCGGCAGCCTGAGCGACGCGCTCGTCGACGCTGACATCTTCATCGGCGTCTCTGGTCCTGGCACCGTCACCCAGGAGATGATCCGTTCTATGGCGGAGCAGCCCATCATCTTTGCCCTCGCCAATCCGACGCCGGAGATCATGCCCGAAGAGGCGCTAGCGGCTGGTGCGCGCATTGTAGCGACGGGCCGTTCGGACTATCCCAACCAGGTCAACAACTCGCTGGTCTTCCCAGGACTCTTTCGTGGAGCCCTCGATGTGCGCGCGCGCATTGTCAACGATGAGATGAAGTTGGCGGCGGCGACGCGGCTGGCCTCGCTGGTGACTGAGCACGAGCTGCAGGAAGGCCAGATCATCCCGTTGGCAATGGATTACGATGTGGCACCCGCGATAGCCGCGACGGTGGCGCGCGCGGCGATGGAGAGCGGCGTGGCGCGCATCCGCGTCGATCCGCAGATCGTTGCCCAGCGCTGCCACGACTTTATCTACGAGGGGCTACAGATGCCCGTCCCTCCTCTGGAGAACGGGCATAAATAATATCAGTAAGGATGGGGCTGGCCTCCATCCGGCTCCCCGAGAACGCAGCCCTTTGGCCTGATCGCGCTTGCTGAGCCGGATGGGCCAGCCCCATCCCTACTAGTGAATGTGCCTACCTATGAGAAGTGTACCCCATCCGTCGAGGATAGAACATTGAACGGATTCTGGTCGGTCCCCGTCCAGGCAATGAAGAGTTTATTGCCCGCGGCTGTCAGAACCGGACTCAGGTTGCTGGACTGGGGCAGCGTCACAGTGTTGCCAAAGTTCTTTCCATCGGTGGAGGAGGCGATATTGAGGCTATGGCTGGCGTCTGTCCCTACCCAGGCGATGAAGAGTTTATTATTGAAGGCAGCCAGGGCTGAACCAGTGGCGCTTGTCTCATTCAGGGTCGTTTTCGCGCCAAAGTTGGCTCCGCCGTCGGTGGAGGAGGCGATATTGACTGAGCCTCTGGCATCTGTCCCCGTCCAGGCCAGGTAGAGCGCCCCGTTAAAATTGGCGATAGCGGGATTCGCTTTACTGGTATCGGCGGGAGTTGTTAACTTTGGAATGAAGAGCACCATGCCTGGCTGCAGCAGATTTGGGTTAGGACCTATTGTCTTTTTGTTCGCCGGAAAATTGTAGATGACCGGCCAATCACCTGCATTGCCATAGGCTCGCAATGCAATGGTCGTGAGGTTGTCATTGGCCTGAACAGTGTAGTTTGTACCCGGTGTGATATTGCTCGTCTGGGTCATACTCAGTTCCTTCTTAAGAACAGGCGTTTTGCCCGCTTTACAGTGTTTCTAGCTTCTACTTATGTGTGCGTCATGTCCGTTTCACATGAGAAACATAACTTTCACAATCGTCTATGAAAGTTACATAGGTACTGTACTTTGAAAGGGCCGCCGCTGTCATCGTCCAAAAGAGTTATTCTCTGCAAGTGAGAAGATTGGCTCCCTCTTCCAAACGGAGTATCGCGCTGGTCATGCGTAGCTTCCTATCTGTGATATATAATGAAGACGCCCCGGCGATTTGAGGGGCACGCCTTCCATGTAGAAAGGATGAGCTTCCCGATGAGCAAAGTGCTAGCAGTCATCCTGGCCGGAGGCCAGGGTGAGCGACTGAGTCTCCTCTCGCAGAAACGCGCCAAGCCCGCTGTGCCGTTTGCTGGTAAGTACCGCATTATCGATTTCGCGCTGAGCAATTGCGTCAACTCTGGCATCTCCGATATCGCCGTGCTGACACAGTATCGTCCCCACTCGCTACACGATCATATCGGCATCGGGAAGCCGTGGGACCTGGACCGGCAGCAGGGCGGTGTGCGCCTGCTTCAGCCATATATAGGGCAACGCGAATCCGACTGGTACCAGGGGACCGCCGACGCGGTCTACCAGAATCTGGACTTTATCATGGAGGCGCGCTTCGATTATGTGCTTATCCTGGCAGGCGACCATATTTATCGCATGGATTATAGTCCGATGATCGCGTTCCACCAGCAGCGCAACGCTGATGCTACGCTTGGTGCCGTGATCGTGCCGCTCGAGGAGGGCCATCGCTTCGGTATCCTGGAGACGGGTGTTGAGGGACGCGTCCTCTCGTTCGCAGAGAAGCCGGCGCAGCCACGGGGCACCCTGGGCTCTATGGGCATCTATGTATTTAGCCGCAATACGCTGATGCGTCTGCTTATCGACGATGCGCGCAAAAAAGAGAGTGCGCACGACTTCGGGCGCAATATCGTTCCGGACATGGTCGCGCGCGACGAGCGCGTCTACGCCTATCCCTTCGCGGGCTACTGGCAGGATGTCGGGACCATCCAATCGTACTGGGAAGCCCACATGGATTTGCTCAACGACCGACCGGCCTTCGATCTATACGATCCCTCGTGGGTTGTGCACACGCGCAGCGAGGAGCGCCCGCCAGCCCATGTTCATGGCGGAGCAAAAATCGAGCGCAGCCTGATCTCGCATGGCTGTATCATCAAGGGCACCGTCGAGCGCAGCGTGCTCTCGCCCGGCGTCGTCGTCGAGGAGGGCGCGGTGGTTCGCGAGTCTATCGTG
>JALYTQ010000067.1 GCA_030854195.1 Chloroflexota bacterium
TCGCTATCCATATGTGATACTGAGGATGCGCCCCTGGTCTGTCCGGGGGCGTAGCTCATTACATTGCTCCAGCATGATGTTAGGACTATACTAAAGAAATAGCTACGGAGGATACCGGGGGATTTATTTATATGAAGAAGCGTGTTGAGCGACTGCGCGGGATGCATGATCTCTTACCGGAGACGCAGCAACACCAGCGCTGGCTACTAGATCAATTAAGCGCGTTCCTGGCCCAGGCGGGTTACGCGCAAGTCGATGCTCCAATTCTGGAGCGCAGCGATCTCTTTCTATCGAGCTTCGGGCAGGAGCTCTGGCAGAATCTCTACTCCTTCCATCTTCATCATCGCGATCTCTGCCTGCGCCCGGAGTATACCGCTTCGATCTGCCGCCTGTATCTCGATCACTACCAGCAGCAATCTCTGCCGCAGCGCTTCCAGTATGCCGGCCCCGTCTTTCGCTACGAGTCGCCTGGACGCAGCCGCTATCGCCAGCATACGCAACTCGGCATCGAACTATTTGGTGGGCAGGCGATCTCCGCCGATGCCGAGCTTATGCAACTGGCCTGCGATATCTTGCGCGAATGCCATATTGCGCAGTATCGCCTGGAGCTAGGTCACATTGGAGTTGCCAGCGGCTTTATCAATCGCCTGAACCTTGATGATTCCGCCGCCCGCCTATTACTGAGCCTGATGGAACAGATCAATCGTTCAGAAGATGGCGAGCGCGTGGCGCAGGAGCGCCTCGAAGCGCTCTACCCGAGCGACGCGCTGGAAAGCGGCTTTGCTGGTACTCATGCCTCCACGCCGGAAGATGAGGCGCGCTACATTACTTCTCTGCTCGGCGGCATCAGTAGCGCCTTTGGTGATGATGAGACGCGCCGCGAGATCGTCGAGCGCCTGCTGTGGAAGATGGGACGTGGCGAGCAGCGGCGTCAGATCCTGTTCGCGCTGGAATTCCTGCGCGCCCTCCACGCCGTCTCAGGTCCGCCGCCCGCCGTTTTTGATGCTTTGCAGAATCTGCTGGATGGCTATAACCTCGATCCTGCGCCCCTTACGGAACTGCGTCAACTGGTGGCGATTATCGAACAGTGCGGCGTGCCCGCTGAACAGATCGTGCTGAACCTTTCGTTGGGTCGGGGTGTGAGCTACTATACCGGGCTTGTATTCGAGATACATGCCCAGGATGAGGATGGCTTCGCTAGCCAGCTGTGCGGCGGTGGTCGCTACGATCGGCTTGTGCGGGCCGTTGGGGGGACGCGTGATGTCAATGCCTGTGGCTTCGCCTTCGGCGTTGAGCGCCTCCTCTCGCTTGTGCCCAGAAGCGATCTGCCAGCCCTGGCGACCTCACAGATGCTGATCGTTCCGGTGAGCGAGCGCGATATAGCGTATGCCGTGCAGGTGGCCCGCGAGGCTCGCGCCAATGGGATGCGCACGGAGATCGATGTGAGTGGGCATGGCGTCGGCGCTGGTCTGAAGAACGCCGCGAAGAGGCAGATGCGCCTGGCGCTGATCGTTGGCGAGGATGAGCAGCGTCAGGGGAAGGTGACGGTGCGCGATCTCGTCACAGGTGAAGAGCAGATCGCGCAGATCGCTGCAATAGCGGAGCGTGTACAGGGGGAGGATCAATTTCTATGAGTGCAAACGCGAGAGTGCGTCTGGCGCTGCCGAGTAAAGGCGCGCTGGAGGGTCCGACGCTGAACTTTCTGGCCGAATGCGGCATGAAGGTTAATCGCAATAATCCGCGTCAGTACCTGGCGCGCATGAAGAGTATGCCTGATGTCGAGATCGTCTTTCAGCGTGTCTCCGATATTCCGGCGCTGGTGCAGAGCGGCGATGCGACGCTTGGCGTAACGGGCTACGATATCCTGGCCGAGCATCGCGGCTATGGCGACGATCTCGAAGAGGAGAATGGGCAGGAAGAGGACCTGATGCTGCTGAACCGCAATCTCGGCTACAGTTTCTGCAAACTCGTGGTCGCCGTCCCCGAGACGTGGATTGACGTAAACAGTTGTGCCGACCTCTGGCACCTGTCGAGCTACTACCAATCTCACAAGGGGCGTGGTCTGCGCATCGCCACCAAGTACCCGGTGTTGACGGGCCAGTTCTTGCGTCGGCATAATATCACACACTGCAAGATATTCTCGCCGCACGGCGCGCTGGAGGCGGCTCCGCTCACCGACACGGCGGACCTGATTGTGGACCTTACCGAGACCGGGACGACGTTGCGCGAGAACAACCTCAAGCTGCTGGACGATGGCACCGTTCTGCATTCCCAGGCATCGCTGATCGGCAACGCATCTATCCTGCACAACGATGAAAAGGCGTTGAGAGTCGCCGAGACGATGTTGGAACTGATCGACGCTCGGATGCAGGCGCGCAATCGCTCCATTCTCACCGCTTATCTGTATGGTGCCAGTGGCGAGACGATGCAGCACACCGGCGCGCGCCTTATCAAGCGCCTGAAGGCCATCATTGCGGAAAGCGAATTCCGCGTGGCGACCTCCGATCTACTTAATAGCGCGGAGCCTGAGTGGTACACTATCTCTGGAGTCGTGAGCGCTGGCGACGCGGCCCCGCAATTTCTGGAGCTGATCGCGGTCCTGCGCAGTGCGGGCGCGCAGCATATCAACGTGACTCCACTTACCTATCGCTTCGCGGAAGAGTCGGTCAGTGTCCGCGCCCTGCGCGAGCGCTTGAAGAGGTTGTATTGAGTAACATTATCGTCTTTGACCTTGATGGGGTAATTACCAGCGAGGAGGCATACTGGGATACGGCGGGCCTGGTGGTACACGAACTGCTCTATAGTCCGCGTTACTGGAACATCGGCAAGTCATCAGCGTATGTTCCTGTACAGTCAGCCACGGAGAGCCGCCGCGTCAGTCGCCAGGTCCTACCTACAGATGTCATCGCGGATTTCAAGGCCCGCTCGGTCAACTCGAACTGGGATACCTGCTACTGCGGTTTCTGTCTGTACCTGATTGCCCTGCTGGCGCGCCTCCCCGCTTGCTCCTCGCTCCTTCCCTTGCGTCCTGAGCAGGCGGACTGGAACGCAGCCTTTCGCCGTGCTCTTGCCGATTTGCCGGACGAGCGCAAGAGCATCGACCCCGAGTCATTTCATATCTTCTCACGTCCACCTTTTCAGGGCGCGATCGGTCTGGAACTGATTGCACGCTTCAACGACTATGCCAGTGAACTGCTGGGCCAGCCTATAGAGGGCGTTTTCGGGCGCAACAGTCCCTCGTGGCTTTTTTGCCAGGACCTCTTCCAGGAGTGGTACCTGGGCGATCAGCTTTACGCACAGAGTTATGGTCATCCTCCCGCGCAGGAAGGTAAGCCGGGCTGTATCCACTTCGAGCAACCGTTATTGCCCGTAGAGAGGATGCGTCCGGCATTGGAGGAGTTGCGGGCGCAGGGCTACATTCTGGGCGTTGCCACGGGGCGTCCAGGAGTCGAGGGCATCGCGCCCCTCAAAACGTATGGCCTCTACCCCTATTTCGATGAGCGGCGTATTGTCACCCATGCCGAAGTCGAGCTGGCCGAGGCCGAGCTGCGCGCTCAAGGGAATGCGCTGTCGTTGATTAAGCCGCATCCCTACCAGTTCCTGCGCGCGGAGAATCCAGACTATCAGCCAGGCCAACCACCGCTCCCGCGTGGCAGCTTCGTCATCGTCGGCGATACCCCTAGCGATATGCTCGGTGGTCGAGCGGCGGGCGCGCTCACCATAGCCGTGCGTACCGGATCGCGTACGCCTGACGCGCGCGCCATGTTGGAACAGAGCCAGCCCGATTTCATTGCCGGCGATATGACGCAGGTGCCAGCCCTGTTGGCGCGCCTCGACGACCTCGCGACCATCCAACGCTTGCAGTTCACCGATCTCGCGCAGGCCGAGCTGTTGCTGCAACGCTGGTTTGCGCGCCACATGCACCTGCAAGTCGATAGTGTCACGCTCACGCCGAAGGCCGTCTCGCTCAACTCCTTCAATGGCGTCTATACGGTCAATGGCGAGGCGTATTTTTTCAAAACGCACGTTGAGGAGCAGGGCGTCCTGGCCGAGTACTATCACGCCGAGCTGCTCTACAATGCCGGTTACGCGATCGTCAGGCCGTTGCGCACCTTACACGAGCAGGGGCAGCAGATGGTCATCTATCCTGTGATACACGACCCTGTGATGTTCGACCTGGCGCGGGCCGTCGAGACCGGCGCGACGACCTTCGCGACCGTCGCTATGCTTGTCGCCGCCGAAAAGCGTGAATGCGAGCGCCTGCTGGCTATCTATCAAAAGACGCTGGCATACAGCAGCGCCGAAGAGCACGCTCAGGCTCCTATTCACCAGCTCTTCTGGCACCGTCTGACTGGAGGTCGCTTTGATGCCTTTTATACTGGTAAGCAAGTGCCTCTCCCTGAAAGTGAGCAGAGCATTCCCTTTGACGAACTCTTGCACTATCGCTGGTCGATCAATGGGTCGCCTATTACCGGGAAAAATGCTACCCTGGGTAAGCTGATCGAGCGCGCAATGGTCGTGCTCAATCCGGCGTGTCCAGCTATGACCATTATCGGGCATGGCGACGCCCACTTTGGCAACGTCTTTTTAGAGCAAGAGCGCGACTATCGCTACTTCGATCCGGCCTTCGCGGGTCGTCACGCGGTCTTGCTTGATATCGTGAAGCCGTTATTCCATAATGTTTTTGCGTCATGGATGTACTTTCCTGACGATATTGTGCGAGATCTGCACCTGTCGGTCGTTCTGCGCGAAGATCAGATAGTGATTGAGCATGATTACGAGGTGGCTCCTCTACGTAAGGCGATATTACAGACGAAGCTGGAGCACCTGTTGCAGCCACTCAAGGCAATGCTGCGTAAGCAGGACGCGCTCGCGGATGATTGGTACGAAGTAGTGACACTGGCCCTGTTGTGCTGTCCATTGTTGACTATTAATCTGCTCGACAGGCAGCGTATTCCGCCTGCGATATGCTGGCTGGGTCTGTCGCAGGCAATGCAGATGGGCTCGCTATTTTTAGGAGATTGAGCGGATGATAGCGATTATCGATTACGGCGCGGGCAATATTCATAGTATTGAAAAGGCGCTGGAGCACGTCGGGGCGCAGGTGCAGGTGACGGATGATCCCGCCATTGTGGCAGAGGCGCGGGCGGTGGTGCTGCCCGGCGTTGGCTCTGGTGGGTCCGCGATGGTGCGTATGGTCGAGCGCGGACTGGATGATGCCATTCGGGGCGCGACGCGGCAGGGCAAGCCGTTCCTCGGCATCTGCCTGGGGATGCAACTATTGGCGGAACATCATGCCGAGGGTGAGGTCGATGGTCTGGGCTTCTTTCATGGCGAGGTGCGACGTATTCCGCACGGTCCGAAGATTCCGCACATGGGCTGGAACCAGGTGAGGCCGCTCCACGCCGATCTGCCGATGTTTGCAGGCATTCCATCCGACGCCTATTTCTACTTTGCCCACTCTTATTATGTAGAGCCATACGATCAGCAGGGCGTCGCGGCGTTGACCGATTATGGTTCGCCTTTTTGCAGCGTAATTGCGACCGAGCAGGTCTGGGGGACGCAGTTCCACCCGGAGAAGAGCGGTGCGGTAGGACTGCAACTACTCAAGAACTTTGTGGGATGGGTGCAAAAATGATACTACTGCCTTCTATTGATATCAAGGATGGACTCTGCGTGCGCCTGTACCAGGGCGACTACGCGCAGATGACGACGTATGATGCCGATCCGGTGCGGGTCGCGCTACGCTGGCAGGAGGCGGGTGCGCGTTGGCTGCACGTCGTCGATCTGGACGGTGCAAAAGAGGGCACGCCCGTCAATGTGGCTCTGATCGAGCGCATACGTGGCGCGACGCGGATGTCCATCGAGGTCGGCGGCGGCCTGCGCTCCCTGGCGCATATCGAGCAGATCCTTGCCCTGGGCGTTGAGCGCGTCGTGCTGGGTACCGTCGCGTTGACCGATCGAGAATTGTTGCAGGCCGCGTTGCAGCGCTGGGGCGAGCAGATCGTCGTGGGCATCGACGCGCGCGACGGTCGCGTTGCCATCGCCGGTTGGCGCGAAACGTCGGGCGTCGATGCCGCCACGCTCGCCAGTGAGCTTACTGAGTTGGGCGTGCAGCGCTTCAGCTATACCGACATCGGACGCGATGGCACGCTTGAAGGTCCCAATCTGCACGCGCTGGCAGCCATGCAGCGCGCTGCCTCTCGCCCCCTGATTGCCTCGGGCGGCGTGCGCTCTCTGGCCGATCTGCACGCCCTGTCCGCACTGGGAGTCGAAGGTGCCATTATCGGTAAGGCGCTCTACACCGGTGCTCTTGACCTTGCCGCCGCCGTGCGTGAGATAGAGGGGGCGTAACCATGTTGACGAAACGTATCATCCCTTGCCTCGACGTTGCGCGTGGACGAGTCGTCAAAGGTGTCAATTTTGTCAATCTGCGCGATGCGGGCGATCCCGTTGAGCTGGCGGCATTCTACAATGATGAGGGCGCGGACGAGGTGGTTTTCCTCGATATCACCGCCTCGCACGAGAACCGCGCCACCATGCTGGACGTGGTGCGGCGCACCGCCGAGCGCGTCTTTATCCCTGTGACCGTCGGCGGCGGTATCCGCACGGTCGAGGATATCCGCGCCACATTGTGTGCGGGTGCTGATAAGACCTCGCTCAACACCGCCGCCGTGCAGAATCCCGACCTGCTGCGCGCCGGAGCCGAGCAGTTTGGCGCGCAATGCATCGTCCTGGCGATCGACGCCCGCGCTAACGCGTCGCTGCCCGGCGGCTACGAGGTCTTTATCCACGGCGGGCGCACACCTACCGGCATCGACGCGCTGGAATGGGCGCGGCGCGGCGTCGAGCTGGGAGCGGGCGAGATCCTGCTCACCAGCATGGATCGGGACGGCACGAAGCTAGGCTACGATCTTCCCCTTACCGCGAAGATCTCCGCCGCCGTCACGGTCCCGGTCATCGCATCGGGCGGCGTCGGCACCCTCGACCATTTCTACGCGGGTCTGACGACGGGCGGTGCCGATGCCGCGCTGGCTGCTTCGATCTTCCACTTCGGCGAGTATCGTGTGCGCGATGTCAAGCACTACTTACAGGCGAAGGGCGTCATGATACGTCCCTGTTGAAAATATATCCTGGCGTGTAGTGGTGAACAAGTTTCCATAAGGGAACAGGAAAGAGCAGGGAGAAAAACCTCGATGTCACAGCCAAAGGAAACCGAACGCGTGCGCGAGATTTTTGATGAGTCAGCCGCGCAATATGACAGAGCAATAGGATTTAGCGAAAAGCTCTTATTTAGTGATGGCCGCGTCTGGGCCTGTTCCCAGGCGCGCGGACAGGTGCTGGAGATAGCCGTTGGCACCGGGCGCAACCTGCCCTTCTATCCAGCCGATGTGGAGATTACCGGAATTGAAATTAGCCCCGCCATGTTGGAGATCGCCCGCCAGCGCACACAAAGCCTGGGTCGCCAGGCCGAGCTGATTCTCGGAGATGCGCAGGCGCTTCCCTTTCCCGATCAGCGCTTCGATACCGTTGTGTGTACGATTGCGCTTTGCAGCATTCCCGACGAGCGACAGGCCATCGCGGAGGTGTGGCGTGTGCTGCGCCCAGGTGGTCGCTTCGTTGCCCTCGAACATGTGCGTAGTCCAAATCCCATCATACGCGGACTTGAGCGCCTGCTCGACCCCCTCACGGTGCGTACCCAGGCAGATCACCTCTTACGCGAGCCGGTAGAAACTGTGCAGGCGGCAGGTTTTAGCATCGAATATCTCAATCGGCAGAAACTCGGCATCATCGAGCGCCTGATTGCACACAAGGCTTCGCAATAAATATATTCAATTGAACAGAAAGTCAGGAATGAAAACAAAGACGACGGCTTGTGGATTGTTATTAGTGACGCTATTGTCCAGGTTGGTCCAGTTGTTCGTGATATTGCTTGCGGAAGCGGTATGCGCGTAGACGACAGCCCCGCTTCCGCTCTCAGGGTGTACAGCGACGTGAGAGGCCGCGAAAGCTGTGGAGGTAGGGAGCAATGCGACGAGGATAAGAGAAAAGATGCCTGCTCCCAGAAGACCCGCGTGCATGGGAAGGCCGCGAAGGGAGGTACGAATAGCAAGGCGTCGGTTCATTGTAGATCCTTTCAAAACGATGAAGAGTTTTTTAAAGGCAATAGTTTTTGATAGAGCATATGGCAGGTGCGATATCAATCGCCCTGTGTGATACCTTGAAAGTGTACTTCGTTGCGCGTGGGAAAGCTGTAAAATAGCTCACAAAAACGACGTGTTGAAGGTAGCAGAATTTTTTATTGCTGGTTGCGGAGATAACATGAGGTGGAGCTTACTACGAGAAGGCGAGCGAACCGGACAGCAAGCTATTTCTTTACCTGGCACGTAAAGCGAAAACACGGGAGCGCCAGATGAGCCGAACAACCCATAAGTAGACAGCTCTTATTCCCCACTTCAAGTCCGAGAAATCGCGGATTTCAATAGCAATACGCCTACCCCTGTTCTTGCTCCTTATCGGACGAAAAGATGGTGAGCGAAAGAGGCACGAAGTAGCGATCCGGCGTTCCCCCACTGCCAGATCATAGATGAGGGATTACCTGTAAGCAGGTAGTTGTATGATCGATCCCTCGTGTATAGTATGCAAGGTATGGGTTGCGAACAGGTTGATGCTGTGGTGTTGTTCTGGTGTTTGAGAGTGGTATTGTGTAGCAATGCAGGTTACTCAGCAAGAAGGCTGTATACTGATGAGTTTCTGTTGCGACATGTGATATTATATATCCGCTAGATAGAGCAAGACGCTATCTGAATGAAAAATTCTAGAATTCTTAAAAATGCGCAATGTGTATACTGAAGGAAGAGAGGGCTGTGATAACGCCATGTTGAAATTTGATCGCCAGGGTCTGGTACCTGCCGTTATTCAGGACGCGGACAGCGGGGATGTGCTGATGGTTGCCTTTATGAATGAGGAGGCGCTACATCTCACACGCGAGACCGGCCAGACGCACTTTTTCAGCCGCTCGCGCAGCACAATTTGGCACAAGGGGGAGCAGTCGGGAAACGTGCAGGAGGTGCGCGCTATCTTTATCAATTGTGAGGAGAACAGCCTGCTCATTCGCGTTATTCAGCATGGAAACGCCGCCTGCCATGAAGGATATCATAGCTGCTATTATCGTCGCCTGCAGCCGGACGACAGCTACGAGACCGTCGCCGAGCGCATCTTTGATCCCGCCGTCGTTTATCATACCGAAAAGGAGAGGCCCGTGAATAGCGAACAGAATGCTCCTATAGTCAAGGAAGCTGTAACGGATGAGATGCGGCAGAAGCTGGAGGCCGAGCTGCGCCAGCTCTACGGCGTCTACCTGTTCCTGCGCGATCACGATATGAGCGAGGAGTCGAACACCTCGCGCCTGCTCCAGGAGCGGAGCCAGAGCTACCTGGTGTCGCGCCTGGCCGATGAGTTGCAGGAGCTGGCAGGCGTGCAGACCGGCGAGCATGTGCATTCTGGTCGTCAGTTTGACACCATGCTGGAAGGCAGCCAGGTGGGCTACTGGTCGTTCCTGATCGCGGCGGGCGCGAATGTTCCCTACAACGATTTCGTACCGCATGCCTCTCTCTTGGATGGCTACGAGGGCCAGTATAGCGAGACGAAGGCGATCGAGCAGCGCCAGGAGTGCCTCAATCTGGTCTCGTCGGATCAGCCCGCGACGGTCGCGCAGGGGTTGCACCTCAGCTTCGCGCAGATCGGCTGGGCCTGCGCCGAGGCGTGCGTCAATCCGCTGTCCCCTGCCGAATACGATCTCGACCAGATGCGGCGTAAGGGATTGGTAAAATAGCTTTTTTGGACAGAATGAGAGGGAGCGCGTGGCTAGTATACAGGCGGTGATCTTTGATCTGGGTGGCACTTTAATCGATTGGCCCGATTGGGACGAAGATATCATCCGTCGCTGGGGACTCTCCTACGACTATCTTACATCGACGCTGCCCGCGAATGGTTGGCCGACGCGAGATGAATATGTACAGGCCATGCGCGCCGCCGAGCGAGAGCACTGGCAGCTGGTCGTCGAGACCCAGGCCAGCAGCACTCCGACCGGCCTTCTGCGCAACGGCTTTGAGCATCTCGGGCGCACCGCCAGTGAAGAAGAGCTGCTCGTCGCGCTGGATGGCTACGCGCGCGCCGTCAATGGCTGGGCCATCGTCTTCCCCGACGCGACGCGGACCCTTGAGGAGCTGCGTCGGCGCGGCTACCGTCTCGGTCTGCTCTCCAATACCTGGTGGGCCGCCGCGTGGCATAACGCGGAGCTGGCCACGCACAGCCTCGCGCCGCTGCTCGACGAGGTAGTCTACACCTCCGACCTGCCCCACTCAAAGCCGCATCCCTCCACATTTTTAGAGGTAACGCGCCGCCTCGATGTTGACCCGAAACGGTGCGTCATGGTTGGTGATCGCCTGATCGATGATATCTCCGGCTCGCTCGGCGTCGGCATGCGCGGCGTCTGGAAGAAGACCGATTATCCCTGGCCCAGACCGGAGCATATCGTGCCGAGCGCCGTTATCAGCCAGCTTGCCGAGCTCCTGCCGCTGGTGCAAGAGTGGGACGAGGCGTGAAGCTTACCTGCTTTACAAGCATCCTCGTAAGAAAGTTCCTACGAGGATGGTTGCAAAGTGCTGTGCCTACATTTTTCCAAGCACGACCTCAACGGTGTGGTGCTCCAGTTTTTTCAGCGAGGCGGGTGAGATCGTCTCGCGGTACATCTCTTCAAACGAAGGGTAGTCGCGTTGGCTGATCGAGACGAGCAGGTTGTCGGCGAGCGTCTCCGCGCGGATCTCGTGCATGTAGCCGGTCAGCATATTCGCCAGCTCCACATCGGTATAGAGCGCCAGGCCAATGTGGTCCTCGATATTGAGACCCGCCTTTTTACGCATATCCTGTACAAAGTGTATCAGGTCGCGTACCAGCCCCTCTTCGTGTAGCTCCGGCGTGATCGTGGTCTCTAGCACCGCGATATACCCGCGCTCCTCCGCCGTAACGTAGCCAGGACGCGCGGTCGCGCTAACCTGGACCTCGTCGCGTGTCAGATCGATCTCCTGCTCGCCGATGAGGAACTTCAAGACGCCGATCTCGTTGAGTTGCTTCGCTGCCTGCTGCGCGCCGTGGGCATCGAGGCTCTTGAAGAAGGCCAGGATCTTCTGCACGAGCGGACCGTGCCTGGGACCCAGCACCTTGACCTGCGGCTTCAGCGTGTAGGCCAGCATGTCACTGTCCTCTTCCAGCAGTTCCAGGTCTTTGATGTTCAATTCCTCAAGCACCTGCTCTTTAAGGCGCAAGATCGCCTCTTCTTCAAATTTGCTCGGCACGCGGACGTAGAGCGTATTGAGCGGATGGCGCACGGGGATCTGCGCCTTCTCGCGGGCAGAGCGGCCCAGACCGACGATGCGCATCACCAGATGCGTCTCGCTGGTCAATTGCTCGTCGAGCAGCGCCTCGTTCACCTGCGGCCAATCGACGAGGTGGACGCTCTGGGGTGCCCGCTCGTTCACACTGCGCACGAGGTTCTGGTACAGCTCTTCCGTCAAAAATGGCATGAAGGGCGCGAGCAGGGTGATCAGCGTCGTCAGGCACTCGTAGAGCGTCAGGTACGCGCCCAGCTTATCGTCGTCGAGCCCCGATTTCCAGATGCGCTCGCGACTGCGCCGCAGATACCAGTTGGAGAGATCGTCCAGAAACTCCTGCAGCGTCTGCGATGGCTTGACGGTATCGTAGTGCTCCAGGCCACGCGTGACATCGCGCACTGTCTGTTGCAATTCCGAGAGTATCCAGCGGTCCAGCTCGCTGCGTCGTTCGGCGGGCAGAGCATGCTGGGTTGGATCGAACGCGTCGATATTGGCGTAAGTCACAAAGAACCCGTAGACGTTCCAGATCTTGTCCAACGTCCTGCGCGTGAGCATCCACTTCTCGCTCAGCCGTACCGGCATGCCCGTCTCGGCGGACTTCTGCATATCCTCTTCAGAAGGGATGCGCGGGAAGTTCAGGTTCTGCTCCGGGATATGGTTGGTGTAGAGCCAGCGCATCGTATCCGAGCCAACGCGCTCAGCGGCGTCATCGAAGACGACCTGGTTGCCCTTCGATTTGTGCATGGGCGTGCCGTCCTCGCCCATTAGCAGCGCGTAGCCGAAGAGCGTCTTGAATGGAGGCAGGTTCTCCAGCACGGTGCTCATGACCAGCATCGAGTAGAACCAGTTTTTAAACTGCCCTGGAAACGACTCGGTCACGAAGTCTGCCGGGAACCACTGCTGCCAGTAGGCGGGATCGGTGCGGTAGTGCAGCGTCGAGAAGGGCACAATGCCAGCGTCCAGCCAGGGATTGCCGACATCTTTGATGCGCGAGACCTCTGTTCCGCACTGCTTGCACTGGACCTTGACGGCATCGACCCAGGGACGGTGCGGCGTGTGGTCCTCGAATTCTTCCCAGCCAGAGACTGCGCGATCCTTCAGTTCCTCTTTGCTGCCGATGACCTCGAAGGTTCCGCATTGCGGACAGTCGAAGATCGGGAGCGCGAGGCCCCAGTAGCGCTTCTTGGAGATCATCCAATCGTCCATGTTGCGCAACCAGTCAAGTTCGCGATCCAGGCCAAACGATGGTATCCAGGTGATCTGCTTCACGATCTCCATGATCTCGTAGCGCAGTTGATCCATCGAGATGAACCACTCGTCCACGAGACGGAAGATCAGCTCCGTTTTGCAGCGCCAGCAGGTCGGATAGCGGTGCTTGTAGTTCTGTGGACGATAGAGCAGACCCTTTTGCGTCAGGTTCTCCGCCACCTGTGGACCGACCTCGGCGGCGTTCTGCCCCGTCAGCCAATCGTAGCCGGGCAGGTAGACGCCGAATTCGTCGACGGGCGCTTTCACGTCCAGACCGAACTCTTTTGAGAGGCCGAAGTCCTCGCGACCACAGCCAGGCGCGATATGTACGATGCCGGTTCCCTCGGTCGCCGTGACATCCTTCCACGGCACGATGGTATGCTTGACGCCCTGTTCGGCGGGCAGTTCATCGAATGGACCACGATAGCTCCAGCCGACCATCTCAATGCCCTTGAGCGTCTCCGTCACGCGATAGTCGCCCTTGTCGCGTCCCTTAAGCGCCTTGAGGACGGGCAGCAGCGTCTCGGCGAGGTAGTAGAACTCGCCATCCTGCTCGACGCGTACGTATGCCATCTCTGGGTGTACGGCAGCCGCGACGTTAGCGGCCAGCGTCCAGGGCGTCGTCGTCCAGGCCAGCAGGTATTCGCCAGGACGATCTACCAGCGGGAAGCGAACGTACAGGCTCAGGTGCGTCGTCTCTTTGTAGCCTTCGGACTCGATCTCCATATTCGAGATGCCGGTGGCGCAACGCGGGCACCAGGGCATCACGTCGCGCCCTTTGTAGACGAGGCCACGCTCATTGCATTTTTTCAGGAATGTCCAGATGGTATAGTTATTCTCATCTGAGAGCGTATAGTAGTCGTTGCCCCAGTCCATCCAATAGCCCAGGCGGATCGACTGTTCCGTCTGGCGGCGCGCATAGGTGAAGACGCGCTCTTTGCAGCGCTCGACAAATTCGGCGATACCATATTCCTCGATATCGCGTTTAGTCGTGAAGCCCAGATCCTGCTCGACGTTAACCTCGACCCACAAGCCCTGGCAGTCGAAGCCGTTCTGGTAACGCTGCTTATAGCCTTGCATGGTTTTGAAGCGCTGGTAGAGATCCTTATAGGTGCGCCCCCAGGCGTGATGGACGCCCATAGGGTTGTTGGCAGTAATAGGACCATCCAGGAACGCGTATTGTTTGTCGCTGTGCTCATTGCGCTTGAGGTATTGCTGGCGGACGTTATTGGCGTCCCACCATTGCTGGATGCTGCGTTCCAGCGCCGGGTAGCCTACGCGGTCCGCCGCGCCTACTGGCTGGAAGACGGTTGATTTAACAGACACTACTCTTTCTCCTTTGCGTTCCCGGCGCTACCGGGCGTGCCAGAATGCTGTGATCTAGTTTTTTAATATAATATGCAAGCGTTTATTAATTCTGCCCTTATTTTCGGTGCGGGCGATCTCGATGCCGCCCACCTCTTTTGTATGATTGACATGCGTCCCGCCATCGGCCTGCAGGTCCAGGCCGACGATCTCCACGATGCGCACCTCCTCAATCTCTGGTGGTAGCAGGTTGACCTTTGTGCGCACCAGATCTGGAATGGCGAATGCCTTCTCGCGTGGCAGCGAGTAGACGCGGATCGGATAGTCGGCTTCGATAGCGTCGTTCACCATCTGCTCAATAGCATTGATGCGCTCACGGTTGAGATTCTCCATCGCGAAGTCCATGCGCGCATGATCGGGATACATCTGCCCGCCCGTTACCTGCACGCCGAACTCCTTCCAGATAATGCCACAGAGAATATGCAGTGCGGTGTGTGTGCGCATCATCTGGTAGCGAAAGTCCCAATCGATCGTCCCAACCACCTCGGTACCGACCGCTGGTGGTGTGCAATCGAGCGTGTGCCAGATCACGTCACCACGCTTATTCATAGCGATAACCGTCGCTGCCTCCTGCTGATTATCCCACGTAATCGTGCCGCGATCGGCCATCTGCCCACCGCCGCCGGGATAGAAGACCGTCGCATCCAGCGCGACCTCATCGCCTTCAACGGCAACGACCTTCGCCGTGCATTCATACGTAAAGCTATTTATGTGGTAGAGTAGCTTCGTCTTCATCGCCTGTGGCTCCTCTTGAACTAGCGAATACAACAAAAAAATCCTCTCGTCCAGCCGAGGGACGAGAGGCGTTCCCGTGGTACCACCCTGATTAGCCTGGCATCTCTGTCTTCATGACCATGCCACGGCTCACTTCACCTGTGTACCCTTACAGCACCCGCCCGGCAGGAATGTATGTCCGAACATCTGCTACTTTGTTTGTAAACGTGTAACAGGCAACACTTACATCCTGGCGCGTGTGCTGCCAGAGGTACGAGCCTTCGTGGTAACGGGAAGGGTCCGGCCAGTCCTACTTTTGCAAAGATGCTCTCAAAGGTGTTCGGCTGGCGGCTCTGGAGTGATCTTCCGCTTGCTGCCTGCGCCCGCTTCCACCAGCGCGGACTCTCTGCACCAGGTTTCTAGCTGCGTACTTGCTCCATCATTGCCTTGTATCTGACTGCGAGGCTTTTTATGAAACCTCTTGCTGCCCTCTATCATACCAGAGAACGCCAGTTCTGGCAAGACGCAAATGAGGATGGTTCCATGAAAAACCAGAGGCCGCCTTATGATATAATCTAAGGTGAGCTTTCTAAGCACAACGAAGACCTGTTGGGGGGATGGAGTCGTATCTCTACATCTTACTCTTACAAAATTTATCTTGCGATGAAAAGAGAATTTTCATATAAAATCAGCGGCTGCTTCCTGGTAAGGAAGCGACCAGTTTGTAATAAGCGATTGCTGGCGCTCTGTTATGTCAGGGCCAGCAACTTTAATACTATGAGGAACAGTATGTACGATCTAGAAACATTTTACGGACCCAACGCGGGGTACGTACTCGATCTTTACGAACGCTACACGCAGAATCCCGCAGCGGTCGACGCGGATACACGAGCCATCTTTGATGCGTGGTCGCAGAATGGAGGTGTGCCTTCGGCGCATCCGCAGCGCGTCCAGAAGGCGCAGCAGAACGGCACCCCAGCTCCGGCGGCGCGCGAGCAGATTGAGCGCGTCGTCGCGGCATCCCTGCTGGCGCACGCCATTCGCGAGCGTGGGCATCTAGGGGCGCAGCTCGATCCGTTGGGTAGCGAGCCGCCGGGCGATGCCGCCCTTGAGTTGGAGACATACGGCCTGACCGACGAGGATCTGGCGCAACTGCCTCCCAGCGTCGTAGGCGGACACTCCGCCGAGGGTGCGCGCAACGCCCTTGAAGCGGTTCACAATCTGCGCGCAATGTATTCGGGCACCATCAGCTACGAGTTCGACCAGGTGAAGAGCTCCAATGAGCGGCGTTGGCTGCGCGATGCGGTGGGACTGCACCTGTATCACAGGACGCCGACGACGGCAGATGTGCGCAAGTTGCTCAAGCGCCTGACGCAGGTCGAGGTCTTTGAGCGCTACCTGCAGCAAATCTTCCCTGGTCAGAAACGCTTCTCGATCGAGGGACTCGCTGTGCTGGTGCCGATGCTCGATGAGATTATCGAGGGCGCGATCGAATCCGAGACGCGGGAAATTATTATTGGTATGGCGCACCGTGGTCGCCTCAATGTGTTGGCCCATGTGCTTGGGAAGGAGTACGGCGCGATTCTAGCCGAGTTCTCCCACTCCCGCCACGAGGAGGGGACGCCGCTGACCGATACCTTCGGCTTCGGCTGGACGGGCGATGTCAAGTACCACCTGGGCGCTGAAAACGTGCTGCATGAAAGCGATGTCAGTATGAAGGTTGTGCTCTCGCCCAATCCCAGCCACCTGGAGTTCGTCAATCCAGTGATCGAGGGCATGACGCGCGCCTCGCAGGAGATACGCCAGACGACGGGCCTGCCCTTGCAGGATGTCGATAGCACGCTGCCGATCGTGATCCACGGCGACGCGGCCTTCCCAGGCGAGGGGGTGGTTGCCGAGACGATGAACCTGTGGCACCTGCGCGGCTATTGGGTTGGTGGCACCATCCACATTATCGCCAACAACCAGGTTGGCTTTACCACCCTGCCGGAGGATAGCCGCTCGACCAATTTTGCCAGCGACCTGGCGAAGGGTTTTGGTATTCCAGTAATTCATGTGAATGCCGACGATCCACGCTCCTGCCTGACGGCGGTGCGCATAGCCCATGCCTATCGCGATCAATTCCATAAAGATATTCTGGTGGACCTGATCGGCTATCGACGCTGGGGCCACAACGAGGGCGACGAGCCTGGCTTCACGCAGCCGCGCATGTACGAGATTATCCGCACGCATCCAACGGTACGCGAGCTCTACGCCCGGCGCGCCGTGGAGGCCAATATGCTTGCCGAGGGCGAAGCTGACGCGCTGGTGAAAGATGCTTTTGCGGTGCTGGAACAGGCCAAAAGAGAGGCCGACGAGGGTATCTACACGGTTGATCCGCAGGTAGACGAGGACGACGCGGGCGATACCTTCCTGCATACCACTCCTGCCGCCGTTTCTGCCGAGCAGCTTACTGTCTTTAATCAGGAACTGCTGAACTGGCCTGCTGGCTTCTCGCCCAATCCCAAGCTGGCCCGCACGCTGCAACGCCGCGCCAATACGCTGGGACCCGAGGGCGGCATCGACTGGGGCCAGGCCGAGGCGTTGGCCTTCGCCTCCATTCTGGCGGCAGGTACGCCTATTCGCCTGACGGGCCAGGATTCCGAGCGTGGTACGTTCAGCCACCGACACGCCGTTCTGCACGAGCAGCAGCAGGGCGATATCTATGTGCCCTTGCAGCATCTCTCTGAGGCACGAGCGTCGTTCTCGATCTACAACAGCCCGTTGAGCGAGGTAGGCGTGCTTGGCTTCGAGTACGGCTATAGCGTCCACGCCCCCGAGGCGCTGGTCCTGTGGGAGGCGCAGTTCGGTGACTTCGCCAACGTCGCGCAAGTGATTATCGATCAGTTTATCGCCTCCGGTCGCGCCAAGTGGCGTCAGGATTCGGCGCTGGTTCTGTTGTTGCCACACGGCTATGAAGGACAGGGACCGGAGCATTCGAGCGCGCGCCTGGAGCGTTATCTCCAGCTGGCCGCCGAGGAGAACTGGCGCGTTGCCAACTGTTCGACCGCTGCACAGTACTTCCACCTGTTGCGCCAGCAAGCGGCAACCTTGCAGACGTGCTCGCGTCCCCTGGTGATAATGACGCCGAAGAGCCTGCTGCGCCATCCACTATCGTCATCGCGCTTACAGGATCTGGTGAGTGGTCAATTCCAGCCTATTATCGATGACCGCAAAGCGCGCGGCAATCCCGAGCGTATCCGGCGCATCGTCCTGTGCTCAGGAAAGGTCGCCATCGACCTGCTCTCGCACGAGAGTCGCACGCAGAGCGAGGATACCGCCATCGTGCGTCTGGAGTTGCTCTACCCGTTCCCGGCTACACAGTTGCGCGAGGTTTTTGCCAGTTATCCGCATGCCCAGGAGCTTATCTGGGTGCAGGAGGAGCCGCATAATATGGGGGCCTGGAAGTACATGGCCGCTCGTTTGACACCGCTCATCGAAAACAAACTCAAGCTCAACGTCATCTCGCGTCCCGACCGTTCGAGCCCGGCTGCAGGCTTCTGGGACCTGCACATGGCGGAGCAAGAATATATTATCGCGGAAGCCTCTGGCTTACCGTTGAAGCAGCCTGGAGGTGAACATGTCCGCTGAGATTCGCGTGCCTGAATTGGGTGAATCAATTGTTGATGCCACCATTGCTACGTGGCTCAAAAAGGAGGGCGATGCCGTGCGGCGCGGCGAGGCCCTCGTCGAGCTGGAGACCGATAAGGTCAATGTCGAGGTCAATGCCGAGGAGGATGGCGTCCTGCAAAAGGTCGCGAAGCAGGAGGGCGAGACGGTCGCCGTCGGCGAGGTGCTGGGCGTTATCGGCGCGGGTGCGCCCGCGCAAGAGACGCCTTCCGCCGGGCGCGATGGGACCGCAAAGGACACGCCTGCGAACGGCACCACAAATAAAGTCTCCTCCGTTGAGTCGGGACAGCAATCGAGGCCGCAGATCGTCAAGCAGAATCAGCGCACCGGGCAGTTACAGCCCGTGCAGCCCGTCGCATCCGCGCCATCTGAAGCGCAGCGACCACCTTCCCCACTGGCGCGCCGCATTGCCGAGGAGCACAATATCGATATCTCCCAGGTCAAGGGGAGCAGTCCGCATGGCCGCGTGACCAGAGAAGACGTAATTAATTATATGGAGCAAAATGTGCAGACGATACCCACGCGAGATGGAGTGCAGGAGGGGACCGAGGCGACTCAACCAACACAGTCCGTTCAAGCTTTACGACCCGTTGAAACTTCAGCCCAACTGGTGCAGTTCCCTCAGCCCAGCCAGAACGGTCGCGAAGAGCGTATCCGCCTGACGCGCCGCCGCCAGACCATCGCGCAGCGCCTCGTCGAGGCCCAGCATACTGCCGCCATGCTCACGACCTTCAACGAGATTGACATGAGCGCGGTTATGGAGGTGCGTGCGCGGCGCA
>JALYTQ010000315.1 GCA_030854195.1 Chloroflexota bacterium
GATCACTTGAGCCATCTGCATCCATCATTACTATGATATCGCCAGTGGCTTCAGCAAAGCCGGTTTGTAATGCTGCCCCTTTGCCACGACCTCGCCTGGTGGTGAGGATACGGATGTCTGGCAGCAGGCTGCGAGCAACTTCTATAGTATCATCGGTCGAATGATCGTTGACAAGGATCACTTCATAGACCCAATCTGGGATCAACGGTAGCACGTGTGGCAGGTTCTCTGCCTCGTTATATGCAGGGACCACGACGCTGACGCGTACGTCTCCGCTTTCTATCGTTTGAGGTAGAAGACTCCTCATGGCTTTTTGCTCCTTTTTCTCATGCTTATGCCACTTGCTGACTTGAATGTTAAGAAACTGGACGAAACTGGCGATAAGAGATCGAGCGCTTCGTATGGTAGTTTCTCATTGTTGTGAGCATGGCACAATGAAAATTTATTCCTCATGGCTTGCTGCTGTATTCCGCATTCTGCTAAAACACTCCTGCAAGCACGCCGACAAATCGCGTATATATCTGGTCTTCCAGGTTATTTGCGTACCCGGAATGAAATACTCCTCTACCTCCACAGCTTTTGCCACCTGATTCCACCACCTGATATGCCAGGTAGCCTCTTTTGCCCAGAAGAACGTAATTTTGCTGGGATAAACACTTGTTGGCCTGTAGTCCAGAACTAGCCATTCAACTATGGCATCATAATCCTTGTGAATAGCTTCGTGTGTTGGAATGATCGAATCGATTCGAGGTAGTGCAAAACGCCCTATTTTAGGTCTCTCAACGGGTTCAACAGCCCCATCGGTTCCTAGATCTTCAGCGTTGCCCCATCCCCAGGGAACTAAACTTCGTAGATAGTTATATGACTCGCGCACCATATGGCGCAGCTGTACGAACCAATCGAGCTGTTTATGCCGATCGCCCAGATGGTTGGTTAGCCACCGTAGTAGTCTAAGATAGATAGGCAAGGTATGGCGAAGAGCCATAGGGTCCATCAGTACCAACAGATCCACTGGCTGCCCTTCCACATCCAATTGTCGTGCCATTTCATAGGCGACAAGGGCACCATTGCAGAAGCCTCCTAGAAGATACGGACCTTCCGGCTGAACAATCCGCATCTCTTTAACATGCGCTGCCGCGATATCCTCAATCTTTGGTGGGATCTGCAATCCATCAAAGCTGTATGGCTCTAACGCATAAAATGGCTGATCTGATCCTAAGCTGGCTGCTAGAGGGTAGCAATAAAAAGCCGTGCCTGACGGATGTCCATGCAAGAAGAAAAAAGGCCGTTTAGAACTGCCGATCTGGATCGTCGTCAAACGAGCGCGAGAGCCGACATTTTCTGTCTCCTGGTTGCATTCAGGAACAATGCTTGTATCTCCTGCAAGATGCAAGCGCTTCTCCTGTAAGTATTTTTCGAGCAGGACGCGCCTGATGTCTGAGTGCTCCGCTGTATCTGACATAAAATTACCTTCTTTACAAGATAGAAAGAAATGCTAAAAAGCGACTGGCAGGGCTTTTAAACCACGCAGGCCCATATTCTCGCGCCATTGCAGGTCTTCTGACTTTAAATGCAAATTAGGCATGCGGCTCAGCAGCGTATTGAAGGCAATCTGCCCCTCGATGCGTGCCAGCGGAGCTCCGAAACAGAAGTGTCCACCCCACGCGAACGCAACGTGCCGATTATCCGCACGGCTCAGATCGAGACGATCTGGATCAGGAAAACGCTCCGGGTCACGATTTGCGGCTCCCATCACAACGATCACCGCCTGGCGCTTGCGAATGCTCTTCCCACCCAGTTCGGTATCTTCAGGTGCAAGGCGGGCAGTATGCTGACTGGGGCTCTCAAAGCGCAGCAGTTCTTCGATGGCTGAAGGTGTCAGAGCCGCATCGGCTTGCAGTTGCCGCAATTGCTCTGGATGGCGCAACAAGGAGAGGATGCCGTTGCCAATCAAATTAGTGGTTGTCTCCTGACCGCCGACCATAGTCACAATAGTATTCGCGATAATCTCATCGTCTGTCAGTCGATCTCCATCTATCTCGGCGGTTATCAATGCATTCATCAAGTCGTCGCGGGGATGCGCGCGATGATCCTCAAGCAGGGTGTGGAAATAGAGAAGCATCTCCTCCAGACTGCGCAGAACAGCTGCGGTGCGATCAGGATTGTGCTGGAAGTTGCCAAGTATCTGAGCGAAGTCCGATGACCATTTTGTCAATTGCCGCCAATCAGACGTAGGCAAGCCCAACAGTTCCGCGGTCACGATCGCAGGCAAGGGGACGGCAATATCGGCGAGTATGTCCATCTCGCCTCTGGCCTGTACGGTGTCCAGCAGGCTATCGGTAATATCCTGGATATGTGAGCGGAGAACCTCGACGCGGCGCGGTGTAAAGGCTTTAGAAGCCAGGCCACGCACGCGCCCATGAGCCGGAGGGTCCAGAAAGAGCATCTGGCGCACCATGACCTGTGCCAATGGCTTCAATGCTCCCAGACCCAGCGCCTCCAGTTGCTCCGGCGTCGGCGTGCGATTGGCCGAGAACTTCTGGAGTACGGTTACAACGTCGGCGTAGCGCGTCACCACCCAGGTGTGTAGAAAAGGGTCCCAGTGGACTGGATCCTCACTGCGGAGGCGATGATATAAAGGATATGGGTTAGCAAGCACTTCAGCATCAAGTAACTGAAAAAGGCTCAGCGTGGCATCCACTTTTATTGGGTGGGATGCGACTTCATCGTGTATTGTCATACTCGCTCTCTCCTTCTTGAGATAGCCGAAATTGCTCATGTAACGCTTCTACTGAAGTAGCTGCTGAACTTCGTCTTCGCTCATCGCATCTAATTTGAGCCGCACGCGGCGGTCGATCTCAGCAGATAACCGTCGTATGGTAGGAGCTTCGAACAGGGCACGCAATGGGAGATCAACGCCTACCTCATTGGACACACGCGTGATAATCTGAGTGCCCAGTAAGGAATGTCCACCAAGCATGAAGAAGTTCTCGTCTAAGCCAATCTGATCCAGCCCCAATAGCGTTGTCATGATATCAGCCAGCCATTTTTCAAGCGGCGTGCTGGGAGCCATGATGTCGCTATCTCGTATGATATTTGTTGTGTCTGGCACAGGCAGAGCGACTCTATCCACTTTTCCATTAGAAGTCAGTGGTAATGCTTCCAGTTGTACAAAAATGGAAGGTATCATGTAATCAGGAAGACAAGTTGCTAGAATGTCATGTAGAGACTTCTCAGTAACCTGAGAACCGGCTGCTGGCACGATATATCCTACCAGATGCTTGTCCCCTAGAGTCTCCTCACGAGCAATGACGACGCTAGTATTGATAGATGGATGTCGATTTATGACAGACACAATCTCGCCTGGCTCAATACGATAGCCACGTATCTTGATCTGCTGGTCATTGCGTCCCATAAAGGCGATCTGCCCATCGGGTAGCCAGCGAGCCACGTCACCAGTCTTATACAGGCGCGCAGCAGGATTATTGCTGAAAGGATGATGAATAAAGCGTTCGGCGGTGAGCTCGGGACGGTTGAGATACCCACGTGCCAGCCCATCACCTCCGATGTAGAGCTCGCCCGGCATACCGATAGGCACCTGATTCAGTTGCTCGTCCAGAATGTAGACCTGCATATTATCGATTGGGCGACCAATGGTTGGTGCCATCTCCGCGGGCGGCGTTGGTGGAACGCGCCCGGAGGTTGTGACAACGGTTGCTTCCGTTGGCCCATAGTTGTTGATGAGCGCGAATGGTAAGGCCGATGATGGATAGTGATGAAGCGTGTCAGCGCCTGTAAGTAGATAGCGCAACGAGGTCGTCGCGGGCCATTCTAACACCATAATGCTTTCGGCCAGAGGCGTTGGCAGAAACGTGATAGTAATGCCCTGGCTCAGCAGCCAGTCGCGCAGCGCTATTGGCACAGCACGGATATCCTCGTCAGGAAGATAGACGCTCGCACCAGCAGTGAGATAAGGCCACAGTTCCCAACCAGTTGCGTCGAAAGCAGGACTCGCCACCTGGGTTGCCCGGTCGGCGGGTGTCACGCTAAAGGCGCGTTGATGCCAGGACACCAGATTGAGAAGGCTCTCATGAGTGATTTGCACGCCTTTGGGCTGACCCGTCGAACCCGAGGTGTAAATGACATAGGCGAGATTTGTGATCGTTGATGTAGGAGTTGGATCAACTACGGACTGCTGCAGTAGCGTTGCTTTATCACTATCCAGGCAGATAATGCACACTTTGTCGGATGCAAACCGTTCAGTTAAATGCTGCTGTGTCAGCAAAATGGGCACCTGAGCGTCCTCGACCATGAAACTGAGACGCTCGGGCGGGTAGGAGGGATCCATCGGCACATAGGCACCTCCCGCCTTGAGAACGCCCAACAACCCGACTAACATATCCAGAGAGCGTTCCACGCAGATACCCACAAGCGTATCTGGTCGTACTCCGAGTTGTTGCAAGTAGTGAGCTAACTGGTTGGCTTGCGTATTAAGCTCTCCGTAAGTAAGTATTTGACCGTTTGCTACGAGGGCTGTTGCTCCAGGAGAGACGTTAGCTTGTCTCTCTACTAGCTGCGGAACGCAGGCGGCGCGCGAATATTCTTGCTGTGTCGCGTTCCAGGCCATCAATTGTTGCTGTTCCTGCTCAGACAAAAGAGGCTTCTCAGGACGATATTCCTCTAGAACGTCGGTAGCTAGAGAAATATTTTCTTGTGCTGGTTCAACTCTTTTCATGCTGTGGGTATACACGACGGTCATCTCCTGTATCTAATCGTAGCAACAAAGTTTCTGCCGATAAAAAATACTTTGACTACATTCCTGCCAGGCCGTTAACCTGGACCAGTTTTCTGTTTGGAAGAAGCTCAACAAGACTGGAAACGTCAGTTACTGGATATACCATGCTTTATAGCAGTGAATACATTATTGCAGCTGCCATATATTCATATAATCAATGTGTACCGTCTCTCCCTCGGTCAGGCTTATCAGACGGTCGTACCACGCATCTTTTTTGAGATCGTTTGTTGCCGCTCGTGCTAATTCCTCGTTCTCAAACTGTGCGAAAGCAATAAAGTCGCGGGGTGCCTGGATATTTCTGAACAGTTGCCATGAAAGGTAGCTTTTCAAACCCTGGTTGCGACGCTCCCAGTCCTCATGTAAGGCAATGATAGCATCCTCTTCTCCGACTCTGGCACGGTACGTGGATACAATCGCAAACATATCCGCTTTTCCCTCTTCTCGGCCTGAAGGTTTTAGCAATGCTACGTACATATGCAAATCCCCTAAAATATAAAGCTTAATCACAAGCGAAAGTATACCCTTTAGAAGCTATCTGCGCATCGGAGAAACGTCTCATCTTTACATGGCGTTATGTTGCTGTGATGCGAGCATCCCGCATAGGAAAAAATACCTATAGTATAGAGAAACATGAGAAGCGCGGCACCTGTTCGGGAC
>JALYTQ010000316.1 GCA_030854195.1 Chloroflexota bacterium
GCCCATCCCTACTAAAAAGGGGCGTTGCAGCCTATAGGTTGCAACGCCCCGTTCCCAATATAGAGACAACCGCTAAAGACGGGCTGAAAGAAGCTACTTGTCTTTCTCAGTGACCGTCAGTGCTGCCTGGGCCGCCGCGATGCGCGCAACAGGCACGCGGAACGGTGAGCAGCTTACATAGTCCAGCCCGATCTCCTGGCAGAGACGGATGCTATCGGGATCGCCGCCGTGCTCGCCACAGATGCCCAGCTCAATGTCTGGATTGGCAGCGCGACCCTTCTCCGCCGCCATGCGGATCAACTGGCCTACGCCGTCGCGGTCCAGCGTCTGGAAAGGATTGGTAGGCAGGATCTTGACCTTATCCTTCAAACCAGGCTCCTCCAGGCCATCGATGTACTTAAGCAGGAACTTGCCCTCGGCATCGTCGCGGCTGAAGCCAAAGGTCGTCTGTGTGAGATCGTTCGTGCCGAAGCTGAAGAAGTCGGCCACGGTCGCGATCTGGTCGGCGGTCAGGGCGGCGCGTGGCAGCTCGATCATCGTCCCGAACTTGTGCTCGATCGTGTGACCCTGCTGCCGATCGATCTCCTCCGCAACCGCTTCGAGTTGACGACGTACCTCTTTGAGCTCGTTGACGTGTCCGACCAGCGGAATCATAATCTTGGGATGCAGCTTCTTGCCCTCTTGCTCCAGTTCTGCCACGGCCTCAAGGATGGCGCGTGTCTGCATCACATTGATCTCGGGATAGAGCAGGCCCAGGCGACAGCCGCGCAGGCCCAGCATCGGGTTTGCCTCGCGCATCGCACCGACGGCTTCGAGCAGTTTGCTCTTTTCCTTTAATTCCTCTTCGTGTCCGCCCTGAACCTGCAGCGTCGTCACCTCGACCAGCAGGTCCTCATATTTGGGGAGGAACTCGTGCAGCGGGGGATCGATCAGACGGATGACAACGGGATAGCCCTCGCCTGTCTCGGGATCGACCATCGCTTCGAAGATACCCTTGAAGTCGCTACGCTGGAAGGGCAGCAACTGATCGAGCGCGGCCTGACGAACCTCTTTATCGGTTGCCAGAATCATCTTCTGTACGATCGGCAGGCGCTCCTGCTCCATAAACATATGCTCGGTGCGGCAGAGTCCGATCCCTTCGGCACCATAGGTAATTGCGCGCTGGGCATCGCGTGGATAGTCCGCGTTAGCCCATACGCCCAGCGTGCGGAACTTATCGGCCCAGCCCAGCAATGTGCGCAGATCGAGCTCTTTACTGAAATCGGCATCGACTGTCTTGATGATGCCCGCGAATACCTCGCCCGTCGCGCCGTCGATAGAGATATCATCGCCCTCTTTCAGCACGAAATCGGTCTCGATAACGCGGAAATGCTTTTCGTGCTCGTTCACACGGATGCCTTCGGTACCGGCAACGCAGGGCAGGCCAAGGCCGCGCGCGACCACCGCCGCGTGGCTGGTAGCGCCGCCACGCGCCGTCAGAATACCCCTGGCGACCAGCATCCCATGCACATCGTCCGGGCTGGTCTCCGGGCGTACCAGGACGACCGGTACTTTGTCTTTGCCCAATTTTTCAGCGGTGTTGGCATCGAAAATCGCTTTACCGGCAGCCGCACCAGGAGAGGCATTGAGCCCTTTTGCCAGCAGGCGGCCCTCTTTTGATGCCTTTGCCTTCTCTTCATCGTCAAAGCGTGGCAACAGCAACTGATAGACCTGGATCGGCTCCACGCGCCTCACCGCCTCTTCCTCGCTGATCAGTCCCTCTTGCACCATATCTACCGCGACCTTCACCGCCGCCTGGGCGTTGCGCTTGGCCGAGCGCGTCTGTAACATGTACAGATGGCCCTTCTCAACCGTGAACTCCAGGTCCTGCATATCACGATAGTGATTCTCTAGCCGTTGCGCGATCTCCTGGAACTGCTCGTAGACGTGGGGCAGGTCTTCTTTCAGCTTGGCGATCTTTGAGGGTGTGCGAATGCCCGCCACAACGTCCTCGCCTTGCGCGTTGAGCAGGTATTCGCCATAGAGCTCCTTCTCGCCTGTGCTTGGATTGCGCGTAAAGGCGACGCCGGTGCCGCTATCGTTGCCCATATTGCCGAAGACCATGGTTTGCACGTTTACCGCTGTGCCCAGCGAGTGCGAGATCTTGTTAAAGTTGCGGTAGTCGATGGCGCGTTTATTGCTCCAGGAGGAGAAGACCGCCTCGATCGCCTTGCGTAACTGCTCGTAGACATCGGTGGGGAACGGCTCGCCGGACTGGCGCTCGGCAACCTTCTTGAAATCGGCGACCAGTTGTTTCAAGTCGGACGCTGGAATCTCGGCGTCCGTTGCTACATGGGCGCGCTCTTTATATTCCTCTAGCAGTTTCTCAAAGTCGCGCGGCTCGGTATTGAGCACGATCTTGCTGAACATCTGAATGAAGCGCCGGTAGGCATCGTAGGCGAAGCGCTCGTCTCCGGTCAAGGCCACAAGACCCTGCACCGTCTCATCGTTAATACCCAGGTTGAGCACGGTATCCATCATACCCGGCATAGAGAACTTCGCGCCCGAACGTACCGAGACCAGGAGGGGATTCTCTTTATCGCCAAAATTCTTACCCGTGCGCTGCTCTACAACCTTGAGCGCCGTCAGCGCCTGGTCCCACATCCCCTCGGGAAATTGCTTGCTGGAGTCATAATAGGCGTTACAAGCCTCGGTGGTGATGGTAAAACCGGGAGGGACGGGCAGCCCCGCGTTTGTCATTTCGGAGACGCCAGCGCCCTTGCCACCGAGCAGGTCGCGCATCTTCGCATTGCCTTCACTAAAGAGGTATACCCATTTACGCGGTGATTTCTTTACGACCTCATCCAGCTCCGCGCTGGAGATCTGTTGTGTCATGAAAATATCCTCCAAAAAATCTTGTCGAGCCAGCACATGTAGGGATATCTTTCGTTTAGATATGCCTATGCTGATAGGTTGTCGCCAGTGTAAAGATAGTGGTTACGCACTTAGCACAATGTCTCTTGCCCAACGCATTACTTTACGAGCACTCTGGATGTAGCTACTGGCCAGTTCCGCACTGATAATCTCATCGGCCTCTTCGGGAGGTGTATTGGCGTAGAAAGTTTCAGGATGGAATGGTGTGAGTTTCGCCATCTCGTCTTGAATCTCCTGAGGAGCGCCGACCAGAGCACCGAGCGAGCGCAGGTCATGGTCGTAGGTAGAGCGCCGACCAAAACACAGCAGACTTACCGACTGAGCGGCCTTCTCTACTGCCTGGTTGCAAAAGTCCGCGCAGGCGAAGTGCCGTCCCAGGCCTAATTCCACAGTCGAAGTCGCCATATCTTGAGCCGCTTCCGCATAGAGCCCTAGCGCGCCCTGGACATCCCTACCCGAGGCGTTTGGACTATCCTCATCTTCGTTCTCCCCAGGAGATATGGCAGTGGGAACGTCACGTGAGCGTGTGTCTTGTAGCGTGACGCCATGTAGAAGTAACTGCTCCAGATCGTCTTCATCGCCCTGACCAGGCGCTCTCTGCTTCCCGTCATACATCTCTGACATAATATATGGTCCTTATCTGATGAATAGAATAAGCGTCATGCAGCGCACAGCGCATAGCACTATCGGGCCATCGTGCACATAGTATGCCTAATGGGTGGTTTGTGTCAATGGGCGTAGGAGTCGTTCCCTGATGACATTTCCAAAATAAGGTCCAGGCACGCGTTTTTGCCGATGAGATGAGGGCGGGCACTTCTAAAGAAGCTCTCCCTGCTCCAATAGTCTCTTTCCTATAGTATTATAACACGATTCAAGCGCCCTGTTCTATGCAACCTGTTTTGCGCATACAAGCAGGCGCAGTTTTTCGATTGGCATGCGTATGTCTATAAAGGGAGATGAACATGGCAGGTAGATCTTGACAAGCCGATTGCTATCTGCTATATTATAAATAGCAAATAGCAATATACGTTACCCCATTCATAGAGAGGTAGCTATTCAGTAGGGATGGGCCTTGCGTCCATCCTGCCCGCCATCGGGAGAGTGGGCAGCAGGATGGACGCAAGGTCCATCCCTACTGTTCAGCAAAGTAGTTGGCAGGAGGCATTTTACCCTCCATCGCTACAGAAGGGTTAGATGAATCCTGAACAATGAACTATATCGAAGAGTGGTACGTAATGGTACAATAGATAGGTATCGAATTACACAGTAAAATGCGACGGTTCCACGAGGAGCAACAAGGTTATGTTCTATTATAGAAATTCACGCGGCGGCAACAGGCGTCCGCGCGGCATATATGGCTTTCCCTGGTGGCTGTTTTTTATATTCCTTTTCAACTTTCACTCCCTGACCTGGTTTATAATCACCATTGGGATTATCGTCATGGTTAGCCTGCTTATCAGGGCTTCCTCTAGCTCGAACGCTGGTGCGAAAAGTAGCTGGATGCAGCAGACGCCGTATTACCAGCCTAAACAACAATACTATCAGCCGCCTGCCCAGACGCAGCAGCAGCCGTACCAGTCTTATGAGCAGGGCTACCAACCTGCCAGAGAGACCTACAATGAAGGCGACCAGCAATACCAATATCCGGCTGCCGCGGAGTACGACCAGTACGAGCAGCCACAGGCGCAGTATCCTGAAGAGATGCCACCGCAACGCTAATCTGTGACCCCGAAGAAAGGAGCGACACAGTTATGTACTTTGATAGAAGGTCTCGCAGGGCTTATAGGCGCGGCATGCGCGGGAGAGGCGGTATATTCGGCTTTCCCTGGTTTCTGTTTGTCCTGATCATCATTTTTTCCCACTCGTTCGTGGGCATCATTTTCGCCATTGTGGCGGCTGTCGTTCTCACCGCCATCTTAATGAGAGTCTTCGGCTCACAGGGCATGATGGGCAACAACTATCAACAGCCGCCGCAACAGCCATACTACCAACAACCGCAGCAGCCATACTATCAGCCGCCGCAGGAGACGCCGACGTATCAGCCCTACGATCAGGGCTACCAGCCACCGCCTCCTCAGGAAGTGTATCAGGAGGGTGGAACGCCGCATCCCTATCCACAAGAGAATAACCCATATCAGCAATACGAGCAGCCGCAGGCGCAATATCCCGAAGAGATGCCGCCTATGCAACAGCAGTAGATCTGCTTGTATCCGTAGCCGTAGCGGACAAGAGAATCATGATATAGCTTGCAGAGCACGATCGCCCCACAAGCTATATTTTCTTAAATCAGGGAATTACGCTGGTGTTCGCATCGAGTGCCAGCACAAAGCGCGCCAGCACCTCAGCCGTCTCGTCGATATCCTTGAGCGAGACCACCTCCGAACCGGTGTGCATATAGCGAGAGGGAATGCTCACCAGCCCGGTCGCCACGCCGCCGCGCGCGATCTGTATCGTATCGGCATCGGTGTACGTATTGCCCGCCTGTGGATCAATCTGGTAGGCTATACCCGCG
>JALYTQ010000317.1 GCA_030854195.1 Chloroflexota bacterium
ATATTCCTTCAAAACATCGAGCATCATAGAAGAACTCGACACACAAAAACAAATATCCCAGCAATATAGCCACTGCCAAGAGACCTATCCGACAGACCCGACGACTCAGTGGTTCGTGGAAGTGGTTCGTGAGGGCAATGAGGACGGCCACGGACAACCGCGCGTTGCCAGAAGGGGGAACAGAAACAATGAGCAGTGAGGTAGGGAGAACCCCCCTTGAATGCGTAGAGCAGGCTCTCGCAGTCCTTGAGGAATACGAGAGGCCGATGTACCGCGACCAGTGCGAGGAAGCAACGCGCGCGATCTGCGACCTCAAAACCATGTTAGAGCGTGTTACCACAGCATTCTCCCTGAATGCAATGAGTGTAGAGAGGCAAAGTATTGACAGGACCATAAAAATGAACCATGCGATGGAATGCGCCGATGAGGCCAGGCTTCAGCTTGCCGCCTTTTTCCCGCAGTGCCAAAGCTTGAGCATGCGGAGCCTTCGGCAGAGACAACAAGTTGTTTATCATCTGCGCAGATATGTGGTCGCGGCGACCGAGGCTCTTGCCGCGATTGGTTCTCCTCCCCAGCCACGCCGGCGTCCTGTTGGCTGGCGAGTAGTGGAGGGAAGTGTGATCGAGGAGGACGGCCACGGACAGCCGCCGTTGTCAGGAACGACAACGGTGGGCGATGAATGGGGGGACGACCCCCAGGAGCATGACCCAGCAGGGAGCCGCTATAGTGCGCCATAGGTGCGGCACCTGTGCGTTACCTATGCCTCACGTGTGCGTCTCTAATGGAGAGATCACCATTCCTTGTGGAGGCATACACTGCTATGATTGATACGAGTCACGAAGGAGATGAGGAATTCATGAAGACCTACGCTTACGGTCACGATTTCGGGAACGCAGAAATCTGCGCGGTCCTGATGAAGGCGGGCCAGCCACTGATGAAAAGTATTCCGACTGCTTTTGCAAAGATCGACACGGCGCGACTTCAAAACCTGGGCATTGAAACCAGCGACGCGATTGTATTGCAGTTTCAAGACGAGGCGGCTCAATGGGGCATAGGCCCTGTCGCCCTTGCGCAAGCGAGCGCGCCATGGGATGGACGCGGCGACCTCATGCGCTACGCGAGCAAGCATAGCTTGCGCGCCCTGCTGGCATTGTCGGCCAGCATGGTCCCGGATAAAGAATATGGCTTGTATGTGACGTGCGGTCTCCCGGCCGAGACGTTCCAGCGCAATCCCAATATTAAGAAGGAGATCAAGAAGGCGATCAGTGGATCGCACACGTTCACGCTCGATGGGGGCAAGACGTGGCGAACGTGCCACATTGAATATGGGACCTGCCTTATGGAGGGGGCTGGGGCGCTCATGGCCTACGCGAAGCGGGACAACACCAGCCCGCAAGGTGCCGCCGTCATTGACATCGGTGGACGCACCACCGATCTCTATGTCGTGCGGGCAGGCGTGCCCGTTGCGGAGTTTTGCCAAGGCCGACCACTTGGGGTCGTCACCGCAGCGCAAATGTTGCAATCGGCTTTTGAGCGGCAGTACGATTTTCCCTTAAATCCGCTAGAGACGCGCGCCATTCTCTTTGCATATGCCAACTCGGAAGGGCTGAAGCGAAAGGCGTACCCGGAGATCTCGAAATACGGAGAGAAGATCCTGGCCAGCGACCTTGATAAGCTGGCACATGAGGCCGTTATTGAGACAACGGAGGAAATTGTCTCCTTTGTCAGTTCAGCATGGCGCGAGAGTGATAGCAGCCTCGCGGTCGGTGTCAGGTTCGACCCCGTGTTGAACATTGGCGGAGGGACCTACTACTTTTATGATGCGCTGAAGAAGAGAATCCCTCACCTGCAAAAGCCGGACGCGCCGGTCTTCGCAAACGCCTGGGGCTACGCTCGCGCATCAGCGGCCCTTCTGGAGAAGAAGCTGAAAAAGGATGCCGAAGTCGCCGCTGCCCAGGCAGATACCCAGGCATAAGCGGGCAGGGACGCATCAGTAGGCAGCAGGAGAGGATCGCCATGTCGAGGAACTACAAGAAGAATAGAAATATCGCCATGCCGTTAGGGCGCAATAGCGCGGTACTACGAGCATTGATCGAAGATGCAGAAGAATGTAATATGTCACATCAGATCGGGGTGTTTGCCTCGATCCGGTTAGCGGAATACTACAAGGCGCGCCGCCAGGGCCGCATTTTGCCGGAAGGAGCGGGCTATCCTGCCTCCTATCCACCGGTCCAGCCCTGGGCCGCGCCATCGAGCGCGTCACCGCCGAGTCGGAACGACAACGGCAATGGACATTACTCGCTGCAGCAGAGCGCCTCCGAGCTTGAACGACTCAAGAACCGGCCAGAGGTTGTGCAGGCTGCCGATGCTGATGACGTTGAGGCAAGTGATCTTGCATTTTTCATAGACGATGAAGAAGAGGAGGGGGCGTAGCCGAAGCTGGTCACACTTGCAGCCTGATGTCGTGGGCGTGACCAGCGTCCAGCCGTCACGGGCGTCGCGCCTGGCGGCTCAGGTGATGGCTGGCCAGGTGTCACAACGCCGGCGGCGATCACACGACCGACGAGCAGGTCAGATATCACCGCCGGGCGGCATATCGTGAGAGGAGGAGGGAAGGCAATGGTCATAGATGACACGACGAGTCGGGTGCTCGTCGATCACGCGCTGACTCAGGCACTCACCATTGTTTTTACGCAGCAGCAACGGATAGAGGAGCTAGAGGCCGCTATGCAGCAGCACCAGCAGTCCCGTCGAGGGAGGGCCAGGTCAACGCGCTTACAGGATATGACGCCGGCCGAGATGCGGCTGTGGCTCGATAGCCGCCGCACAGCGCTGGCAGCACATAGTGCATTTGTGCAGGCATACCTCGACCGTCGCACGCACAATGGCACGCACACCAGGACTGATGATCAGTATCGCACGTTTCAGGAGTTGGCCGCAGACCTGCTGGACTTGTTGGATGAGTTGAGCCAGGCCGCAGCGGATGCAGAGAAAGAGGAGCCAGGATCATGAGAGAGGGGTTCGATTGTAGCCGTTCCATCGAGCATATACAGAGCTTGCTCCAGGTCGAGGAGGCTGCCGGTCTCACGCCCAATGGTCTCCAGGAGATCAGTGAGCGCCGCGCCAGGCACACAGAGATTACACAGATCTGGCTCCAGGTACAGGAGCACATACAGGCTATCAAGGCCCGTATAAACGGTTTGCCCAGCTTACCCTCACGCGACATCATCGCGTGGGCGCAGAGCGTGAACGAGATGGACTCGTTAGCGTTCTTGGAGATCGACACCACCGGAACTGACCTCGATGCTGAGCTGGTACGGTTCACGCTGGCAAACCGGCGAGGCAGCGTCCTTTTTGACCAGCGTATTCGGCCAGAGCAAGGCCACATCAGCCCGGAGGCCAGCAAACACAACGGGCTCACTGATGCCGACCTCGAAGACGCACCGACCATCGCGGAGGTATGGCCTCGTATTCAGCGAGCCGTTGCCGGACACTATATCCTGTCATTTAACCAGGAGTGGGACATAAAGACGCTTCTGACAGCGGCCCAGCGCCACGACTTGCCCCCGCTTGTGATCATCGGGGAATGTTTGCAGCGCCGGGCCACGGCCTACTACTTCAAAGAGTATTACCTTGACCTTGCAACGGTCGCGGCCCGCATGGGTCATACCATGACCGGACCCGATGCCCCTGCCCGGCTTAGAGCGCAGTACGCTCTCCTCGACGGCATCGCGCGCGGCTTGACTGATGTACGCCCGCCGGAGCCGGAGCCGGTACAGAGAGCCAGTAGCGCCAGCGAGTCAGGTGACGATGATGAACTCGATTTTGATGAGCATCCTTTTTAGGTGATAGGGAGCGGAGGCGCAGAGATGAAAAACGACCAGCACATGCTCCAGCAGAACGAAGGCGGCTATACCTGTAGCCGCTGCTGCCTCACATGGAAGCAGATCCCTCGCGGGAAGTGTCCGGGCGTAAAGGTATACGCGTATGCTTCTATCCCCTGGGACATACTCGCAACCTCTACCATGCTCAAGCGCCAGAAGCTCAAGCCCGCGAATGCAGAGCAGCCAGCAGGGTGCTATTTTCGGCTCAAGGATAAGGAGTACATCTCTCTCTACACGATCGCGGATGCCCAGCCCCGACGCACGCCAACGGAGGCGCAGCGCGGAGCCATAGAGAAGATGCAGGCCGGGCTGAAGAAAAGATACACCTGTGAGCGGTGTGGGTGGTACGACGACAGCCATGGTCAGCTTCGTGGGCGCTTTGTGCGCCGTATCAGGACGCTCACGGTGCAGGGCCTGGACCGGCAGTATTGTGATGAGTGCCGCGAGTACCTCATATGGGTCTATGACCGGCATGTGATAGAGCATAACATGCGCGTCACCCTTGAGAGCGAGAGCGCGCCCCCGTTCCTGGTGCTGGATACTGAAACGACCGGGCTGCCCGATTCTGAAGGGTTCCAGGTAGTAGAGGTGGCAGCCGTCGATACAACCGGCGCGGTGGTGTTCCACTCTCTCGTCAAGCCTGACATTGCCATGCCAGCCGCAGCCAGCCAGGTAAACGGCCTGACCGACGCCGATCTCGCCGAGGCTCCCAGCTTTGCGGAGGTATGGCCGCGCCTCGCTGAACTGCTCGCACGCTATGAGCTATGGACATATAATGCCGCCTTTGACCAGGCCGCTCTATGTGCCAGTGCGGAACGGTTCAAGCTGGATGTCCCCAAGCGGATAGCAGGCCGGAAGCACTGGCATTGCTTAATGCTTGAGTTTGCCAGATATCACGGCGAGTACAACGAGTATTGGGATAGGGATATGTGGCAAACGCTGTCCACGGCCTGCTCCGAGTTAGAGGTGAAGGGCAGCGGCTTCCATCGGGCCAGGGGGGATGCCCTGAATGCGCTGGGAGTTATGCGCGCCCTGGCGGCCAGGGGCGGCACGTCCCCAACCCCGGAGGAGCGGCCCATCTATTACAGTCGAAGCTACGACTAGCCGTGATAGCTGGCCAGCCGTCACACCTGCGCAGCGTGTCAGGGAACGGCAAAGCGTACCAGATGGATGATACGAAACCAGAGCGCGGCGATCCTGCTCTGTGATAGAGGCAGCCGCGTCACCTGTGCAGCTCCAGGCGGCCAACGTGATGGCGGTCCAGGAGTCACCGCGGCGGCAGCGATCTGCACAGGGGGACAGGGCAGCCGCGTCACGGCCTCAGCTCCAGACCAGGAGTGTGACCAATCAAAGGCCGTCACAAATGTCACGCGAAAAGGAGTCTACACAGGACAGACCCCTTAGAGAATAGGATATATAGTACTTTTGGGGGACGGCCATCATAGCCCCCCCCGTTACAGGAGAGGTTATATATGGAAGATGAGGAAGAATACCAGCCAGGCGGCGAGGAAATCATACCTATAGAGGTGCATACG
>JALYTQ010000003.1 GCA_030854195.1 Chloroflexota bacterium
ACAGGCAGGTTTATTTTATGACCACAGGACGCAGCAGCAGTATCCAGCTTGGACTACTGCTCCACAACCACCAGCCGGTGGGCAACTTCCCCTGGGTCTTTCAGCAGGTCTACGAGCAGGCATATCTTCCGCTGCTCACCGCGCTGGAACGCCACCCAGGCGTGCGCCTCTCCCTCCACTACACCGGCTCGTTGCTAGACTGGTTAGGAGAGGCACACCCCGATTTCCTGCAACGCATCAGAGTCCTGGTCGAGCGCGAACAGGTCGAGATGGTCAGCGGCGGCTACTACGAACCAGTCCTACCAGCTATCCCTGACGCCGACAAAATCGCGCAGATCCGGCGTCTCACTGAGCGCGTACAGCACGACTTCGGCACACATCCCACGGGCATGTGGATCGCCGAACGCGTCTGGGAGCCGGGCCTGCCGCGCCTGATTCGCGAGGCTGGCATCGAATGGACCATCCTCGACGACATACATTTCAAAAGCGCCGGGTTGGAGGACCAGGATCTCTACGGCTACTACGCGACCGAGGACCAGAGCAGCGTCCTGAAAATATACGCGACCAGCAAGACATTGCGCTACACCATCCCCTGGCGACCGGTGAGCGAGACCATCGAGGCTCTGCGCGCATTGGCGACGCTCGACGGCAACCGCATCATCGTCATGGGCGACGATGGCGAGAAGTTCGGGAGCTGGCCCGACACCTACGCGTACAGCTGGGGCAGCGACGGTAGCGGGCGCACAGGCTGGGTCGAGGAGTTCTTTACGGCGCTCGAACAGAACCATGAATGGCTGATCACCACGCCGCCGGGCGAATACGCACGCACACATCCCGCACTGGGGCGCATCTACATCCCCACCTCGTCCTACATCGAAATGACTGAGTGGGCACTGCCGCCGAAGAAATCGTTCCTCTTTGGCAAACTGCTGCACCGCCTGGAGCACGACAGACAGGACGATCTCGTGCAGTTCATGCGCGGCGGCTTCTGGCGCAACTTCATGGTGCGCTACCCCGAGATCAACACGCAACATAAAAAAATGCTGCGCGTACATGACCAGGTCTATGCCGTGGGTCCTACGGAAGCCAACGGCGTCGTGGATCTCTGGAAGGCGCAGGCCAACGACACCTACTGGCACGGCCTGTTCGGCGGCATCTACATGGCACACGTGCGCGCAGCCATTTACCAGCATCTTATCAAGGCGGAGAACGCCGCTGCGCGGGTGCAGTACGGGCAGGAGGCATGGCAGCGCTACGCCTTCACCGACTTTGACCGCGATACCCAGGACGAACTGATTATCGAGAGCGATCAGCAAAATCTCTACATCGATCCCCAACGCGGTGGCTCGATCTTCGAATGGGATCTACGACGCAGCGAGCACAACCTCACCAGCGTTATGACGAGACAGCTGGAGGGCTACCACCAGACCTTGCGCGAATATGAGCAGGAGCGCCGTCGCAAGGCCGCCACAGCGCACTCACCCACACAGACGGGCAGCGAGCAGCCAGGAAGCGAGCCGGGGTCGCCACATACCACCGTGCGCACAAAAGAGGCAGATCTCGATCAATACCTCGTCGTCGACCGCTACCGGCGCAACAGCCTGATCGAGCATTTCCTGCCGCCAGGATTACCATTGGCCGACTTCGCGGCGATGCGCTTCGAAGAGCAGGGAAATTTCGTCGCACAACCCTATGCCACCAGCGTAGAGCAGGAGGAGCGTGGCATTACCGTTACGATGACCCGCAGCGGGCAGGTCCGGCGTCCCGGCGCGCTGAGTCCGCTCAGCGTGCATATCAGCAAGGTCCTCTTCATCCCCCGAGGCGAAGAGAAGCTGCTTGTACGCTATACGCTCACCAACAAAGGGCAGGGCCGCCTGCACACCTCCTTCGCCAGCGAGTGGAACTTCAATCTCCTGGGCGGTGGAGGAAATCAGCAGGCATACTATCAAGTGAAAGACCACGAGCTGACAAACAGCCACTTCGATAGCACCGGCGAGGTGGCCGGAGTGCGCTCCTTCCACATTGGCAACACCTGGCTACAGCAAGATGTCGGCTTCGCATTCGACCAGGAGGCCACGCTCTGGCGCTTCTCGATCGAGACCATCACCGGCTCTGAAGCAGGTTTCGAGCGTACACACCAGGGAAGCTGCGCGACGTTGATCTGGCCCCTCATCCTGGATGGCGGCCAGGAGTGGAGCGTAGAGATCACCTGTACAGGAAGCGGGCCCGCTGAACATTCCTAACCTCATCAGTAGGGATGGGGCTTGCCGCCATCCGGCCCAGGGAGTATAAACCGACTCAGGGAATTGCGTTGTGAGGAGCCGGAGGGACGCAAGGCCCCTCCCTACTGATATAGTTACAACAAAGGGACAAACGAAATGAAGCGCATATTGGCACTCCAACACGCCTGGGAGTGCCCGACAGGAACGCTGGGAGAGATCTTACAGGAGCGCGGCATTGTCTGCGAGACGCTGAATGTTGAGGAGGAACGCATCCCCTCACCCGACGGTTACGCCGCCATCATCGCGCTCGGCGGACCCCAGCACGTCTACGAGGCAGAGAAATACCCCTACTTCGCGGCAGAGAGAGAACTGATCCGCGCCGCGATCGCGCAGGATATCCCTTTCCTGGGCATCTGCCTGGGCGGTCAACTGCTGGCGGATACGCTCGGGAGCCCGGTAAAGCAACACGACATCACCGAGATCGGTTTTTTCGCGGTACCGCTCACTGCCGAAGGGACGCGAGATCCCCTCTTCGCGGGCCTGCCGGGCTATCAAACGGTCTTTCACTGGCACGAAGATATCTTTGATCTGCCTACGGAGGCAACATTGCTGGCAACGAGTGAGACAACTCCGAATCAGGCGTTTCGCTATAGTCGCCGCGCCTACGGTTTGCAGTATCATATCGAACTCAACTCGCACCTGTTCGACTTGTGGCTCGGTCTTCCCGCATTCAAAGAAGCGATCATCGAGAGCGTTGGCATTGATGAATTCACACGTATCGAACGCGACCTGAGTAATCAGTATAAGACGTATCGCGATCACACGCGGACCATGTTCGAAAACTTTCTGAAAATTGGGAATTTGTTATAGAAAAGAGGTATACTATATGCAAAGCAGAAAAGGCCAGATTGAAGCAAACTCTTTCTTTTTTGACCTCGTATCTGCTATACTTGCACTCAGAGCCTGCTCTATCCAGCAAACCCTATGGTTATACAACAATTTCAGGCTAGCTCTATTAAATACATCAGTATATGATTAGTTATTAGTATGCATGATTCATATACGAACAAAAGATACAGGTAGAAATGATGAACAGTACCTGTCTACTTCAGGTATGTTCACAGGCAGTAGTTAAAATTTGTTATTAAAGTACTTATCGAAAGGCAGCATTCGACGAAGATGCCGCGACACAAAACAAAAACCAGGCACCATACGCATACTTCTATACATAACCATGCCCTTAAACCTTTTACCTATGCCCAGCGCAGCATTGCCTGTGAGCGTCATCCACACAGGAACGAAGACAGTATCCTTGTTGAAGAGCCGACCGGGCTTGTGGCAGTCTTTGACGGTGTAGGAGGGAGCGCGGCGGGCGAGATCGCGTCACAGACAGCGGCACGCGCGGCATCTCTGGCGTGGGAACAAATTCTCAGCAAGCGTCAGAAGGGGCGCAAGCCGTATAGCTTCCTGGAAGAGGACGATACGCCTGAACTCTGTGGCATTCTGGAGCATCTCATTCAGGAGGCCGATGAGCGCGTGCGTACGGACGGAGCACGGCAGGCAGGTACCGACGACCTGGCGACCACCGTGGCAATGGCGGCCTTCTGTCACCAGCGCGAGACGCGCAGTTATACCATGGTCTACGCACACGTGGGCGACAGCCGCGTCTATCTTCTGCGGAACCAGGAGCCGCTCAAGCGCCTGACCAGCGACGATGGACTGCTCGCCAAGCTCGTGGAGAACCAGATTATCGACGATACCGATGCCCTCCGCATCGATCAGGCGATGCGCGTCGACCAGCTCTCAGATACCGAGTTCAGCTACTTCCGGTTACGCGGCGGCATCACGCAAGCACTGGGCGGTCCGCTCCCCCCCACTATCCATACAGAAAAGATACGCGTCTACCCAGGCGACCGTATCCTCCTGTGTACCGATGGCATACACGATAACCTGGTCGACGAAGAGATCGAACAGATTATGCGCTCCAGCCCCCGCACGGCCACCGCGCGTATTCTCGTGGAGCGCTCCCTGCAACGCTCCCATCAGGAACGCAGCGAGACGATACGGGCCAAACCGGACGATATGAGCGCTATTACGCTTGTGTGTCGCTTTTAGACATCTGCCGAGCACACGACAACAAAATATCCCGTTGACAAAGCGCCATACCCCAGTTGCAAAGCTCCTTACACCTCAGTAGGGGGTAGGATTTTTGCTGCCAACAGAAGATTCTAGGCCAGAAAGTACTAGAACATTTTATCGTGCTGCTCACCTCCCATTCATGTGTGTTAATCTTCAAGAAGAAACTTTTTGTAGGGGAGGGCTCTTATTTTGGCGTTCAGGAAATCGTGGCTTCTCGTAGCGTTTCTCAGTATAGCGGTGTTACTTAGTGCATGTGGCGGCCAGGTTGTCAAACAGGCATCGACGGTTGGGCCAGCACTCAATAACGCGATTAATGAGTCTCAGAATCCGGTGGTATCGCACGCGCCGATCGTTCTGAAAAAACAGGTAGCGACGCCGACCTCGACACCTACACCACGCCCAACGGCAAAGCCAACCCAGGCACCACAGGCACCGGCCCCTACCTCGCCCGCTGCACCCGCACAGGGAGCCCCACCTACGAATATCCCTGGCACGGGCACAGGCGCGGCACCGTACGGTCCCCCGCCTGCAATGTCCTCCGAAGAGATTCAATTGACGCAGCAACTCTTTACATTGATAAATTCCGATAGAGCGGCGCGTGGACTCTATGCCTTCGCCTGGAATGCGACATTGGCGGGCGGTGCGCGGTTGCATAGCTGGAACATGTTTCACTGCGGCTTTAGCCACACCTGTCCCGATGGCTTGCCACAGTGCCAACGCATTGCCAACGAAGGCTTCGCAGGCTATACAGACTGTGGAGAATGCATCGGCTACGCTGGCCCGTATCCCACTCCCTATGGCGGCATGCATAACATTCAAGAGAGCATGGTAAATGAGACCTCGCTGGATGGAGGGCCGCCCTGGCACCGCATCCACCTGCTCAGCACAACACTGCATCGCGGGGGCGTCGGCATCTTTGTAGATCCAGGCGGCTATATCTGGTTCACCGAAGACTTTGTGAGCTGATTTCAGTATCCTCAATCGGATCGAGAAAGGACAGGAACTACAGCCACCTCTGGTGTGCATTACAAATTCTGTAGAGAAGAGCTGAATTCATATGCAAGCCTTTGTTTCTGCTGGTAGAAACAAAGGCTTGCATATGACGTAACGTCATGTGTTAGGCTCTCATCAGTCCATTCTTAACGTCGCGAAAGCTCGAAAGGAATACCAGATGAAATTGCATATCATAGATGTCGAGTCCATCTATCGGCGTTTGCTCAGCAGCGCCAACGCGCAGGAGTGCGAGGACATGTATCGACAGGAGCTGCTGGCCCCGTTTGAAGGCATGATGCGTATTATGGGCGGAGGTGATCCCTTAGCCTGGGCGAAGATGTGGACCCTGTATACTCCAGAAGATTTTGTCGGCGAGCAGCGTCCCCTCATTGAGGAAATGGTCAGACAACTGACCAATGATGAGAGTTGGCAGAAGTTCGCGGCTGCGCTTGAACGAGGCATGGCTGCATTCGCCCCTTACGCTGACCGCATTGCGCTGGACGACGTCAACTGTGCGGTCGTCCTCACAAAGCCCAATAGCAATCTTCCCGGTCGAGGCTATGCTGGATTTGGCGGCATCCCAGGCTATCTCATGGTTTCGCTCAGCCTGGTCGATGACTACACACTACCACGTGTGGGGCCTGCATCAGTCCATGAATTGAACCATAATGTGCGCTTCAAGATCGTGCCCTTCCTGCCCATGAGCGTCACGGTCGCCGATTACATCATTGCCGAAGGGCTGGCTGAATCTTTTGCCGCCGAACTCTTCGGACATGATCTGGTCGGCTACATGGTCACTGATTTCGATGAAGAGCAGATTGCTACGGCGAAACGCGTGATCGGGGGGGCGCTTGACGTGAGCGGCTTCAATGCTGTACGCAGCTATATCTTCGGCGATACCATTGCCGTGTCTTCGGGGCTACCAAAGGTCGGGGTGCCCGATTTCGCAGGATACGCCATCGGCTATCGTGTTGTCCAGCACTATCTCCAGCGCACAGGTCGATCCGTCGTCGATGCCACCTTCCTGCCCTCACAGGAGATTATCGCGGAGTCTGGTTTTTTCGCGTTTTAAGAGATTTTTAAATGCATCAGGGGAGTTGGAGAACCTTCTCCTCTCCCCATCGCCCCTCCCACGCAAACTCCTGGGAGGAGTTAGGCTGCGCCTCTACATTCTGCGCGGCCTCCTCGCTTGAAACGCGTTGTGAGCACTGTATGCGCATCGCGTAAGACTTTGCATCCAGAACCTTACACTCAACATCCAGCACATAACTTCCCCAGGGCACGGGCGCGGCGCGATAGGTCGCTCCCTGGCGGCGCAGCGCCTGTGGCAGGGCAGGCACGACGCTGATGCTACCAGCTTCGTTCTCGCGTAAACCGAGCAGGTAGCGCAATAGCAGATGGACGCTGAGAGCACCCCAGCCGTAGCCCTCGATACCAGCGTTCACATAATCGACGGCCCCCCATTTGCCCTTCGTCACTGTAGCGCGATATTCACGCGTCACGCCAGGGAGTCCGCCTTGCTCGTCCAGCTCGCGGCTATCGGTGCTGCGATAAGAAGCGTCAATGTAGCCATAGGCAAGTTCGGCAGCCTCAAGCGGTTGCGCGGCGTTGGCGGCAGCACCGACCAGCGTCATCACAACCGGAGGCCAGGAGAGCGACGCCCAGCCACTGTGCGCGGGCGGCTGAGCGAAATATGAGCGCAGTTGCGCCACCTGTTCGGAGTCAGCCGCACCACAAAAGACGGGCGCGAGATGCATTGTATCGGGCTGCGAGGACCACTCGCGCGCCACCGAGTCGTAGTCGCGAAACCAGCCGTCGCGCCACATGAAGCGCGTCTTCGCCGTAAAATCAACAGCGACGCCGTGCCAGTAACTCGCCTCGGCGGCAAAATCGATGGAATCAACAGAGGTCTGCGCGAGCAGTTGCGCCCAGCGCTCCAAAATCTCCGCGCCCTGGGCCATGCTCGCCTGTAGATCGACGGGCCGCACATGCTCAATGATCGTGCCACCGGTCTGCTGCGGACCGAAGCGGCTGGAGACATCCTGCCCACTTTCCCAGGAGCAAGCGTAAACGAGCCAGCCCTCGGCATCACGGCGCTGCTCAAGCCACCAGCGCAGATATGCAGAGGCGGCGGGATAGAGGCGACGCAGCCAGCGCAGGTCGCCAGTCCTGCGCAAGAGCTGATCGCAACACCACAGCGGAAAGCCCCACTCGGGAGCCGTGCCACAGATCTGCCCATCGTCCGCCACCATATTATAGCTGCCATCCTCGCGCATACAGGGCACGTTCGGGCGCGGCGCAGACTCGAAATGGCCCACTAGCACTTCAGCGGCCAGCCCTGGATCGGCGTAGCTCAAGAAGAGCGTATCCAGCGCCGCTTCGGCCAATACGCACCTGGGAGCCTGTATCTGCATGCCATCCCACGGAGTCGCTAGCACACCAGCTGACGGGCGCATGGTCATACGCAGCGTCTCAAGATCGTAAGACAGGCCACGCCGCCAGCTCGCGGGCCAATCGCCAGAGAGCTGTGGCGCGTGGCTCCAGAATTGCTCATCGTCGGAACGATGCTGCGCCTCCGCCAGCGCAATCTCCTCGATGCCATCCTCCCAGCGCTTAAACGCCTCATCCTGTGAGACGCCACGCGCCAGAATCGCGTTGATAATGCGCGTAGACGGATCGGCGGACGCGGCGGGAAGCGTCAGGGTATAGGGCAAAATAACGGTGCGCGCCTGCCAACCGGTACTCTCCTCGTGCTCGGTGATATTCGGACGCTGCACGGCAACACCATGCGCCCAGATCGCGGCGTCCTCCAGCGCAATGCCATAGCCCATCTCACCTGACACAAGCTCACCGCCATCGGCTGAGCGCGCCCCATGCGCAAAGGCATCGCCCTCGCTGGCAATACCAAGCAGCGCTGTCCCTTCCTGTGGGCCGTTAATAGCGTAGAGACCGTGCTCCCACAAACGGCTGGTATGCGGATTATGCGTATGCTGGTGTATCAAGAAACACGTCACTGGCAGGGGACTTTTCGCCGTTGTGGAGAGCGAAAGGATGCAACCGAGCGCGTGCTCCTGCACCAGGAAGTAGCGCGCAGTCAGTGTAAGCGCGTGTTTGGGGACCGTGCAGGTGTACTCGAAGCGATTTTTAGTATGCAGGTGGCTGACGATCGCGCAGTTGTGGCGTCTAAAGTCCTCCGGCGTCACCAGCACCGTCTTGCCTATCTTCAGGCCCAGGGTGAGGTGCGCCGTGTACTGGAACTGGTTGCGCGCATAACTGCCAAGATTGGGCACGTGCCAGCCCATGCCTAGAGGTGCACGCGAACGCAACACACCGCTGGGGTTGAGCTTCCAGCTATGGTAGGGGTTATCCAGATATCCATAAGGGGTAAAATCATCATAGGGAACCATCTAATTTCTCCTCACAGTGAAGGCTCGGCTATAGCGCCTTTTGCATTATACCGCGTTGAGACGACCCGGAACCATTCTTGAGATATTCTTGACGGTTAGCCGTATGTTCTGACCTGTATCAGACGTTCCAGCTATAGGATAAATTTTCTTAGCATTACAGCATCTCTAGCAGACCATTAGCAAAGAGAGCGGCAGATATTTTCTTTTCTGCCGCGCTAAAAGGAGCGTGTACCTCTATGAAGCAACCTTATGGGCATGCCTTTGCATTTGCCCGCTCTTACTTTCCCATCGCACTGGTGTTCTTGTTGGCAACAACCGCCCTGGCGGCATGTGGAGATTCTCCCAAGCAGAACGCGACCAATCAAGCCAGTGATATTCACAAGATTCAGCATGTCGTCGTCATCATGCAGGAGAACCGTTCGTTTGACAGTTACTTTGGAACCTATCCTGGCGCGGATGACATCCCAATGCAAAATGGCGTCCCCACCGTCTGCATCAATAATCCCGTCACCAATCAGTGCGTCAAGCCTTATCACAACTCGCAAGATCTGAATCATGGTGGGCCACACGGCGAGGTCAATGCGACGAAGGATATCAACGGTGGCAAGATGGATGGGTTTATTGCTCAAGCGCAAAAAGGACAGAAAAATTGCGTCGATACGAATAATCCAAACTGTACGGCGAACGGGCAAACAGACGTAATGGGCTACCACGACGCGCGCGAAATCCCCAACTACTGGTCATACGCCCAGAACTTCGTGCTCCAGGATCATATGTTTGAGCCAGACGCTTCGTGGAGCTTACCCGCGCATCTATTCATGGTATCGGCCTGGTCGGCGCACTGTAGCAAGGCAGGCGATCCGCAGAGCTGCGTCAATAACATAAAGGGACCAGTCAGCCTACAACAGGCGAACCAGTATAAGGCTGACTATGCCTGGACGGACCTCACCTACCTGCTCCATAAAGCGAACGTGAGTTGGGCCTATTACCTCTCCGAAGGCACACAGCCGGATTGTGCAGACGACGCCGAAGATTGCACGCTCGCGCCGCAGAAAGTCAAAGTGCCGGGCATCTGGAATCCATTGCCGAACTTCGATACCGTCAAGCAGGATGGGCAGCTCGGCAATATTCAGCCCACCAGCAACTTCTATACAGCGGCCCAAAGGGGAACGCTGCCCGCCGTTTCCTGGGTCACGCCGAACGGCAAGATAAGCGAGCATCCGCCAGCCCTGGTGAGCGCTGGTCAATCGTATGTCACCGGCGTCATCAATGCCATCATGCAGGGACCGGACTGGAAAAGTACCGCCATCTTTCTCGCCTGGGATGATTGGGGCGGCTTCTACGATCACGTCGTGCCCCCGACGGTCGATGAGAACGGTTATGGGTTGCGCGTGCCAGGGCTAGTCATCAGTCCCTATACTCGGAAAGGCTATATCGATCACCAGACGTTGAGCTTCGACGCGTACCTGAAATTTATCGAGGACGATTTCCTGGGTGGTCAACGCTTAGATCCCAAAACGGATAGTCGTCCCGATCCGCGACCAGACGTACGCGAGAATGCATCGCAATTAGGCAACCTGATGGCGGACTTCGATTTTACCCAATCTCCCAGGTCACCTATAGTGTTATCGACCCATCCAGCGCCTGGGCCTGCATCCACGCCGTAGAAGCGCTTTAGCTGTAGAGAGAGTGACAACAAGAAGAGGCCCGGCGTGAATAACCGGGTCCCCTTCGCGACAAAGCTGAACAGGCTATGTTGTGCTTTGGCTAGAAACTACTCCACCACATCGCCACGCAGCAACTCCTCGAATTGCTTGCGATCGAGCTGCTCGCGCTCCATCAGCGTAGCGGCCAGCAGGGTAAGCTGATCGGCGTGTGCGCTCAGTATCTGGCGGGCCATAGCGCGTCCCTCGTTGAGGATGCGCTGCACCTCGGCATCGATGACGGCGCTGAGCGTAACTCCGTTCGTGTTCTGGGGGGTCGACGCCGACATAGCAAACTGGTAGCGCTGCCTCGCTTCCCCATTGAGCACCGGTTGGCCGTTAGCATCCAGGGCCAGCGTGCGCGCCTGCAAGTCAGAGGGATCGACGCGGCGCATATTCAGCGCGTAGTTATCCTCAGCGCGATAATCGGCGAAGACAACCCCGACCTGCTCGCTCATGCCCCAGCGCGTCACCATACGGCGGGCGAGATCCGTCACGACCTGGAGATCGTTCTCAGCGCCCGTAGTGACATGATCGGAGCCAAAGGTCAACTCTTCCGCCACGCGTCCACCCAGGCCAACGGCAATGCGCGCCATAAGCGTATGACGGCTGTAGTTATAGCGATCCTCCTCTGCCGTGAAGTGCGTAACGCCCAGGCTCTGACCGCGTGGGAGAATCGTGACGCGATTGACCGTATCGGCCTCTGGCAGATGATGGGCCACCAGCGCGTGCCCGCCCTCGTGATAGGCGATGATACGACGCTCGCGCTCGCTCATGATAAGAGGACGCAGGGCACCGAGCTGGATGCGGGCCAGCGCCTCCTCGAAGCACTCGTGGTCGACCTTCTCCATATCGCGCCGTGCCGCAGAGAGGGCCGCCTCGTTGACCAGATTCGCCAGATCGGCCCCGCTCATGCCTATGGTCAGGCGAGCCAGGCGTTCCAGATGCACGTCTTCATGCAGCGGAGTGTTGCGCGAGTGGACGCGTAGGATGGCCTCGCGCCCGACACGATCGGGCATGGAGACGGTGATACGACGATCGAAGCGCCCCGGACGTAGCAGAGCCTTGTCGAGAATATCAACGCGGTTCGTCGCCGCCATTACGACTACTGCCTTGCGCGCATCGAAGCCATCGAGCTCGACCAGCAACTGGTTGAGCGTCTGGTCGCGCTCGTCGTTGCCGGAGATACGCATCGAACGCTTGCGACCGACGGCATCAATCTCGTCGATAAAAATCACGCATGGTGCGGCCTGGCGCGCCTGGTTGAAGAGATCACGCACGCGGCTGGCACCCACGCCGACAAACATCTCGACGAACTCGGAGGCGCTGATGCTGAAGAAGGGCACATCGGCCTCGCCCGCGACCGCCTTTGCTAACAACGTCTTACCAGTTCCCGGAGGACCAACCAGCAGGGCACCACGCGGGATGCGCGCACCCAGGCGATCGAAACGTTCGGGACGGCGCAAAAACTGCACGATTTCTTCCAGTTCTGAGCGCACCTCGTCGATACCCGCTACATCAGCAAAGGTTACAGGCGGCTCCAGGCTGACACGGGGAGCAGGAGGCTTCACACTCGTCCCTGTCCTGGAGACCATAACCGGCCTCTTTCCATCTGACTGCCTATCATTTACAGCATCGCCTGGGCGCACAAAGCGGCGCGCACGGCTCTTGCTCATTTGCGACATCCGCTCATCGGCGGCCCTATTCGGACGCTGATTGTTGCGCGATGACATAAAGATCAAGAAGATGAACGCGAGCACCACGAAAGGAGCAAAGCGTAAGAGAAGCGCTAACCAGTTAACACCCTGAGCCTGTGGCAGCGTATTGACAGTCACATGGTTGCTGACCAGCAGTGGGGTGAGCGAGGCATCGCCGCCGCTGGGCATACGCGTGTAGACGATGCGGTTGATATCCAGCGGTGGATTGCCGGTCGTGCTGGCGTAACCCGCGCCCACATAACGACTCCACGCGGTGTAGTCCGACGCGTAGGGTTGCGCTGCCATATTCACTGGCTTCACGGTCGCAGCGGTGGAACCCGCGTGGAAGGGGGTCTGGAGCAAGCCATTGATCTCTGTCCCCCGGATCGTCGTCGCCATCACATTGCCAGCCTTCACTTGCTGCACGAAGGTACTATAATCTAGCGAAGTCACACCACCTGGCGTCGTGTTCGTCGTGGGAGGCTGCAATTGGCTAAAGATGCCAAATAGCAGTCCGATCGAGAGAAGAAGCATAGCACATGTGAGTAATGTGTTTTTTTGAGCCTTCACAAATTTCTTGACATTCTGTCCATTCATAGCCTGTTTCCAACGCCGTCCTGCTGTTTTCACCCGGCGTCCAGCTTTGTCGTCCATTATTCACCTCGCCTGAAAAAGGTCACGCATGCCGTTGACCCTGTGTATAACTGTTGCGTGGGATAACACTAAGAGTTCCATAAAAACTGAAGGAGTCTCTTTCATGTACGACCCATTTCTGCATTTTTATCCTATCCAATCAGTAGCATTCCTCTCCAGGAGTAACAGTGTGGAGACATAAAATCCCTACATTGTTGCTTGAAGTATCTTTGTCACCTTTGATAAGCATGCCGCTGATTATCTATCCCTGCGATAAAAACAGGAAAAAGACCACGATTAATAACATTAGACAAGAAAACAGGCATTGCTTTAGTGAACACTAGAGAACAGTGTACAGCTTAGCGTGGGGAAACGCCGCAAACTCAGTACTTTCTTCTCACTGAAACAGATTATACCAGGACGTTTGTACAAAAACCATTATACACGGATGAATACGTTGAAGTAGTGTGACACATCACAATTCTCAAGGGCGAGGGAATTTCTGTGAATATATCCCACTTTTATTACGTTGAGAGTTAGCTCATTGATACATCAGTTAACCCCCTGTTTCCGCATGTTCATGATACAATCAAGATGCCAACAAGAAACAGAGGAGAAGAAACATGAAAGCCATTCGCATCCACGAAACAGGTGGCCCGGAAGTCATGCATCTGGAAGAGATTGAGACGCCCACGCCACAAAACGACGAGGTGCTGATTCGCGCTGCCGCCGCTGGCATTAACTATGGAGACCTTGCCCAGCGACAGGGAACGTATCTGACACGTACGCGCACTCCTATGACGCCGGGCTTCGAGATTGCAGGTACAATTGCAGGTCATGGCCCCAATGTCAGTGCTCCCCCGCTCGGCACACGCGTCATCGCCCTGACGAACGGAGGCTACGCCGAATACAGCGTTGCGCCCGCCAGCAGCGTGATCCCCATTCCCGATACGCTCGACTTTCCCCATGCTGCCGCCTTTATGGTGCAGGGCCTCACCGCCTACCAGTTGCTACGCGAGTCGGCGCGTATCCAGACAGGCGAGAGCGTGCTGATTCACGCGGCAGCGGGCGGTGTCGGCACCCTGGCGGTACAGCTCGCGAAGTTGATGGGCGCGGGCCAGGTGATCGGCACCGCCAGCAGCGAAGCCAAGCTGGAGCTTGCGCGCAGTCTCGGGGCAGACACCGCGATCAACTATAGCCAGCCCGACTGGTTCGAACAGGTCAAAGCCGCAACCCAGGGGCGAGGGACAGATATCATACTGGAGATGGTGGGCGGCGAGGTCAGCACGCAGAGCCTGCAATGCCTGGCACCCTTTGGACGTATGGTTATCTATGGCGCGGCAAGCAACCAGATCGCCCAATTTACGGGCATACAGCTCATGTACAAGAACCAGTCCATCATCGGTTACTGGCTTACGTCCTGGCTGCAACGTAGCGATCGCGTAGCCGCCGCCGCGCTGGACCTGATGAAGTATCTTAACAGTGGGCGCTTGAAGATCATCGTCGGCGCGACGTTTCCATTGGCAGAAGCGGCCCAGGCACACCGGGCCATTGCCGAGCGCCAGACTACCGGCAAGGTCGTGCTGCTCGTCTAACAGGCTACTCAACCTTCATCGCCCACGCTGCAGGCCCAGACCCTGGCGCACCTGCAAGGCGCGAATAATGGCGTCGCGGCTCAGCACGCCCACTAAGCGACCATCCTCCACCACCGGGAGCTGATTGACATCCTGGCCGCTCATCAGGGGAAGGGCGTCGCGCAGGTTCTGCTGTGGCGTGACGACGTGCAGTTTATCTATGGAGACCATCGCAAAGCCAACGGGAGTTTTGCTCCACTCTTCGCGCGGGACATTGCGAATATCACTCAGGGTAATCAGGCCACCCAGTTGATCGCCCTGCATCACCAGGGCAGAACGCAGGCCGCGAGGAAGAAAGTAGTCATCGACCAGCTTCTGCAATGAAATGTTGGAGGGGACAGTCATTGGATCGCGGCTCATAACCTGCTCGACGGTCACATCCTGGAAGGTTGTCTCCAGCGTCGCCTGGGCGCGGGCAGATTGCGCGGCACTCAGCAAGAACCAGCCAATAAAGCCTAGCCAGATGCCATCCAGCGTATCACTCGCGAAGAACAGCCAGATGCCAAGGAAGATGAAGATGTACGCAATGATCGTGCCCACGATCGTAGTGACGCGCGTGGCCCTGTTCGCGTCGCCTGTCACGCGCCACACAATCGAACGCAGCACACGTCCACCATCAAGGGGGAAGCCTGGAACGAGGTTGAGGATGCCCAGCAGGAGATTAGAGATCGCCAGGTATGACAGGATAGCTCCCGTCGCCGAGTGGTTGCCTCTAAATGGCAGGAGCAGGAGATAACATACTAGAGCGAGCAGGATATTCGTCAGCGGCCCCACAAAGGCCATTTGAAACTCCACGCCAGGTCCCTTCGGCTCCTGCTCAATGTTTGAGACGCCACCGAAGACGTACAGAACAATGCTCTTTACAGTCAGTCCGCGCGCCCGCGCAACCAGCGAATGAGACAGCTCGTGCAGAAGCACGGAGAGGAGGAAGAGCAGCGCCGCAATCAGTCCCAGCAGCAGATAGATACCAAACGAGTATCCAGGATAGTAAGCGGGAAACCAGCCGATGGCGGTTGAGACCGTCAACAGAACCAGGAGAATAAGCCAGCTATAATTGACATAAATGTCAACGCCAGCAAGATTGCCGAGACGAAACGCGCCGGGCATGGTGGATCTCCTTTTGCTCTTATTCAGAGCAAGCAAGAATATAGTACGCATAGTAGAGCAGATGAAATGGCTGCTGTAAGCAGAACAGCAGGTCTACGATCTAGTCACCACCACATTCTATCACCGAGAAGAATATATGAAGAATACGCTTCCGCCGCGCCTGGTTAAGCTCGCATTTGAAGCAGTGATCTGGCGTCTGTAATGGATAAATGTCCTACTCGTTCGTTTAATTTTGAAATTTCATCATTTATACGCTACATTGATTGATAGTAGTAAAAAATTTGGTCATCCAACGTTATGTAAAGGCACTGCGGGAGATGCTAAGATGGAACAGCGCGTCGGGCAGCAATTAGGAAGCTACCGCCTCATCCAGTTACTGGGTCATGGCGGCTTTGCTCATGTTTATCTGGGAGAGCATATATATCTCAAGACTCGTGCCGCCATTAAAGTCCTTCGGGTTCAGCTGAGCGGTGAGCATGAACAAGATTTCCTTAAAGAAGCACAGACTCTCGCACACCTGGAACATCCTCACATTGTGCGCGTCCTCGACTTCGGTGTACAAGAGGGAACTCCCTTTCTCGTGATGCAGTATGCCCCAAAAGGCAGCCTACGCAGGACCCATCCCAAAGGAACCATTCTCCTGATTACAACAATCCTGCTCCATCTCAAAGCTGTAGCGAGCGCACTGCACTATGCACACGAGCGAAAAGTGATCCATCGAGATGTCAAGCCAGAAAATATGCTGGTGGGACAGCGCCAGCATATTTTGCTTAGTGATTTCGGCCTAGCGGTTGTCTCTCACAGCACACCTCAGCAGCAGAATGTGGCAGGGACAGTCTCTTATATGGCTCCAGAGCAACTCCAAGGATATCCCTGTTCTGCCAGTGACCAGTACGCTCTTGGGATTGTTGTCTATGAGTGGCTCTGTGGCGTACTTCCATTCACTGGTTCTTCTCTTGAGGTGGCAACGCAGCATCTCATGGCAGCGCCTCCTCCTTTGCATAAGCATAATTCAGCCCTCTCCTCCGACGTCGAGCGTGTGGTACTGACCGCACTCGCCAAAAAGCCTGACCAGCGTTTTGCTGACATCATGGCTTTTGCGACTGCCTTTGAGCAGGCCATCCAATCAGATACTCCTGCACATCAGCTGTCAGATCCTTCAAGGCATCCATCGGTCTCCTCTTTACCCAGCGCGCGCTCCCAGCAACATCCTCTAGTGGGACGCACTCAGGAATGGGATCACTTGTTTGGCCTTCTATGCGAAGCCGAACAGCAGAGACAACCATCTGAGGTTCTGCCCTCCTTGAGGGCACCATTCACCATGCCCACTCGCACTCCTGCCGCATTCATATTTGGAGATGCAGGAATTGGCAAGACGCGTCTCGCCGAAGAACTGGGGCGAGAGGCTCAGCAACGCGGCTGGGTAGTAGTGCAGACCCGCAGCTACGCGCAGGAAAGCCACATTCCGTATCGCATCTGGATAGACGTTCTGCGATGCGTCGTCACGCAAGGATTGTGGCAGTCACAGGAGAAATGCCTGCCACCCCACCTTTCGCAGGCACTAGCGGCGCTCTTACCGGAGTTCACTGGCATACTCTCACACGAGGAACATCCCGTTCCGCTTTCGTCAAAAGTAGAGCCATTCTGGATCTGGGAAGTTGTTTTTGCGCTATTGACGGCAGTCTGCAAAAAGAAGCCTTTGCTTCTACTCCTTGATGACCTTCATTGGACTGATACAAGCAGTGCCGAATTGCTTGGCTATCTGGTCCGTCGGCTCGCAGACTCGCCTGTGCTGTTGGTGGGAACATGCCGCGAGAGTGATGTGCCAGTGGGTCATGCTCTTCATAGAATGCTCCTCGAACTCCAACGGGAGCGGCTCATGGTGCAGCTCTTCCTTCCACCATTGACTGACGTACAGATTGGCATGTTAGTTGCACATGTGCCCAGACCGCTGATTGCATCTATCCAACAACAGGCAGCGGGTAATCCCTTCTATGCCGAAGAGCTGGCAAGAGCCTGCCTTGCTCAAAGAAACGGCACCGGAAGCGTATCCATTTCGCCTTCAACATCACGGCACTTCCCGCTCCCACAGACCATCACAGGAGTTCTGGACCAATATCTAGACAAACTCAGCAGCCGTTGTCAGCAGTTTTTGAGGTGCGCAGCAGTATGGGAAGGGTCATGTTCCATCTCCACACTCTATTTGATGCATGCCAGGAGGAATGATACAGAAGGTGAGGAGGAAATGCTTCCCCTGCTTGAAGAGGCGCTGGAGGCGAAAATCCTGCTCGAAGAAGGTTCGGGGAACAATATTATGTATCACTTCCGCCATCCCCTACTGCAAAATCGGCTGTACGAGACGGTATCGGCAACGAGGCGAGCAATGCTGCACCGACAGGCGGCAGAGGTACTGCAATCAATGTATGCAACGCGCCAGGAAGAGGATGCCGCCCTCATTATCCATCACCTCGTGCAGGGTGGGGCTGATCCACATGTGATTGCTGACTACGCTGAACGAGCTGCCAATCATGCCTATATGCTCGCTGCATACCCAGAAGCCGAGCGGTACTATCGTCTTGCTATCGAGCAGGAAAAGGGAAAACACCAGACAAGAATAAAACAGCCTCAATATGAACAAGCCGCACTTGTAGGAGAATGCTCTGACCTGGCTTCGTTACTGGAGCAACTCGGAGAATGTCTTAGAATCCAGGGACGCTACGAAGAAGCACGTTGCTGCTATGAGCAAGTGTTGGAGATCCGGAGCCAGTGCGCAACCACGCTTGATATACAAAAGGAACGCCAACTGCTGGCAATGCTTTGTGTGAAGATAGGAGAGATCCGGTACGATGCCAACGATTTGGTACAGGCGCAGCAATGTTATGAACTGGGGGAGCAGGTTTTGCAAGATGCAGGAATCGTATCAGGAACAGCAAAGGCACATCTTCGTCTTGAACAAAGTTATAGCTTTTGGCATCAAGGCTCGTATGAAAGAGCATTTCTTCTCGCACAGGAGGCTCTGTTTCTCTTTGAGCAAGCACTCCAACAGCCATGTGCAGAAGGAGTGAGAAATGTTCCTGCGACTCAGATACAGCGTACATTAGCAGGAGATCCAGTCGATCTTGGACGAACGCACGTATTATTGGGAATAATCCTTATAGGATGTGGCCGATATAGTGAATCACATAACCATCATCATCGTGCATTAACGATTTTTGAGGAGTATCATCGCCAGCGAGAAACTGCGATCTCCTGTTGTAATCTGGGTGATTTGTACTTGAAGAGAGCACATTACCCTCAGGCCCAAAGTATGTTGCAGCGCTCCCTCAGCATCGCAGAACACATGGGCGAGGTGCCCCTCATGGCGTGCGTTCTCCTCAATCTGGGACTGCTACAGGCACGCAAAGGCAATCTTGCGGAGGCCGAAACGGCTCTTAGACGAGGAGTTATACAGATTGAGCAATTGTATGACCCTCCCATAGCAACTCTACTTTATGCCTGTTTAGCAACTACTTTGCAAGAGCAGGGTGAGGTTGACGAGGCGCGTACAGTACTGTGCGGTGCCCTGAAAATAAGTCGTGAGGCGCATATGGCTCCTATCATAGGCGTCACACTCATTGCCCTGGGACAACTGCGAATGGAGCAGGCAATAGGAGTTTCTGATACGTTAAGTGCAGCGCATGTCCGATTGCTGCTGCGTGCGAAAAACACGTTGCAACGCGCACTCGCCATAACTGAGTTGGAGGCCGAGACGAGAGTAGAGGGACAACTGGCTTTGGCCCAAGTAATGTTCCTGGAAGGGACAATAGAGGCGGCAAACCGACAAGCGTTGCATGCATTAGAGATGGCACGTCAGTTAGAGTTGCTATGGCTCATCCCTCATGCGCATTGCCTCCTGGGAACGATCTCAGCCGCGTTGAGTCAAGACGAACAAGCGGATCAGTACTTTACAAGGGCCAGACAGGGGTTTCGTACGCGAGGCATGCGCCTGGCTTATGGGCGCACGCTGCAGCAGTACGGTCACTTCTTACGACGACGCGACATGCCAGATGATAAGGCTGATCGACAGGGGCGGCTCTATCTGCTGAAGGCACGCGAGATCTTCCGCGAGTGCAACGCGAGGCGGGATCTTCAGCGGCTTGAACTGTCGCTTGAAAATCCCGCCGATACTTCTTCACGAGAGCTCGCTATAGGAAAGCGATCTTAAGCACTTTGCTTCGCTCTCGAACGCCGTAGCAGCAAAACCGTGAGGCTTATTGCCAGAGCCACTGCCAGAAAACCTTCTAGCCAATGCGGCGTATTCATGGGCAGTGATGGTATCCACGCAGGGGGTCCTGAGCGCGTGTTCCATCAACCACCGCCATTGGTGCCGTGCCGAAAGGGGCCAGGCGAACCACGCCCGAGTTCGTGATCCCCAGATCATAGGTCACTCGCTCGCTGGGAAGTCTTTTACGCATCGTGGGTTCCCTCCATTTCGCCAGAGCTTTTGTGGTATACGTCCACAATGACGTTATGAAGCGCGTAAAAGTTCCTTCTCTCACATATAGATGTTTTGCGATCTCTTGATACACAAACAGCTCCCTATCGGGAAGTTCGTCGTGAATGGCTAATAACTGATCACAGCAACAAAGCATAGCACAAACATAATCGCGGTGGCTATTCTCAGCCAGGGGTCGTGACTGCGACCATAACCGTTGAGACGAGCGCTTCCGCGCGCACAAACGAAGAGAAGCCCTAGCGTGACGGTCAAACCTGCTATCCATAAATCAAAGCCATGTAGACCCGGCATGTGGCGCTGAAGGGACCAGATAAACCAGAACAGGAGCAACGCGAGGAGATCGCCGACAAAGAGCAAGGTACGGAAAGCACTGTTCGTGCCAGGATGCAGGCGATTTTGTACTATCATAGACAATTCACTGACATGTAAAGAAAGAGAGGTCCACAGCATAACAAACTCCTTTGTTCGTTTTGGGCAAAGAAATACAGGATATATTTTGTATCTGCCTTCTTCCCGTGCTCAGGATAGCAGAAGGACCATACTGATATATCACAACCTCAGCTTCTTGCCTCTCAGGAGTATCACAGCCTTAAACACGTTCCAGCGCCCATATCTCTCCGCAGCAAGACCTGTTTTCTCCTTTTGAAATCAGCTGTAAGCCACAAAAAGGCCCGTCGCTTTCGTGATGGTAATCGACCCATTGCGAGCCAGTTCTTGCGCCACGATCTCCCGCAACTGGCGAATCTGTTCTTCCGTAAGGATGCTTTTTGCCCTGGTGGAGAGAACAAACGCGACGAGTGGCTCAACCTCAGTAACGACGAGCGCGTTTTCATAGTGGCGCATCTCGACATGCGAGAACCAGGGTGCCATTTGCTCCGCTCCATTCTCAAGCGAAAATGGACTCCCGCCGCGACCCATGATGCCGGAGAAGGAAGGGATGACGCGCTGTACCAGTTCGCCGATCTCCTGGAGATGCGCCTGCCCATTCGTTGCGGCGTAGAAGCGTCCCCGTGGCTGCAAGACGCGCCGGATCTCGGAGAACGCACGCGGGCGATCAGGAACGTGGTAAAGCATGTGGTTGGCAATCACAACATCGAAGGAAGCGTCCTCGTGTGGAATAGATTGCGCGTCGACGACCTGGAAGGAGAAGCGCGAAGCGCTATCAGCAAGATTATTTCTCGCTTCCTGTAGCATCCCCTCTGAGAAGTCGGAGAGCGTTATCTGGCAGCGCGCTGGGATGCGGTCCAGGTTCTTCCGCCACAGATGGCCTGGACCGCATCCCAGTTCGAGGATACGGCTCCCCTCTGTTATAGCGAACTGCTCGAAGACCCAGCGGTGCCAGTCGGTCGCGTTCGTGCTGAAGCGCTGATGGAGCTGTATGCGCGCGTTCAGGTTGGAGGCATCCTTGTATTGCTCATTCAGGAGATACTGCTGATTAGAAAGATCTGGCATGGCTGTTTTTCACCCTTTTCCTGACTAATCTTCAGAGACGCTACCCCAGATACCGATCGAGAAAACGCGCGATCGCCGGGTAGGCGACGAGCCGGTTGGCGCGCTTAATCAGGCCATGTCCCTCGTCTTCGAAGCGCAGGTATTCGACGGGGACGTGGCGGGCGCGCAGGGCCTGGACGATCTGCTCAGCCTCGCCGACGGGGACGCGCGGATCGTTCGCGCCGTGAACGACGAAGAGGGGCGCGCTGATACGCTCGACGGAACGGATGGGCGAGATCTGCTCCAAAAAGGCGCGATCGTTCTCCAGGCTGCCGTATTCGGCTTCGCGCAGCTTGCGCCGCCAGGAGCCGGTATTTTCCAGAAAGGTGACGAAGTTGGCGATGCCGACAATATCGACGCCTGCGGCCCAGAGGCCGGGATACGTCGTGACGGCGGAGAGGACCATGAAGCCGCCGTAGCTCCCACCCATCACGGCGATACGCTGAGGGTCGGCGATGCCGCTCTCGCGCAGCCACAACGCGGCATGCTGCAGGTCCGCCACGGAGTCCATACGCAGGCGCACATCGTCCAGGCTCTGATATGCATAGCCGTAGCCCGCGCTGCCGCGCACGTTCGGCGAGAGGACCGCGTAGCCACGCGCCACCAGGTACTGGATGACCGCATTGAACCAGGGGCGCGCCTGGCCCTCCGGTCCACCGTGGACATCGATCACGACCGGGAGATTGCGCTGTTCACCCTGCGGCAGGTACAGAAAGGCTGGAATCTCGCGTCCGTCGAAGGTCGGGTAGCGCACCACGGATGGCGCAACGAACGACGCGCGTGGAATGCCGCCCAGCGAGCTCCGCGTGACGCGCATTACAATACCTTCACCCGCGTCCCAGACCCACACGTCAGCCGAATCGTCGGGCGTCGTCAAGGTGATAGCCAGCCGCAGGTCGTTCTGCGACCAGGCGACCTGATAGATGACGCCGGAGGGAAAGGTTGGCGCTTGCAGCTCTTTACGCGCCTCCCAGCCCTGTGAGACATCGTAGAGCGCCAGTTGCGAATAGCCATCCTCGTTTGTGACAAGGGCCAGCGTGGTGCCGTCGTGTGTTACCGCGAGCTGCTCTATATCCCAGGAAGTCTCCTGCAAGTAAGTCAGTTCAGTCGTCGCCAGGTCCAGGTAGGCAAGGGAGAGAAACTGGCGCTCGCGGTTGCTGACCAGATAGAGGCCGCGCCTGTCCGCCGACCACTCCGCGAATTCGTGTAGCGCCACACCCTCAGAGATCTCCGGCGTCAGGGGACGCGCTTCAAGGGTTGTCGTATCGATGAGAAAGAGCTGATTGCGAATATTCGAGTCGTAGCGCGCCGAGAGCACGTAACGTCCATCGGGCGAATAGCCACGGGAGAAGTTTGTCCCATCCTGACGCAACAGCAGCCTGACCGTTCCGCTCTCTAGGTGGCGCTCGTAGACATCGAAGTAGCGGGCATCGCGCTCATTGCTGCTATACGTAATGCGCGTTGCATCAGGCGACCAGCCACCAAAATTGAAGATCGTTTCCGGCTGATCGGTGAGGGGCGTGAAGCTGGCACCATCTGCGCTCAAGAGAAAGAGCTGCGTGCGCTCGTTCCCACCGATATCGCCCGTAACAAGCAACTGATTGGCTTTAGGCGAAAAAGTAGCGCTAGCGATGCGTTCGCCGCGAAACGTCAACTGGTTGGGCCAGGATGGTCCCGTCGCCTGCCTACTCACAGGCGCGCTCCATACCTCCGCTACACCAGTAATATCGGTCAGAAAGGTTATGAGACTCCCATCGGGCGAAAAGCTGGCACCGTATGCCTGACGTACATTCAAGTAGCGTTCGAAAGCGTATTTTTCAGTTGCCACAAACAATTCCTCTCTACGGCACAAACACCTGATGGTGCCGCTATGACTGCATAGCGCGCATGGTCAGCTGCACGCGACCACGCTGCAGATCGACCTTGAGCACACGCACCTGGACTACCTGGCCGACAGCGACAACGCTCAATGGATCTTTGACAAAGCGATCGGCCATCTCCGACACATGCACCAGACCATCGTGTTTGATGCCGATATCGACAAAAGCACCGAAGTCGACCACGTTGCGCACCGTCCCCAGCAAGAGCATACCCATCTGCAGGTCCTCTATCTTTAAGACATCGTGGCGCAGAATGGGCGCGGGCAGCGCGTCGCGTGGGTCCAGGCCGGGCTTCTCCAGATTCTCCAGAATATCGTTGAGCGTGGGCAGGCCGACACCGACCTTCTTCGCCAGATCGGCCCACGCCGCCTGTTCGCCAGCGCCACTCGCCTGGCCTGAACGATTGCGGTTCGCGCCGCGACCCAGGCTGTTCTGTAGCTTGATGAGTTGGCGGAACTTCGCGATACGCTCGGCGAGGCGCGCGCGCTTCTCGTCGTCGTCCGGCAGTAGGGTCAGCAGCGCACGCGCCGCGTTGTAGCTCTCCGGGTGAATAAAGGTATTGTCCAGCAGCTCAACACCGTCGGCGAGCTTGAGGAAGCCAGCGGCCTGCACAAAGGTTGCGGGACCGAGACCCGCTACTTTCTGCAGCTCGGCGCGGCTTTTGAAGGGTCCGTGCTCCTCGCGATACTTCACAATTGCATTGGCGACGCGTGCATTGATGCCCGACACATGCTTCAATAGGGCAGCGGAGGCCGCATTGAGCTCGACACCCGCGAAGTTGACGCACGAGTCAACGACGCGATCAAGCATCGCCGCCAGCTCCTTCTGGTCCACATCGTGCTGGTAGAGTCCGACGCCGACGGCCTTGGGATCGATCTTCACCAGTTCGGCCAGCGGGTCTTGCAAGCGGCGGGCGATAGAGATGGTGCCGCGCTGGGTCGCGTCCAATGTCGGGAACTCCTGGCGCGCCGCCTCGGATGCCGAATAGACCGACGCGCCAGCCTCGTTCACAATAACGTAGCCGATGCTCCCGACCGCACCGCCTTCCTGCTCAAGATCGCGGATCAGATCCGCCACCAGCTGCTCGGTCTCACGCGAGGCGGTGCCGTTGCCGATGGCGATGACACCGATGGCGTACTGCGCCAGGAGCTTGCGCAGCTGCTGTGTTGCCCTCTCGGACTGGTGCAGGTACATCGTATCGGAGACAATGAATTTTCCTGTCTCATCAATGACGGTCAACTTACACCCCGTGCGGAAGCCTGGATCGATGCCCAGTACCTTTTTACCGCGCAGGGGCGGCTGTAGCAATAGATTGCGCAGATTGGCAGCAAAGATATTTATTGCGTGTTCCTCTGCCTGCCGCGTGAGCTCCACACGGACCTCGCGCTCCATCGCGGGTGCCAGAAGGCGTTTATAGCCATCCTCCATCGCCTCAGAGAGATAGGGCGCAAAGGGCGAGGTCGCTTTGACGGGATAGTGCCGCGTGATGCGGGATTGTGCCTGCTCGTATGGCAGCGAGACATTAACACGCAACACCTCTTCGCACTCGGCCCGGTTCAGCGCCAGGACGCGGTGTGGAACGAGCCGCGTCACGCTCTCGTTGAAATCGTAGTAGAGCTGGTAGACACCGTTAGGGTCTTTCTCCGCCAGCTTTTCGGCGCTGACCACCTTCGTACCCAGTGTCGAGCTCTTGAAAAAGGCTGTACGCATGCCGCCGCGCACGTTCGCATCCTCGGCGATCACCTCGGCCACGATATCGCTCGCGCCCGCGTACGCCTCCAGGCTGGTATCGACGCCCTTCTCGGCGTTCAGGAATGGCTGCGCGTGCTGCTCCAGAATGGCTTCGGCGTCGCCACGCAGCTCAAACTGCTGCAAAATGATATCGGCCAGGGGAGCCAGTCCCTTCTCGCGGGCCACGCTCGCTCGTGTCTTGCGCTTCTGACGATAAGGCAGGTAAAGATCCTCGACCTCCTGCAACGTCTTAGCGGCAAGGATAGAAGCGGTCAGTTCCGGTGTCAGTTTCCCCTGCGTCTCGATCAGGCGCTGTACGTCCTGCTTGCGCTCGTGGAGGGCGCGTAGGGCGGCGGCACGATCAGCAATGCTCTGAATCTGCACCTCGTCCAGGCTGCCAGTTACCTCTTTACGGTAGCGAGAGATGAAGGGGACCGTATTGCCTTCGTCCAGAAGCGTGATCGTGCGTGCAATCTGCGCGCTGTTCAAGTTCAGTTCCACGCTGAGCGCTCGTGCCAGCTCTGTAAGAGACAATGTCTCCTGGGGAGTTTGCGTAGATGAATCTATCTGGTTAGTCTGTTCGTAAGTAGTCAAACCGAGTGCCTACCTTCTTTAGAAAGTACCTCTATTGGATCGTATGCAGACTATGGTATCATAATGGTCAAGGAGATTTCCGCTTCGCCATCTTTGCCTTGTTGCGCCGCGTGCCCACAATGCCGCCGATGCAGCCCAGGCTGAAGGCGATGACGACTCCGGCGATCAATATGACCGCCACGTTGACGATGGGGGGCTGGTTAGGGAGCGGCGTGTGACTGGGGAATTCCGGCAGTACAGCACGCACAGCGTCATTCAATGTAGTAGGAGCGGAACGTGGACCACGGCCATATTGAGATACCGGGTGAGCGCGCATATATTGCGAGAGGCGAATTAGCAGGCCAACGCAGAAGGTAAACCAGAAAACGACCGTACTGGTCACGCCGGCCCAGTAGCCAGCCCAGCCACCACGCAGAAAGGAACCGCCCCTGCGCGTCGTCGTGAAGCCTGCCAGGACATAAAAGCCAAAGCCCATGAGGATCGCCAGGTCAAAGTAGGCCACTTGGCGCAGCGAGACAACCAGCAGCGCCGCCAGGACGCCCTGTAGCAAGCCCCAGAGGCAGCCCTGGTTAAAGGGAGTGGGCAGGGGCCGCATCTTCTGCGGATAGGGTGCCTGCGGCATCATGTATCCCTGCTGATTAGGCGGCATATAGCCGGGTGGCGCGTAGCCGGGCCCGGCGTAACCCGGCGGGGGATACTGGTTGCCACCTCTGGGTGGCACGTATGGTCCGCGAGATCCGTTCCCAGCTGCAGGATGCTGGGGAACACTCTGAGCGCCTGCATAGCCGGTAGCATAGATAGTAGGAGCTGAAGGTGCCGGGAGGACCAGCGATGGCTGGCTTGTTGGTATGCTCGCTGCGATAGTCTGATCGGCGTGCGAACTGAAACTGAAACCCTGCAATGCCTGCGAAAAATCCTGCATGCTTTGATAGCGATCCTGGGCATGCAGCGCTAACGCCTTGAGCAGCACGCGCTCAGTATTGGGCGAGAGCGAGGGATTTAGCAGGCGGGGCGCGATCAATTCATCGCGCATGCCGCGCTTTGTGGCGGCTGGCGGCATCCTGTTCGTGAAGAGCAGGTACATCGTCGCGGCCAACGCGTAGATATCGGAGGCGGGCGTTGTCTGGCCCATATACTGCTCAAGCGGGCTGAAACCTTCCGTTACCGCCCTGGTCAGCGTCTGCGTGCTGTGGGCGGGATCGTAGAGCTTTGTGAGGCCAAAGTCGACCAGCACCGCCGTCTGCTGGGGAGTGAGGATGATATTGCCAGGCTTAATATCGCGGTGCATCACCGCTGGTCGCCGACTGTGCAGCTCTTGCAAAATATCCATGATTGGCAGCAGCCAGCTCAGAACCTCCTGCTCGCTGCATGGACCCCTGACCGCCCGTTGCGGCTCCTGCTCTCCAACCAGTCCTCCAGGCACGCGCGAGCGCAACAGTTGAAAAAGATTCTGCCCCTCGATCAACTGCATCACCAGGTAGAAGCGGCCATTAGACTCCAGCGCGTCGTACACCTCGGGCAGATGTTTGCTCCTCACCATAAAGAGGACGCTGGCCTCCATCAGCGCCTGACGCCGCGCCGCGGGGGTCACATCATATGTCTCTTTAATAGCACAGGAACGATTCCCCTCACTGGTATCGATGCCGCGATAGACAGCACCAAAGCCACCACTGTTAATCAAAGATTGGATGATATAATGATTACCAATGGTTGTGCCAGGGAGGAGCGCTATAGGTAAGCTCATAGTTGAGCCATGTCCTTTACTACTTACCAGCCTACTTCATAAAAGATTGCCATAAAAATTGTACACGCACAACAGAAAGAGACCCTCTCTACGTTCATGATTAAATAGACGTGCAAACATATTTACGCTAAAAAGGACTGCACAGTTGCATCACCGGGTACTATTATCAGTATATGCGTCCCTGTATAGAGTGCTGCCGCATGCAATCAAGTGAGCTTGAAATCTTTGCCCACTAGAAACGTGGTACAGGCAGGAATATTTTCCCCACAAGGAGGTGTTAATTAAGATACACACCATGCCGATAGGATAAACAGGCTCATGCAAAGATGTAGTATACAAACATGGAGCGTAGAAGAATTGAAGCTTGCAATAACCCATACGTATGATACAATAAGCCAGGACTACACTGTCTTACGTACATGTTGCAGGAGAAGAGAGCAAGCACTTGGAACGAAATGTGATGTTTGACGCCGGACGTGACCGCGATAAGACGGCAGATACCGAACGCGAAACTGTACAGGATACGGATCTCAGTAGCCTGGCGCAAAGCGACAGTTTACGTCTCTATCTACGAGAGATCTCACGCATTCCCTTGCTCTCGGCGGTCCGCGAGTCGCGGCTGGCAGAGATTGCGGAACAAGGGGATCGAGATGCGCGCAATCACCTGATCGAAGCGAATCTGCGCCTTGTAGTAAGCATCGCCAAGAAATATGTCGGGCAGGGACTCTCCCTCGAAGATCTGATTGGCGAGGGAAACATTGGTCTCATTCGTGCAGTCACGAAGTTCGACTTCAGGAAGGGATTCCGTTTCTCCACTTATGCAACGTGGTGGATTAAACAGGCGATCACGCGCGCTATTCTGGAAGGGACGCGTGTGGTACGGCTTCCTGTGTATATCATGGAAGAGGTGATGCGTGTCAAACGCACCACACGCCAGCTGTATCAGGAACTTGGACGCGAACCTACCCCGGAAAGCATCGGCGAGCGGCTTGGCATGACGGCAGATCGCGTCAGTGAACTATTGATCTGGGCGGAAAAGGTCTTCTCGCTGGATGCACCTCTCTCAGAAGAGGAAGAAAATACGCTGGGCGATATCATAGAAGATGTCCGTGAGCGGGGGCCAACAGAGGTCACGGATCAACACCTCCTGCGCGAAGAGATTCGTAAAGTGCTTGGGCAACTCACTTTGCGCGAGCGCCAGGTCATTGAACTGCGCTTCGGACTGCTCGACGACCACGATCACACGCTAGAGGAAGTTGGCAAAAAACTGAAGGTCACACGCGAACGCGTACGCCAGATTGAAGAACGGGCCATTCGTAAGCTACGTCATCCTCAGGCGAGCCGTATTCTTAAAGATTACCTCGATTAAATAAATGCGGCTAAAAGAGAGGACGAATAGTATTATACTCCACTATTCGCCTCTCTTTTAGCCGCATGCTTCTCCCCCTCATTTTCTTTGCGAGAAGTACTTTTGGGCAAAATATCCCATGTGAATAAGATTGGTTCGTTTACTTGTATAGAACGCCAGTACGATAAAGGGGTGCAAAACCAGAGCGACTACACCAATAGTACGATTCCACACGTTTGTTGTCGACAATTGTGATACAATTTGGACAACGTATGGTTATAAAACAGCACGGCTGGTTTTTCAATATCGCTATCGACCTCACCAATTATTTATGCATGCGTTCCAGAACGATGGGGAGCGACTGATGACGCGCACGCCAGCGCGGGCAGAGCAGAGACAGACAGCGAAAAAGGAGGGGCGGTATCTATTTCCCTACAGGCACTGGTAGGGAGCCGTCTAATTCAGACATATGAATGAACTGGCAGGTCAGAACCTGGGCGCATATCTTCTGGAAGAAGAGATCGGGCATGGCTCAATGGGAGTGGTCTATCGTGGCAAACAGATCGCGCTGGGACGTGAAGTTGCCATCAAGGTGCTACCAAAGGCGTTAGCACGCGATGCCTCCTATGTCGCGCGCTTTATTCGCGAGGCACAGATTATCGCGGGCCTCAATCATCCCAATATCGTCCAGATCTACGATGCCGGGCAACAGAACAGACTGCTCTATTTCGTCATGGAGTATGTACAGGGTCCAACGCTGGCAAATCTGCTCGATATTGATGGAACCATCCTTGACCATCTGGCGGTTGAGTACGCGGCCCAGATCGCTGATGCCCTCGACGCGGCCTATCGCGAACGCAATGTCATCCACCGCGATATTAAGCCGGAGAACTTGATGCTCAACCGCTGGGGCAAGGTCAAGGTGATGGACTTTGGGTTGGCCCGTGCTACAGGCCATCAAAAGATTACGGTTGCGAAAACGCTGGTGGGCAGCATCTACTACGCTTCTCCCGAGCAGGTCTGGGGCGACCCGCTGGACAACCGCAGCGATATCTATGCCCTGGGCGTCGTGCTCTATGAGATGGTGACCGGACGGCGTCCATTCACAGGACGCTCTATGCCGGAGCTGACCCAGGCCATCGTGAGGGGAGATCCACAGCCGCCAACTGTCCATAATCTAGCAATTTCACGCGAGCTCGAACATATCATTTTGACGGCGCTCTCGCTCGATCGCCAACAACGCTACCTGGATGCGAGCATCATGGCCCAGGAGCTGCGCAATCTCAACCTGCGACCCGCTCCTCCTGTTATGCCACCCAGCACACCCCGGCCAGAAGGACTTCCTCCCACACCACCGGCGCTGCGCAACGGGCGTCCACCTATGCAGCCGCCCAAACGGCCACAAGCTCAGCGCCCAAAATACTTAGATATGGATATGGAGCAGACTCAGCCGCCCCCGCTGACGCAGCTAGCGACTCAGCCGCTGAAAAATCCACCTCACATTACGAGACAGCCCACCGATGGGACTCCCTCTTCCATGGAGCCCAAAGACTATATGCACATGTCTCCTGGAACCAGTACTCCACTCCCTTCCGACCAGGTGAAGACGGCTACGTTGGAGTCACTACAGAAGCCCCAAAGGCGGGCTTCCTTCTGGAGCCAGTTGCAAAGATTATTTAAATCCTCGCGCTAAAGCCTTCTTCGGTAGAACCTTCTACTCCGTCTAAGAGGCTGCCCTGGGCGAAAAAAAATTTGGTGGGGTACGCTATAACTAAAACAGAGCATTTTTCTATAATGAAAGTACTGTTATGATTAGCGAGCGTCCAGAAAAGAAACAGCCGCGCCCCACTCCAGGGAGCGCAGAAAATAGCTACGTGTCAATGCATGGAGAGAATATCAGGGCAGCACTCGCTCTCTTGCTTGGTCCTGAGACCGATTACGCCACGCGGGTACGCGCAACGCGCCGTCTGGCTCGCCGGGGGCCAGTGCTGCTTCCCGTGGTGCTTACTACCCTGAGCACCTATCCCGAGATCACGACGCCAGCCTGGCCCTGGTGGCCACCTCAATATGAACACAGCAGTCGCCTGCTCCTCTATCTCAGCCAGCAGGCACAACTTCAACTCGAAGATCTGCTTCACCATGCCGCCGTTCCACAGCCTGCCGGACCCGTCCTCTGGACAAGCGTGATAGAGGCGGCCAGCCTGGTACCACATATGGATCACGAAGACCTGTTGTGCCGGGGGCTAGCGACCGCCTGGGCGACAGTCCGCTACGCGGCGGCGATGGCGCTGGCGACGAAGGCCAACAAGGTTCCACTACGTCGCTCAACGCTCGCACGCCTGTATGAACACCTGGAAAATGAAGCGGTTCAGGTCCGACTCACTATTGCCTACGCGTTGCTCAGCAGTGGAGAGGGCAAGGGACTCAGCACACTGCTCCAGTTTGCCTCACCGGGCGAGCCTGAAGAGGTGCGCAAAGCAGCCCTCTTCATCCTGGCGACCGAGACCAGTTTGCGACTCTCTCTTACACAACGAGAGGAGCTGGCGCGGCACCTTCTCCCGCTGCTGCAAGATCCTAACATAGAGCTGGCACTTTACGCGGCACATTCGCTCAGCCGTAATGCGTCCACGCAGATGTTACCAGCTCTAGGAAAACTGCTTGATTGCGTGGATGTGCAGGGGCAGATCGTCGTATTGACTACACTGGAAGAGATGGCGCGCCAGGCACCGCTACGTCAGGCAATGCGTCACCTGGCCTTGCCAGCACGCATTCTGCACTTCCTGCGTTCTGAAGTAGCAGAAGTACGTCGCCAGGCGTGCTACACACTGGCAGCGTGTGGAGGCGAATACGTCATGGCGGTCCTGGGCACCATTGTTCTTAACAAAGAGCACCCTGGGTATGTCGAGGTGATCGACAGCCTACGCTTGCTGCATGGTGTCTTACGCGCCCCTGCACGTATAAACGTTGTGCACTGGCTCCTACAGGTTCTCAGACAGGAACAGGAGGATATTCAGGTTACGGCGCTTGACTCGCTCGCCTACCTGCTCTGGCAAGCACGCACGCGTGGACAGAGACGCGCATGGGGCGATATCAGTTATGCCATTGTGCGCGATGAGATCATCCTCCAGCTCTTGAGTAGCGATAGCGCGTGGGTGCGGCAACGCGCAACGGAGCTCTTAGGCATGTTGGGAGAGCAGTTTGACGCGCAGCCAGATCTACAAACACGCCTGCTTTACCTGCTGTATAAAGATAACGATAGTGGCGTGCGGGCGTGTGCGGCCTACGTCTGTGGGCAGCTCGGGGCGCGTTGGGCAATTCCGGGACTCCTGCATACGCTGCTCGATGCTGACGAGCATGTGGCAAAGACGGCCCTGCATGCACTGGAGCAGGTGGCTACGGCGGATAATAGTATTGTGCTCTACGTGCTCAAAGAATTGATCCACCTTAGCCAACCAGGGCTAGATCCGCCGCACCCGCTGACACAAGAGGGGCAGGCGCTGTTGAAAAAGTGGGGATATGGGAAGGATGGCGAGGAAAGATTGCAGAGTGCCAGAAGAAAGCTTATACTATAAAAACGAAAAGATGATCAGGAGACTAAGAAGCACCATGAATCCGTCCCAGTTGAGCATTGGCGTCGCATTTCTTGCAGGGTTGGCATCGTTCCTTTCCCCTTGCGTGTTGCCACTTGTGCCTATCTATCTGGCGCAGCTCGTTGGGCAGAGCATCTATCAATCCTCAACGGCGAGAAGGCAACCTTCTCTGCGCATCGTGACGTTTCTTCACGCGTTGCTCTTCGTCTTCGGCTTTACGCTGGCTTTTGTCGCGCTGGGGGCAGCCGCCAGTACATTGGGCAGCTTTCTGCAGGCACATCTGGTCCTTGTGCGCCAGATCGGTGGTATCATCCTTATTCTTATCGGCCTGCACCTGACGGGCATCCTCAAACTGCCCTTTCTATACGGACAGAAGCGCATCGCATTTCGGCCTGAGCGACCCAGCTATCCAGCCTCGTTCCTGATCGGCGTCACCTTTGCCATCGCCTGGTCGCCCTGCATCGGCCCCATTCTCGGCTCCATCCTGGCATTGGCTGCCGGATCGGCGACGCTGCGCCAGGGCGTCTTGCTGCTGCTGGCCTATTCGCTTGGATTGGGGGTACCATTCCTGCTACTGGGACTGGGCCTGAACCAGGTCAGTCGCATCCTGAAGAAGTTGAAGCCCTATCTGGGCAAGATCGAGGTGGTGACGGGCGTCCTGCTTATGACTGTGGGCGTTCTGGTCTTCTTCAACGTCCTACTCTACCTGAATTCTTCCTTCAGATTGGGTTAAGCCGTGGCCCAGAAACACATCATCATTGACAAAAATAGGCTGCTTTCGCCCTGGACAATGGGTGCCTGCGCGCTCTTTTACCTCGCGCTCCTCGCCCTGCTCATCTTTCTGCCGGGCGGATCGCTGCTGGACCACCTGCGCTGGCTCGTGAGCGGCATCTGTGCCCAGATGCCCACGCACTCCTTCTATCCAGCGGGCGAACGCCTGCCGCTGTGCGCGCGCAACACCGGCATCTATCTGGGCTTTATGGTCACGCTCCTCACCCTCTACGCGAGCGGGCGTGGACGCGTCCAACGCCTCCCAACAAAGTCGATCACGATCGCGCTAGGCTGTGGCATAGCGGCATTAGGCATAGATGGGCTCAACTCGCTTGCCCTCGATCTCGGCCTGCCTCATCTGTATCAGCCAAGCAACCTGCTGCGACTCGCTACGGGTCTTGCCACCGGGCTGGCGCTGGCGGCGTTTACGCTGCCGCTGCTTAATCGCCTGTTCTGGTGCGAATTCAACGAGCGGCGCAGCTTTGCGTCCTGGGGAGATATGCTGAGATTTCTACCAGTGCTTGCCTTCTGCTTCATCGCGGTTAGCACGCAGAGCGCGCCGGGACTCTATCCTATCGCGCTTCTGAGCACGACGGGTGTCCTGATGGCGCTCAGTTGCGTCAACCTGATCTGTCTGGTTGCCGTCAGCAAACGCGATGAAAGTTTCGCATCCTATCGCGAACTGCTGCCCTTTTTCAGCGTGGCTTTTCTGCTTGCCATTGGAGAGTTGCTCCTTCTGGCGCAGCTCAAGTTCAGCATTCTTCATGCATTCGGTCTATAAGAAAAACGTAAGGACCAATTTTTCAGTCTCAGCCCTCAAGGTCTGCCCTGATCTCCATAACTAACGCGGGATCGATCTCGATATGCTTCCCAATGGGTGTCCGTGCCAGGCGCAATACCGCCTCGCGCAGATGTACGGGCGCGTGCTCTATCGTACAGCGCTCGTGGATTAGCCGCTTGATATGTAAATCAAAATGAAAGCGACATTCACAGTTGGGACAGCTTTCCAGATGCTGCTGCACCACAGCGACCTCCTCGTTGTTCAGCTCCCGGTCGATATAAAGATGCAGACGAGCGGTGGTCTCGACGCAATTTAAGCAATCCATCATTACAACTCCTAAGATAGCTCGTCACTATTGTCTGTCTATTTTAACATAACGCAGAGGGACTTTCATTCCCACTCTCAATAAGATATACTGAGAGTACTTTCTTTGAGAAAGTACAGGTTAACCAGAGGAGCAGCATTGAATGTCGGAACAGTCAGAATTTGAAGAAATGCCCGTATCGCCAGAAACATTGGAACACGCACAGGGAGAAGATACACAAGCAACCCCTCCTACAGAGAAGGAGAGCGACGCACAGAAGGCAACAAACAACGCGCCACCCAGCGAGGATTTTGAAGCGGGCGTGCTGGCACAGCTGGACAGCCTGTATCGCACGGCACTACGCATGACCAATAATCCACAAGAGGCCGAAGACCTGGTACAGGAGACGATGTTGAAGGCATTTCGCTTCGCCCATACGTACCAGCCCGGCACGAATCTGCGCGCATGGCTCTTCCGCATTCTGAACACCTCGGCTATCAATCGCTATAGGAGAAATGCAGCCCATCCTACGCCCGCGAGCTTGCCTGAAGGCGAGGAGTTTTATCTCTACAACCAGATCAGAGATTTCAGTGGACAGGAGCTGTCACAAGGGGCGGAGGAGGAGGTCTTAAATAAGTATCTCGATGAAGATGTGTACAAAGCCCTGAACGATCTGCCCCCCAATTTTCGTATGGCCGTCGTCCTGGCCGACATCGAGGGACTCTCATACAAGGAGATCGCCGAGGCGCTTCAGATACCGATCGGTACCGTCATGAGCCGCATCTCCCGCGCGCGACGGCAGCTGCAAAAATCGCTCTGGCAGTACGCGAAGGAACGTGGCTATGTAAGATCCGAGGCATCATAGGAGGGATTGGTTGCTCGCTCGCTCTACACCATGGATACAAAACACCTTAATCGAGCAATAAAAGATGAGGAAAAGCGCAAGCGTTACGCTTCCTTTTCCAGGAGCCTGCTAGCTTGCGCCTTCAACTAGACCAACTTTGGGACCTGGCGTAGCGCATCAGACCCCGAGCGGGTGAGGCGCACATTGACGCAGCGACGATCCATAATATCAACAGTGCGCGTCACCAACCCCTTTCGCTCAAGACGAGCAATCGCCTTTGTGGCGGCTGCTGAACTCACTCCAAGGGTTGAGGCAACCTCACCGACAGACCAGTGTTCGCGTTTAGCTAGATACCCAAGTACTTCAAATTGACGCGGCGTAATACTCGTGGCTATCCGGCGTAAAGTAGTCATGCACTTTTTCTCCTGCAACTCTATTCATCTATACACATACTATGGATATGTATCCGTAGAAATGACGCGCCGCAGAAAAAAATCGGGTACCAGAAATTTTATACGGAAAGTCGTTAGCAATCTAGCGACATACTATAGTGGCAGGGATACATCCGGCTGCGAACCTGAAGTTCCGGTCAACCTCTGCTGTTCTACACGCCGCAGTGTAAAGGCAAACACACTACCATCTCCCTCGCGCCCGCTACTCTCCACCCAGATGCGGCCCCCCATCGCCTCGACCAGTTGCTTGCAGATGTACAGACCTAAGCCAGCACCGCGTGCAGGGCTGTTCATATCGCGTTCAAGGCGCATGAAGCGCTCGAAGAGGCGCTGCTGCTCTTCGCGTGGCACTCCCAGGCCATGATCGCGCAAACGCACCGTTACATAGGCAGGAGAAACCTCGGTCGTCAGCTCGATAGTTGAGCCGGGCGGAGAATATTTCAATGCATTACTGATGAGATTCAGCAAGACCTGGCGCAAACGCAGGTCATCGGCCATCACCTGCAAGGTGGGGGAAATATCGACCTGTAGCACGCGCTGTTCACGCCGCGTCACCCCTTCAAGAATTTCCGCGACGTGCATAGCCGACTCATGCAGCGAGATGGCCTGTAATTGCACATTCTCTGCATCGATCCTTACCCGGCTGGCATCCATAATATTGCCTACCAGCAAAGCAAGCTCATCGCAGCCGAGGCGGGCCTTCGTGATAAAATCGGCGCGCCTGCTCTCAGTCAAGGTGGGATTATATTCGCCGAGCAGCTCAATATAGCCCTGCACGGCGGTCAGTGGCGTGCGCAACTCGTGGGACGCAGTACTGATAAACTCATCTTTTAGATGATCCAGTTCCTTCTGGCGCTCGTATGCCTGGCGCAACTCCATCGTCATCTTCGCATTGGCCAGGGCCGACGCGCACTGTACGGCAAACATTTCCAGCACATGCATCTCTTCCTTCAAAAAGAAGTGCGGCTGCGCATAGGTCAAGGTAAGTAGCCCCACGCGCTGCTCCGCGTCCTGCAGAGGGAGCCACACGTAGGGGAGATCGGACATCTTCTGCAAGAGACAGGGAGGATCGATAGAACGGGCGTTTTGCCTGGTCTGTCCAGTATTGCACCCTTCGTAAAACCACGAATGCCAATCAAGCTCCTGCGCTGGTTTAAGCGTATCCAGATTTGTCAGATATGGACCGGACCCCACGACGGTAATAGAGCTCAACACATTTTTCTTTTTATCATACAGCCACAGCTCCGCGCTAGCCAGCGTAGCAGATGCGGCAGCGCTCGCGTAGATACTCGCAACCTCTTCGACCGACTGAAACGCCGTGCCCGGCATGGCGCTGGCACGGTACAACTTGTTAAGCAGTTCCGCGTGCTCGTTGGCGCGTGCATACAGACGAGCAGTTTCTAAGAGTGTCGAGAAGCGAGCAAGGAGCAACCGTATCACGCCGAAATCCGGGCCGGCATACGGCTGTTGATCTTCACGCTCGCCCAACACCAGCAGTCCTATCATCCTTCCCTGTGCCCACACAGGCACCAGGAGCGGATCGTTGTCGCCTGGAGATGATGTGACGAAGTAGCTATCTAATCCCCTGGGCGCACTTTTTGTCTCTGCCGCCTCGCTCAGCAACAAGGGACGTTGCGCCACGGCAATCCTTTCGATGGCAGGCTGCTGCTGAGTCAGGCCAGTGCGATACTCCTGATTAGACGATTGTAACGTTTGCAACAGGGTGTGCAGCATCTGCCGCCGACCTTCGTCCTCCAGGTCCGTACGCAGAGGCGGAGCAATATCAAAAGCGCCAGCCCCTTCATTCAACACGAAGAGACAGATTTGAGAGACCTCGAACGTCTGGGTAAAAGCTAATGTAAGCAAGCGGGCCGCCTCCGCGACATTCATGGCCCTATCGAGCGGCAAGTTAGCCGCGTCGATAATGCGCCGGTAGTGCCGCAATTCATCAAAAAAGAGGCGATCCGTGCTTCTTTTTGCCGCCCACCAGGCACACGGGGCCAGGATAGCACTGAAGGCCGCTACGACAATAACGGTTTGCGTAATGGTGCCCTTGAGCAAAAAGCTACTGAACGTAACGATCAAGTAGCTGAGTACAGCCAGAAAGACGATCCCCATTAACGAGGCTATCGCCCGGCGCACGTAGGCATCAAGGACGAGAAGCTGGTAGCGTAAGATAGAATAGCCTAATGATAAGGGTAAAAGCAACACAGAAAGCGTACTCAATTGTGGATCTACAAGGGAGGCATTCGGATTGATAATCTCTGGCAATACGGTCAGGAACAGGAACGGTACAACTGCAAGCACCACGCCGACCGCAAAGAGGCGGAGTTGTTGGCGCTCGCGTAATGACGATTGGTAGTATGAAACTACGATGGTTATCAGGATACCAACCAATACAACGACATAGTAAACGGAAGCGAATTCATCCCGCCAGTTTAACGAGGTCTGTACTTCAGAAGTCAGGGTAGAGAAAAAGCCTGCCAGGACTCCATAAGCAAAAATAAAACATGCGTAACAGCGCACTAGCATAATACTTCGGCGCAAGCTGGAAAATCCAGGAAGGTATTCTACCTGTGCAGATGAAAAGATCCCAAGGTAGTTCCGGGGAAATAGCAGAAGCAAGAATGCGCAAAACGTAAAAGTCAGAGAGGCACACACGCCGGAAAGCTTATTAAAAAACTGGTCGCCCGACAAGGCCGCTGTCTCTGCCGCAAATGGGACCATGGCAGTACAAGAAAAACAGAGCAGCACGAACGCTACCACGCGATTGCGCGCGTATAACCAGACAAATGCTCCCACAGCAAGGAACGCTAAAGCAATCAACGCGGAAAAGCCATAGGCAAGCGATATAGGAAAGCTCATATGTGGCAGGTGCACCGCATCCATGACAAGCAATAAAGCACACATGGTTACAACGACCAGAATGGTCAGGAGTCGTTTCCCCTTCACGCGCAACCAGTAAGTACCTCTTATCATCAACTATTCCTCTCGACCGCTGCTCCATAAGCATTTGCAAGATAAGCTTATTATATGAAGCCCAACAAGAGGCGTAGAAGATAGGGGATGGTTTTTTGAGCTTCAATTTTTTGCAATTGGTTACGGGCACGCTCGCGGTAAAGCAAACAGACACCCCACCCGGCCATAATGCCCTCCTGAAGCGCTTTTTGATCTACAGAACCATTCTCCACAGCGAAACCCTCAGAATGAAGAGCGTGCTGCGATTGCGCCGCCAGGACGATTGGCAATGTCTTTTTGCTACGTATGAGATCTGTCTTGCTCTGTTTGGAAACAGGCGCGCCCATGCTCTGAGCAACAGGATCATTAACAAGATAATACAAGTCATGGCAATCATTGTCAAGTTGGTGAGAAATGCCTAACAATTGACCCAGCAACGCATAGTCCTGGCAGACCTCATCATCTGCTCCCGCGCATAGAGTCCCCATACGACAGGCCAGGCTCATCAAAGCTCCGGCCTTCTCCGCTGCAATTTCGATGCACTCTTCAACCGTCATCTGTTCTACCGCTCTTTGTTCCGCCAGTAGGTCTCGCTGTTGACCTGTCGTAGCAGTCAGGAGCGACTCTTGCAGAGCATCAAGCAGGCGTAGAATATATGCAGCAGGAAATTCGGACTGTGCAGTAGAGAGGATCATACGCTGTGCCAGCGTTAAAAGGGCGGTTGAGACATTGAGTGCGCGTGCAGGCCCGAGATCCTTTATGATAGGAGTCTGATCCCCATCTTCCACATCATCAAGCAAGTCCAGGGCGCAGATTAAACATTCCACAGCTACAGCAACGCTACTCGCATGCAGCAGATCTATTTCAGGGGCGATATGCAAGGCGATAAGCAGGGTCAGGAGCGACCAGGAACCTGCTGGCACAGGTCCACTCGCGCCAGTTTGCGTGGTGGCGAAGAGTTTTCCAGTTTCCCGTAAAGCGCGTGCTACATCTGATCGTAGCGGAGGATGTAAAGGGTCTAAAAAGGATTGAAGCCGCTCTCGTAATAGACGTTGATATACTTCGAACGGCTCCGTAGGCTCTTGAGCATCTGTTTCGGCGGCCACAACCTGTCTCCCGATGAGTCTTCTAGTTGAGGGTAGCTATTCTCCTACTGGCATAAAGCCTTTATCCACGCCACCAGGATAGCTGTGGTCCTTCCAATGTCGTCAGGGACAAAGAAGGGACCAGTTTCATCAAAATACTTGTAACCGTTGGTGAAAAGTCTTCGCGTGCAATGACCTGCTCAGGATCGCTCATGAGTTCCTGGCGCAGTACGTCGTCGCTAGAAATACGATGGACAAATTCTTGAATCTGACGCTCTTCCATAAGATCCAGTCCTTTCGCGTGTATATTTACACGTGTAAACGTTTTATCCGTGACTACGATCACAGACAGGTAAAGAGGGTAACAGGTAAAATACTCATCAGAAAGCACCTTGACAGTTGGCACTGTTGCGGTAACGCTCAAGCTTATCTATAGTATAGGATACTGCAGAACTTCATAAAATGCAAGTGATATTACAAGGAATGGATAGTTTCTACATGTATATGTTACAAATCGGCTCTCTGTGTACACTGATTCAGCCCAAAATAGTGTACGTAATTGACCGATAATGTTACACTATCGAAGAAGAAAATATTACGGGACATTCCCAACCTGCCGAAAATAAATGTACATACCGTACATATATATACATGTTGAAAGGCTTTCTATGAGCAAACACCTGTACCTGTATGAAGATGAAGACCTCTACGCGCTGCCTGCTCCCGATGCGCTTGGTGTCCTGAGCAGTACGCGCGCGGTGGTAGAACAGGGCGAATATGTCTGGATCGATACGGAGCGCATCAATGCGCTGGCCGAGCAGTGGGCACAGGAACTATCCGCGCATATGCGTAATGAGCAACAGAGCGATGTATGGGACGATCGCTATCACTTCCACGATGGCACACAACGGACGGCCAACTGGCTCCTTGTCCTCGATGCCCTGAACTTCTGCTTCTGGGCCGAGAAGAAACAGCCACGCTGGTCCATCGACTACAAGGGCGAGACGCTAAACGGCTACTGGGCAGAGGCAGCCGCGCTGACCCGCGCCGTCGAAGAGGGTCTCCCGCTCTGGGACGCGCAGTACCTGAGCACAATCAGCACCGAGACGGTCGCGCATATCTTTCGCGGCACACAGACTATCCCCCTGTTACAACAACGCGTCGAGAACGCGCAGGAGGCCGGACGCATCCTCCTACAAATGTATGATGGTCAATTTGTACATGCCCTTGAGCAGGCGGAAGGCAGCGCTATCCGGCTCGTGCAGCAACTGATCGCCCATTTCCCTTCGTTCCGCGACGTTGACACCTATCATGGTCGCGAGGTACGCTTTTTCAAGCGCGCCCAGATCTGCGTGGCAGACCTCGCCGCGGCATTTCATGGGAAACAATGGGGCACGTTTACGGATCTCGATCAGCTCACTATTTATGCTGATTATAAATTGCCCCAGGTATTGCGTCATTATAACGTGTTAGAATATCACTCGGGACTGGCCGAACGCGTCGATGCGGGAAGCGAGTTGGCGGCGGGTAGCGTGGAGGAGATAGAGATACGGGCATGTACGATCTGGGCCTGCGAACTGCTACGGCGCGCGCTACTCCAACACGGCTGTTCCATGACCAATGCCGCTATCGACCAGCGCCTCTGGCTGCTCGGTCAAAATGGAGCCGCGATGCGCCCCTACCATCGCACACGCACTATCTATTATTAGCATCTGAAACGAAAGAAATCTTACATCATGCATTTAGATAACTTGCTGGCAGCTTTAGAGCAGCCACCAATTTCTATATATCACGCGGATGCTCTGCAAAAACAGGTCGAGATTTCGATGCTGGCCTACGACTCGCGCAAGATAGCTCCTGGCGGGCTCTTTATCGCGGTGCCGGGTACGCACACCGATGGACGCCGCTTTTTGAGCGAGGCGGCGCGCCGTGGCGCGCTGGTCGCGCTGGGCGAGCCGTTGGAGGAAACAGCCGCTACGCCCATTCCTTATATTGCAGTCCCCGATGTACGGACCGCCCTCGCCAACCTCGCCTGCGCCTTTTACAGCTATCCCGCGCAGCAGCTCTGTACCATCGGCGTCACTGGCACCGATGGCAAGACAACTACGGCGAATCTGATTAGCACGCTCCTGGAGACTGCCGGGCGACGCACAGGACTGATGACGACCGCGAACTTTAAGATCAGCGGCCAGGAGTGGGAGAACGCCACGCGCCAGAGCACCCTGGAGGCGCTGGAGATTCAGGAGTTCCTCCAGCGTATGCTTGCTGAGGGCGTCACGCACGCGGTGATTGAGGCAACTTCGCACGGACTGGAGCTCAGGCGCGTCTATGGCTGCGCCTTCGATGTGGGCGTGGTCACGAATATCACCTCCGAGCACCTGGACTTTCACAAGACGCTGGATGGCTACCGCCGCGCTAAAGCACGCCTCTTCGAGATGCTCGACGCCGGGCGCGATAAGGGGCTCGGTCTGCATCCCATCGCTATTCTCAATCGTGACGATAGTAGCTACGAGATACTGAAGCCCTATTGCCATGTGCCCATTCTCGACTACGGCATCGATACGCCTGCCGCTGTACGCGCAGTTGACCTCCATCTTGATCCGTACAGCACCAGCTTTCGCGTTATCTTGCCAGACGCGGAGGCACAGATCGAGACGCAGCTGGTTGGACGCTTCAACGTCAGCAACTGTCTGGCGGCGATTGCTACAGCCTACAGTCAGGAAATTGCCATAACGGATATCGCCCGTGGACTGGCGACGGTGAAGGGCGTGACGGGACGCATGGAGCGCATCGATGAAGGGCAATCGTTCGCCGTGATCGTTGACTACGCCCACACGCCCGATAGTCTCCAAAAAGTACTGGCGACGCTACGACCCCTGACGCGGGGTAAGCTCGTGGTCGTCTTCGGCTCGGCAGGCGAGCGCGATGTCCAGAAGCGCCCGGTGATGGGACGCATTGCCGCGCAAATGAGCGATTTCTTCGTTATTACAGATGAAGACCCACGCGACGAGGATCGCGAGGCTATTCTGCGCGAGATCGCCGTCGGCGCGGAGGCGTGCGGGAAGCGCCAGGGAAGCGACTTCCTCTGTATCGCGGATCGTAGCGAGGCTATCGCCACCGCATTCGCGCACGCGCACCCCGGCGATACGGTACTATTGGCAGGCAAAGGCCATGAACAAAGTATTATTATAGGGAGAGAAAAGCTGCCCTGGGACGATCGCAGGGCGGCACGCGCACAATTGCAAAAAATTGCACGCTTATAGGAATCTCTCTTACTTTAAGACGGGTGAGTTACTCTGTATACTGCTATCACGTCTGAATACATGGCACCATGAAGCCTGGGAGTATATATACTATGATTCCGATCTGGTTACTATTTATCTTTATCACCTGCGCGGCTACAAGCCTTCTACTCTGCTTTGTAGCGAAGACGCTGTTTCCAAAATTTCGTAGTGGGGAACATAAACCCGGTACGCATCGTCCCGACCTGCCCTCGGGCGGGCGCACCGATCAGCCAGCCGGTGGACGCGAGATCAAGACGATAGAACTGCCCCTGGTGGGCGGTCCGGCATTTACATTGGCAATCGTGTGTACCGGCATCGGGGCGGGCTATTTCCTGAAGTTCAATTATAATCAATGGATTGTCCTGCTCATCAGTCTGGGTGCCGTTTGTGGCTATATGACGGTTGGCTTCCTCGATGACTGGCACAAGGTGTACCGCAATGAAGGGATCAGGGAGCGCACGAAGTTCATCGGCGTCTTTCTCGTCTCGGTGATTGCTGCCGTGTGCTACTTCTTCTTGCTCCCGGCTGGTCGCGAGGCGTATGGTCCCTATAAAGATCTCCCACTGATCGGGAGCCTCGTCTGTTCGACGCCATCGAAGAATCCGGACGCTGTCTGTCCCGTGTACTTCCACCAGGTTGCTTACTTTGGCTGGCTTATCTTCTTGATGCTTATGTCGGGCTGTATCGGCAGCCTGACTTCGCTCTCCGTGGACTTCAGCGATGGCTTCGATGGACTGGCAGGTGGCCTGGTGTTCAGCGCGTCGCTGGCCTTTGGCATCGTTGTCACAGGCATTATCAATCCCCAGCATCCCGAGGGGATTGTGCTGGAGGTGTTGGCGCTGCTCTGCGCGGCGAGTATTCTTGGCTATCTGCCGTGGAACTGGCCCTCTTCCTGGGCGGCTCGACGCGGCTCGGCGAAACGACGCGCCAGAATCTATATGGGCGATAGCGGCGCACTGGCGCTCGGTGGCATGCTGGCAATGATCGCCATCTTTTCGCGCAACGAGTGGTCGCTGCTCCTCATTGGCGGTGCCTTTGTGCTTGAGGGAGCCTCGGCGCTGATCCAGTCGCGTATCCTGACGCGCTTCTATCGCGATAAACTACAGATGTTGCGCTTCACGAGCCTGCACGAGCGCGTGCCGCACACGGAGTTTCCGCTGCCTTTCCTGGCGACGCCGCTGCACCATCATTTCGATCTGCTGGGATGGAACCGCCGCCGCCTCGTCTACGGCGCGTGGGCGCTGGGCGCGTGTTTCGCCATTCTCGGCGTGATGGCGGGCCTATCGCCTCAGACCTGGCAGCGCTACCTGGGTCGTATCCTGGCGCTGATCCTGATGGTGGTCATCTGGTTCACCGGCTCGTGGACAAAATGCTACTTCGTGGGCAAGCATCCAGCTGAGCGCACGCGAAGACGGCGTCTGGCGCTCTATTATGGCTATCCCTATACGTTAATGGGCATCAAGCTACATCACCTGGTCGAGGTTATCGAGGCCAGCGAGGATGTGATCGAGACGCCTGCCGAGGAAGAGGCTCTGTGGCAACGCACAAATATCTTCGATGCACGCGCCGTACTGGGCCTGTACTGTTATCGCGCGGGCTACTATCCCGCCGCCCTGGCACAATGGACGCGTATTCCAGAGCGCAACCGCGTCCTACGCCCGGAGATCGCGCGCCTGCTGACAGAGGTCGATAATCGCCTGGCGTTGGAGAAGCAAGAAACGCAACCCATGCGCCGCGACCAGCTCGTGTCAAAAGCAGAGCCTATTCTCACTGGCAACCTGCCGCCCGCCGATCTGCCCAACCCCTTCGAGCCCATTCGCAGCGAGGAGACCGGCGGCGACACGCACCAGCCACCCGCGTTCTCCATTGACGACGATGAAGACGACGAAGAGGAGCACAAGATCACGCTCCCGCTGCATAATGACACCGTAACCATCTCGGCGACCAACGGCCACGAGAACGGGCAAGCGGGCAAGCATATCCAGGAGATGCATGTCCTTACCGCGTCCTCTGCACCCTCGTCGGTTCAGCCGCATCAGAACTGGTTTGCGCGCCTGTTGCACATCGGAGAGAATAAGCAGAACTGAACCTTTTCCAGCGACGGAGAAAAGGGGATGATGCGACTTGCAGACGACTATAAGGACCCGTACAGGAATATGCAATGGTGCCCAACGCCATTCTCTTCTTGTACGGGCGACCGCAAGGGTCCCGTGAGAGCCGATGCACCTTATCGCTTCTTAAACTCACCTATTCTCCGCCTGGCACCCATGAGTCCACGTAGGGCAGTCCCTTACCACAACTACAAAAAGGGGCGGATAGTGCAACTCCCTTAGAGCTTCCATTTCTACTTCATCTATTGTACACTTATGTCGATACAATAACATAACCGTGGGGGCAAAACAGACGTACCAGCACGCTCAAACAAAGATCGCTTGCTTACGCTCACCGGAACGTGAGTATTGCCCCCACGGAACATAAGCGCAACATTCATTACCTCAGCTTCTGTGGAACTCTTGTAGTAAAAGAAAGAGATGCAACTCACAATGGGACTTATAGTTGAATACATCAATAAATCTTTTGGCGACTTTCAAGCGATTAAAGACCTCTCGATGGAAGTGCGCGAAGGAGCCATGTTCGGATTTCTGGGAGCGAACGGGGCTGGTAAAACAACTACAATGCGGATGATCCTCGACATTATTCGGCCTGATACAGGACGCATTACCTGGAACAACAGGGATGTACGCGAGGTGCCACGCCACAACTGGGGTTACCTGCCAGAGGAGCGTGGCCTCTATCCCAAGATGATCGTTGAGGATCAGTTGCTGTTCCTGGCTCGCCTGAATGGCTTATCGAAACAGGCGGCGACCCACGAACTAGACGAATGGCTGGAACGCTTTCAGATACAGGCGAACCGCAAACGTAAGGTAGAAGACCTCTCGAAGGGAAATCAGCAAAAAGTACAATTCCTGGCAACAATTATGCACGATCCGGCCATCCTGATCATGGACGAGCCGTTCAGCGGACTGGATCCTGTGAACGCGAATGTCTTGAAGGAGGCATTTTTAGAGATGCATCGGCGCGGTAAAACAATTATCTTCTCAACACACCAATTGGAGCAAGTCGAGGAGATGTGCGAGGATATTGTGATCATTAACAAAGGGCAGGCGCTTGTGCAGGGTAGCGTGCGCGATATTAAACGCAAGCACGGGCGCAACGTAGTGATTCTGAAGCTCGACAATGATCCAGAGGCGCTCTGGCTGGATACGCTGGAAGGGATACAGGTCACGAAACGGCGCCAGGACTACATCGAAATGCAGATTCAAGCGAACCTTAACCCCAATACGATCGTGGAGGCGGCGCTCAGTCACGGCGGCATCATCAGTCGCTTCGAGATCGCCGAACCCTCGTTGACCGATATCTTCATTGAGCAGGTTGGTAAGATCGCGTTACCAGATGCCCCATCAGCCATCTCCGCTTAGAAAGAAAGAGGATGTAACAATGTCGAAGAATCCGCCAGTTATGCAGGAACCTGTCGCGCCGGAACAGAACCAGAGCAGCGTCGCCGTGCGAGCAGGTGGTGCCGCCACACAGAATACTATGCGTAACATCGGCCTGATTATCGGACGCGAATATAAAAATCGGCTGAGCCAGCGCAGCTTTATCATCAGCACCGTCGTCATCCTGGTTCTGGTGGTCATCGGCGCGTGCGTCCCTACCGTCGTTCAGTACTTCGCGGCAAAGACAAGCTCGCAGACAAGGTTAGCCGTCGTCAACAATGCGGGTACTATTGGAGGAATGAGCAGCGCAGCGCTACCCGGTTACATTGGAGCAGAACTCAACGGCAACGCTCAGGCGTCGGCAGTGAACATCCCTGGACAGAGTTCCACCAGCGGACAACCTCGTTTCGCCGTTACAACGGGAGACAATAGTAATAGCCTGCAACAGAAGGTCAGGAATGGCAGTCTGGATATCCTGCTGATCGTCGATCGCGCCGCCGATAAGAGCCTGCACTTTACCTATTATACGAGCACCAGCAGCAGCGACGACAGCAACCTCTCACAGGTACAGACAGTCGCGGGCCAACTGAGCTTCATCGACCGGGCACATACCCTGGGCCTGACATCTGCCCAGACAAGCAGCCTGTTCACACAACCTGCATTCACCGTCATCAATACGAAGCAGAACCAGGATACGCGCTCGACCGCTGATATCGTCGCGGGCTACATCATCGCCTACGCTGGCATCATTCTGATCCTTATGTCGGTGTACCTCTACGGCATCGGAGTCGCGATGGGAGTGGCGGAAGAGAAAGGGAGCCGCATCATGGAGATCCTTGTCAACGCGGCAACGCCTTTCCAGTTGCTGGCAGGCAAGATCATCGGTATAGGCGCGGCGGGCCTGACGCAGATGGCCTCTATCGTTCTCGTAGGGATTATCGCTATCTTGTTGCAGACGCCTCTGCAACATGCGCTCCTGGGCGGAAATAACAGCGCCATCAGTATCAATATCACTGGCACATCTATTACCTTGCTGGTTCTGCTGCTGGTTTACTTCATCCTCGGCTTCACGCTCTACGCGACCCTGTTCGCCGCCATGGGAGCGTTGGTCAAGCGACAGGACGAGGTGCAGAACACGATTCAGCCGGTCACATGGCTCTTTATGATCGGCTATATTGTCAGCTTCATTGGCATCTCAAATCCCAACGCTACATGGGTCAAGATCATCTCCTACATCCCTTTCTGGACGCCTACAACGATGCTCATGCGCATCGGTACTGGCTCAGTTGCTCCGTGGGAAATCGCTTTGACGATTGGATTGATGCTCGTTGCAATCTTCATCTGCACAGTGATCTCGGCCCGCATCTATCGCTTCGGCGTCCTGATGTATGGGCAGAAGCCGAAACTGGGACAGCTTATCAGGGTTGTCAGTTCGCGGTAGAACTGCTGCACACATTGTGAGGCCCACGCAGTGTAGCATGTGGGCCTCTTTCGTTCTTTCATTACCCTTATTGATAGCTCCCAGCGTCTTTTATGGTACTATTAAAAACAACGCAAACTTACCAGCATAGATAGGATAACACGACGCATGTCCACGACTCCCGTACCGGAAACAACAGCATCGAGTAGGCGCTTCCAGACGTTTCGCGCCCTGCACTATCGCAACTTCCGCCTTTTATGGATCAGTCTGGTTGTCTCTTCGATCGGGACCTGGCTACAGATCGTGTCGCAAAGCCTGCTTGTGCTCAAGATTACGCATAATTCGCCCATCGCGCTGGGCGTCGTCTCATTGGCGCAGGCCGCCTCTTTCTTCCTCTTCGCCTTCATTGGTGGCAGCATCGCCGACCGCATCGACAAACGCCGCTTCCTGCTCTTTACACAGAGCATGTCGCTGCTGCTGGCCTTTATCTTAGGTGTGCTGACCATCATGGGCATCGTCCAGGTCTGGATGATTGTGCTGCTGGCCTTCTGTTCTGGAACCGTGCTGAGCTTTGACCAGCCGACCCGCTCTTCGCTCGTGCCCATGCTGGTTGCGCGCAAGGACCTGATGAACGCTGTCTCTTTGCAATCGACGGTCTTCAATGGTGCGGCCTTTGTTGGCCCGACGCTGGCCGGTGTGCTGCTTGAGGTGTTCAGCAGTGTTGAAGGACGCTTTGGCTTCCCAAAAGAGAGTCTCTTCCCTTACGCGGCAAACTTTTTTCTTAACGCCGTCAGCTATCTGGGAGTGCTGGTCGTGCTCTATCTCTTGCGCGTGCCCGAAGAGGCAAAGGCGCAGAGTACTGAGAAGCGTGGACCGCTATTGGCATCGATCGGTGCCTCGCTCGGCACAATTCGACGCGATCCGGCCCTGCCCTGGATACTTT
>JALYTQ010000318.1 GCA_030854195.1 Chloroflexota bacterium
GGTCTGGTAGGTCGCCAGCGTCGCGACCGTCTCTGGATCGGCCAGGGAGCTTACCTCCCATACAGGGATGCCGCGTATCCAGGCGGCCTGTACAATTGAAGCATAGGTAGAGCTATTGAGCAGCGGCAGCATCGAGCGCACGACGCGTGGTCGCTCCAGGCGCTTTATAGCAGGTTGCTTGCTACCTGGGACAGGCGAGGCTGGCACAATAACGGCGGCTACCTCTATTCCGCTTTCCAGCAAAGCAGCAAGCGACGGCGCTGAGAAATTGCCCTGCATGCCAAAGAACAGTACGCCCGGAGATAAACTATTTGACATCAAACTTTCCATTGTATAGTATGGTAATATGTTTTGAATGAGATTACAAGTCGGGAGTTTTCATAATGTCACGAACGGTCTTTTGTGTCAAACTGGGACGAGAGGTCCCTGGCCTGGAGAAATCACCATTTCCAGGCGAACTGGGGCAGCGCATCTACGAACATATCTCCAAACAGGCATACGATATGTGGCCTGCCGAGAGCACGCGCATCATTAATGAGCGAGGCCTGAGCATGGGCGAGCCGGAGGCGCGCAAAATCCTGCGCCAGGAGATGGAGAAGTTCTTCTTTAGCGATATAAAGCAGCCGCCAACACAGGCTGCCAGCGCGACACCAACTGCTACAGCCGGTGCAGCGCCGCGTGGTAGCGGTCCGCGCATCGTCTATTGCGTCAAGCTGGGACGCGAGTTGCCAGGATTGGCGAAGCCGCCATTTCCAGGCGCGCTGGGCCAGCGCATCTATGAGCAGATCTCTCAACAGGCATACGATATGTGGGAGGCACAGAGAACGCTGATCATCAACCACTACGGCCTGAACCTTGCAGATCCGGAGGCGCGCAAAATCCTGCGCGAGCAGATGGAGGAGTTCTTCTTCGCCAACGATGCTCGCATGCCTGAAGGATGGGTCCCCGAAACAGCGGGCGCGGGCGGCGGCGGAGCTGCGAGCAAGGGCGGCGGTGGAGGAGCTTCACGCAAAAAATGAAAACACGCGGCGCTATCCTGCTCATCTCGTGCTACGAACTGGGCCACCAACCCTTTCACCTGGCTTCCCTCGGAGCAATGCTCAAACAAGGCGGGTATGCTCCCGTGTACGCCGATACAGCGGTCGCAACGCTCTCCGATGAGACGATCCGACAGGCGAGCTTCGTGGCTATCTCTGTTCCCATGCATACCGCTCTGCGCCTGGGCGAACAGCTTGCCCAGCGCGTGCGCGAACTTAACCCAACCGCGCATATCTGCATGTATGGACTCTACGCGCTGCTGAACGCCGATCACCTGCTGCAACACACGATCGACTCCGCCATTGGCGGCGAATACGAGGTTCCGCTCCTCAAGCTTGTGCAGGCTATCGAGCAGGGAGAGCCGTTAACTATTCCTGGTGTGCGCACGCGCCTGGTGGCAAGCGGGCCGTGGATACAGCGCACGCCGTTTATCGTGCCCGAACGTCGGTCACTGCCTGCGCTTCCACGCTATGCGCGCTTGCAGTGGGGAGACGAGTGGCGCGTGGTGGGCTACACCGAGTCCACACGCGGCTGCAAGCATACCTGCTTGCACTGTCCCGTCACGCCGATCTATAATGGGCGCTTCTTCGCGGTCCCGCTCGAAATCGTGCTGGCCGATATCCGCGCACAGGTCAAAAGAGGTGCGCGCCATATCACCTTCGGCGATCCCGATTTCTTCAACGGCCCCACGCATGCAATGCGCATCGCGCGCGCCCTGCACCAGGAGTTTCCTGAACTCACGTTTGACGCCACCATCAAGATCGAGCATCTCTTGAAACAGCGCCACCTGCTGCAAGAGTTGCATGAAGGCGGCTGCATCTTCGTCATTTCAGCGGTCGAATCTTTGAATAATACAGTCCTTGAGCGTCTTGACAAGGGACACACGAGCACTGATGTCGCGCAAGCGTTTACGCTGATGGAGCAAGCGGGCATATCGCTGCGTCCATCACTCCTGCCCTTCTCGCCGTGGGAGACGCTGGATAGCTATATTGACCTGCTAAACTTCTTTGAACAGCAGCACTTTATCGAGCATATCGATCCCGTCCATCTCTCGATCCGCCTGCTCGTTCCTCCCGGCTCAGCGCTGCTGAATGGGCAAGATACCGCTATGTGGCTGGACGATCTTGATGCCACAGCCTACACCTACCGCTGGCGTCATCCCGATCCACGCATGGACGTGCTATACCAGCAAGTAGCCGCACTCGCGGAACAGGCCAATACCTGCGAGGCCGATCCGATCGAGACGTTCTTCGGCGTGAAGGTGCTCGCACTCGCGGCTACCGGGCAGACATTCTCTGTTGAGAGGGCCATGCAAGATTACGGTCAACGCAAGGTCTTACCGCACTTGAGCGAGTCCTGGTTCTGCTGCGCGGAGCCGACCTCGGCTCAATTAGTTCCACAACGCAAAAAACAAACTGTGTAAGGGGTACATATGATGCAACGGATCGGGCAGCCGGTCGCGCTCGTCACGGGCGCGTCGCGGGGTATTGGCGCGGAGACGGCGCTCGCGCTCGCCGAGCGCGGCTACGATGTCGCGCTCACCTATCGCAACAAGGCAGCGCGCGCCAACGAGGTCAAAGCAGCAATTGCGCAGCACCTGGTAGAGGGGCTGGCCCTGCAATGCGACATAACGCAGCGCAAAGATCTGCGACGGCTCTTCGCGGCGCTACAGGACTGGCGTGGCTATCTGGATCTCCTGGTCCTGAACGCGTCGGGCGGACTGGAACGCGAACAGCTTGCACTCGACCCGGACTATCCCACACGTATCAATCGCGATGCCCAGGTCGCCCTGCTCAATGGTGCCTTGCCCCTGTTGCGCGCTGGCGGCACGGTTGTCTTCGTCACCAGCCACTGGGCGCACCTCTACGGCAAAGTAGAACAGATACCATCCTACACGCCCATCGCCGAGACCAAGTACGCGGGCGAGCAGGCGCTACGCTCCCGCCAGGAAGAACTGAGCGAGCGTGGCATACGTCTGCTCGTGGTTACAGGCGATCTTATCGACGGCACCATCACGCCAAAGCTGCTGCAACGCAATGCGCCCGGACTGATCGAGCAACGGCGCGACTTACTGGGCGATCTGCCCACCGCGACAGAGATGGGCGAGGCGATCGCTATGGCGGGCACAAATACGACGCTGCCCAGCGGCACAACGATTGTAGTGGGTGGGCCACTGGAATCGCTATTGCCTACAGATACAGCCTTCTGAGCTTAAAAAAGTGGCTTCATAAATACTTTTTTCGGTACAAGGACGCGTTCGTTGCCAGAAAGATGCTCAAGTCTTGTTGTTCACCCGCAGCTTTTTCAGCGCTGCAGTTGTTTGATACTTGTCGAGCGAGCCGGGCATGGCTTTCTCTGCCTCATCCTCAAGGCGGCTTTCATTACGAGCGATAAAGATCAGAGTCGCAATGATAATGATCACCGCCAGCACCAGTGACACTATCCCAAAAGGGCCGGTGAAGCGATCGATACTTTTCCCCAGGAAATATCCTCCCAGGCCGAAAATAGTAGACCATAGAATGCCGCCCAGCGCGTTGAAGAGCAAGAATTCGGGCCAGCGCATACGATTGGTTCCGGCCAGGAACGCAGCCCAGGCGCGCAAGACTGCCACGAAGCGCCCGAAAAAGACGACCTTGCCACCATGTTTTAAGAAGAGATATTGCCCCAGTTTGAGCTTGCGCTCGTCAAGACGGATATAGCGACCATAGCGACGCAGCAGGCGGTATCCGCCCTCGCGCCCGACCCAGAAGCCAAGGTTGTCACCAAGAATCGCACCGCTGGCAGCGGCTATAATTACCAGCAAAATAGCGAGGTGGTGCGTCTTGCCAGCATAGATTGCCGCGAGCAGCAGCATCGTCTCTCCAGGAAAGGGGATGCCTGTGCTCTCGATGGCAACAAACACAAGTACGGCCCAGTACCCGTACGTCATCACAAGCTGGGTCAGGTTCAAGCCAAACATGGATATGCGATCTCCATTGCAATACTATTTTCATAACGCGCACATTTTTCCGGTGAAGGGTTGTCTTAAGTATACAGCATAGCCCGGCGAGATGAGTTATATAGATGGCATCGTTCGTCGTGTACTGAGCGTGGTCCCATCCAGGACATCTTCCAGATCTTCTTCAAGTGATTTGAGGTGCTACTGGTTTTTTTACCAATGTCCCCTCTCGCTCCCAAATGTCCCCGCTTTGATACAAAGGTGACACACTCCTGCCCTGTTCCCTTCACCAGTTTGCAGGTATAGTCCTGGCATTGGATGAAACAAACATATGAAACGCCTTTGGATTCACTTGTAAATTTTAGGATGAAACTGTTGGAATTTTGTAGATTACCGTGTGGATGAGTTGTTTTCTGTACTCCATTTCATTAGTCTTCTCGTTGCGAGGAACACAGGTTTCGAGCCTACTATGCTCTTGAGTGCAAGATTGGGTGCCAGGTTGGTTTTTCAGTCAACCAACACTATGGATCAGAAGAAAGACAAAGTAGATGAATTCAAAAGACTTTGATGCCTTTCAACAAGCAATTCAGTTAGCTCGTGCTGGGCAGACGAAAGCAGCTTACGAGCAATTCTGTATTCTTGTCGGCAACTATGAAAATAGAAGCCATCCTGACTTACTGTTATGGATAGCGGAAACTACTCCTTCTTATGAAGAGGCACAACGTGCTATCAATGAAGCTAGTAGTATTGCACCACATCATCCCGGACTCCCCCAGGCACATGCTCAGTTAGCCCGTAGGCAGCAACCAACAACACACATGCATATGCATATGCACCTTTTTCCACAGGTCGGAGCATATAGCTGCCCCTTCTGTGGAACTTCGGTCGAACCTATTATAGAGAATAAGGTTTCAACAGCAGGCTGGGTCATATTCTTCATACTTATTCTCGGTATTATCACTTTTGAACTCTGCTGGCTGGGATTACTTCTACGAGAGAATGTTGTGGAATGCCCTGTGTGTAATGGCAACTTAAAAGGATATATCTAATAGGTTGTAAATTAGATTGCTCTGTGTCGTAGTTTTGCGATACTTGTAAGTCGTAAAACACGTGTTCTTTTCTGCCCTTCAAGGCTTACTACAAACTAATAGAGCAGCTTTCCATTACGACATCCAAGTATCACAAAACTACGATATAAAGCGAGCCAATTTACACGCTAGGTGTCATCCCAGTCGACGGACAATTCGGTCAACAGATCTACGATGCCGTCAAAGGTTTCCAGAAAGCTTATGGGCTTATGGTGGATGGTATTGTCGGTCCCGATACGGGAGATCATCTGATAGGCTCGACTCCGAATCCATACTATTGTTCAAAATTTGTCCCGACCTCCTATATGGTTATGGATGATAGCGGAAACCTCGCTCAGGGAGGTCAGGTT
>JALYTQ010000068.1:0-16386 GCA_030854195.1 Chloroflexota bacterium
GCCCAGACCCGATCCGCCCCGGCAGCATCCCTTTGGAAAAGGCGACGCGGCCAGGCGCATCGCGCTTAGCTGGTTGGATACAAATGCGACATCATAGTTGTTTAGTAAGGATGTAGTTATGGCACATATACTCTTTATTACGCCCTATTATCCGCCTGAAAAGGCTGCGCCAGCGGTGCGCCTCAGCGAAACTGCGGCGCGGTTGGCGCGTCGGGGCCATCAAGTAAGCGTGCTTACAACCGTCCCCAACTACCCAACGGGCATTGTTCCGCCAGAGTATCGCGGCCATCTCGTACAGCAGGAGACGCTTGATGGCGTGCATATCGTGCGCGTATGGAGCTATACCGGCCCCAACAAAGGCTTTCTGCGCCGTATTGTAGCGCAATTATCCTTTGGCTGCCTGGCACCCATACTGGGTGGAAGAGCGGTTGGTCGCCCGGATGTAATTATTGTCGAGTCGCCGCCGCTCTTCGATGCCATTGCCGCGCGTATGCTGGCATGGTACAAACGCTGCCCCTTTATTTTTCTAGTTTCCGACCTCTGGCCCGAATCCGCTGTGCAATTGGGCATGTTGCGCAATCGCACATTGATACGGCTTGCCGAATGGTTGGAACGCTCAACGTACCGGCGGGCGGGCCTTGTCTGGGCCGTGACCGAGGGCATACGCCAGTCGCTTTTGCAGCGTGGCCTACCCGCCGAAAAGGTATTTCTTTTAACCAATGGCGTGGATACGGAAAAGTTTCGCCCACACTCTCAGGCGCAGGCGCGGGCAGAACTGGGCTGGGACAACCGCTTTACCCTGCTCTACGCGGGCACCCACGGCCTGTCTCAGGGATTGACAACGCTGCTCGATGCCGCGGACCGTCTGAGGGAGCACGCGGATATACACGTTGTGCTCGTGGGCGATGGCGCGGAAAAGGCTGACCTGATCGCTCAGGCGCGCAAGCGAAACCTACAGAACATTACGTTCCTGGACCCGCTGCCCCATGATCGCATGCCGCTCCTGCTGGCGAGCGCCGATATCTGCCTGGTTCCGCTCCGCAAGCTTCCGTTATTTGAAGGGGCGTTGCCCTCGAAGATGTACGAGATGATGGCCTGTGCGCGACCGATGATATTGGGCGTGGAGGGTGAGGCGCGCCGCATGGTCGAGCAAGAGGCTGGCGCGGGACTCGCGGTAGAGCCGGAGAACGCGGATGCCCTCGTCGCGGCGGTTCTCTATCTGCGCGAGCATACAGAGGTAGCAGAAGCTATGGGGCGGCGCGGTCGCGCCTTTGTCGAGGCACGCTTCGAGCGCGCACAGCTAACGGCGCAACTAGAAGTACGCATCACCGCGTTGCTCGCCGAGAAACGACCCGTCACTGTAGACGCGTTGCCCGTTCCTATACTGTCGAGGCGCGATTTGTAATGTAGGGGCGCGATTTATAAGCCCGTGTTTTATCTGGTGATCGATAATCATGCTATTTGCTGAAGCAGCTATACAACAACAAAAAATCAGGGGGATACAAGGCGGGGAAGATTATAAAAGAGAGAGAGGATCGCTTCTTATGCAGCCTGATCTCATAATTGACATGCCGACGGGGGAAACGTCCATGCTACCACACAAGGCCCATGATGATAAAGGGGCGCGCTTGATAAGGCCGTCCGACGGTATAAACTTGTCTCACGGCAAGCGGTGGCGCAGGCCGTCGCAGACAACATGGCACCTTGTCGCTTTGCTTGGTGATGGCTTGCTGCTCATCACATTATCCGTGTGGTTGCTGCCAATGCCCAATTTAGGCTTACGTGCATCAAATAATATCTTTGATATGTCGAACGCGCACTTTATCTGGCTGTGTATGGTCTTCGCAGCGTGGAGCTTTGCAGCCAGTATCACCGGCGTACAACAACAGCGTTGTGCCGCGAGCCTGCTAAAGGGTCCCATGTATGCAGTGTGTTCGCTTGTGCTCGCGCTTATTTGCAGCATCGCGTTGCTCTATCTCTTTATTGGCGCAGGCGTTCTTGCCTACATCAGGCCATTGCTTATTTTTCTGCTGGTGGCCGCAGTATTTTTTAGTCTGTGGCGTCTGGCGCTGGCAGAGGTTATCAATTTACGGCGTTTTCGTCGTCGCGCAGTCATTGTGGGCGTCAATCCTGTCGCGCAGAGCGTTGCCGAGGAGTTCGCGAAGGCGAAACATCCCGGCGCGAACGTGGTGGGCTACATTGGCGAGGGAATTGTTCCGCGAGAGCAGCAGGATGAACTGCCTGTGCTGGGCGGCAGAAGCGCTCTGCACAGCCTGGTGCAAAATGGCCTGCTTGACATGATAATTATGGCGATCGACTACAAGGCCAATCCAGAACTATTTCAGGAAGCACTCGCGGGGGCGCAGCACGGCGTCGCAGTGGTTCCTGTTACCACGGTCTACGAGAGTACGAGCGGCAAGATCCCCGTCGAAGATATCGGCGATCAATGGCACACGGCACTGGCGACCCGGCAAGATGTGACAGTGCTCTACATGTGCTGGCACAGAGGTATGGATCTCGTCTTTGGCATCTGTGGCCTGCTGGTGCTGGGTGTAGCGCTGCCTGTGCTCGCGCCATTGATTAAGCTCGATTCGCCCGGCCCGCTCTTTTTTCGCCAGGAGCGGGTGGGATATCGCGGACGCATTTTCCGTATGTGGAAGTTCCGCTCCATGCGTTCCGACGCCGAGGGGGCCGGAGCATGGACGGCCAGGGGAGACGCGCGTATCACCCGCGTTGGACGCGTGCTGCGCGCAACCCATATGGACGAGCTACCACAGGCGCTCAATATTTTATGGGGAGACATGAGCCTGATCGGCCCGCGCCCTGAGCGCCCTGATTATGTGGCTGAACTGGAAAAGAACAGCCCGTTTTACTGCTATCGCCGCAGCGTCAAACCTGGTTTAACGGGCTGGGCGCAGGTGAAGTATGGCTATGGCGACGGAGAACAGGAAGAGCTGGTGAAGCTGCAATACGATCTCTTCTACATCAAGCACCAGTCATTTTTCCTTGATGTATTAATTCTGTTGAAGACTATACTTGAGGTGGTGCTCGGTCATGGAGTATAGCGATATCGTCAAGAATAAAAGAGCAGCGCGCCAGACGTTTCTCCCGTTTGCCCTGCCGCATATTACGGAGGCGGAGATCGACGAAGTGGTGGACACCTTGCGCAGCGGCTGGTTAACGACCGGCCCCAAGACGAAGCGTTTTGAGAGCGCATTCGCCACGCGGGTCGGCGCACCTTACGCCCTCGCCGTCAACTCCGCCACGGCAGCTATGCACCTCGCGCTTGACGCGATCGGATTGCAGGCGGGCGACGAGGTAATCGTGCCGGACTACACATTCACGGCCACCGCCGAGGTCGTTGTGTACTTCCGGGCGCGCCCGGTCCTTGTTGATGTCGATCCCGTCACCTGCAACCTCGATCCCGCCCAGTTAGAAGCGCACATCACAGAGCGGACGCGGGCGATTATCGTTGTGCATATAGCCGGGCTACCCGCCGAACTGGACGCCATCCACGCCATTGCCAGCGCGCACGGTCTGCCGGTGATCGAGGATGCCGCCCACGCGTTTCCCGCCAGCTATCGGGGGCGTATGATCGGCACGACCAGCGACCTGACGGCCTTTAGCTTTTACGCGACCAAGACGTTAGCAACGGGTGAGGGTGGCATGCTCACGACGGCCAATCCCGCCTATGCTGAGCGCGCCTCTATGATGGCGCTGCATGGCATCAGCCGCGATGCCTGGAAGCGCTACATGGCGCAGGGGTCCTGGTACTACGAGGTGTTGCAGGCGGGTTACAAGTATAATATGACGGATATCGCCGCTGCCCTTGGCTTGCAGCAACTGGCGCGCTGCGAGTGGCTCTGGGAGCGTCGCCGGGCCATTGCGCGGCGTTATAGCGCCGCGTTCTCGCTGTGGCCCGAGCTCGAAACGCCGCCCGATCCAGCCCATGTTGAGCACGCGTGGCATCTCTACCTGCTGCGCTTGCGCCCGGAACGGCTGGCGATCTCAAGGGATGAATTTATTCAGGCGCTTACAAAGGCGAATATAGGCACCAGCGTCCATTTTATTCCGCTGCACCTGCATCCTTTTTACCGCGACACCTATCATCTGGCGACCGATGACTTTCCAGCGGCGCTCGCTGCGTACCGGCGCGTTATATCTCTACCGATCTATCCAGGCATGAGCGACGAAGATGTCGAAGACGTTATCGCTGCTGTAGAGCAGATTATCAAAACAAATAGAATGTGAGAGGTGGCATGGGAAGGTAAGTTCGTTTATTTTACACGGATGGGGTACTTATGAAGTATTTTATTGATACGATTACAGCGCTGCACGCGCCTAAAGAGACGCCGAAGAACCACGGCATCGCTCAGCTCTTACAGGAGCGATGCCTGGCGCTGCTGCCATATGGAGTTGTCGCGCTGCTGCTTTTTAATATCGTGATTGCTCTACAATTTCTCAGCAGGGTGTATACCCTGGTGTTGAGTTGTGTTCTCGGTGCCTGCTTGCTCTTCTTGCTTATGCTTCAGCGCGTCGAAAGCGCTTCATCCAGGGTACGCGCGCGTAAGCACCTTGAGATCGATGTCGCGGACCTGTTGGAACGCGGGGTGGTACCACTGGAGACCAGCGAGGCGCGTTCCGCCCTGAAAGGGCGCGTTATCCTTGTCAGTGGTGCCGCTGGCTCAATCGGCATGGAGCTGTGCAGGCAATTGTTGGACTATGAGCCCGCGCTGCTGATCGCCCTGGATATGAACGAGACGGGGCTGTTCGACCTCGTTGAGGGATTACGCTCGCGTGCCCATCCGCAGATAGCGCACCTCTATCCATTTATTGGCGATATCACCGATATGCAGAGGATGACGCGTCTGTTCGCGGAGAAAAGTCCGGACATTGTCTTTCACGCGGCGGCGTACAAACACGTTCCCATGCTCGAAGAGTACCCCGACCTGGCGATACGCACAAACGTGTTGGGAACCTATCGCCTATGTTGCCTGGCGCAAGAATACGGAGTAGCCCGCTTCGTATTTATCTCGACGGATAAAGCGACCGAACCCGTCAGCGTGTTGGGGGCGACCAAACGCGTGGGCGAGATGATCGTGGAGGCCCTGGCAAAATCGACGCAGAGCCCGACCCGCTTCTGCTCAGTGCGCTTTGGCAATGTGATCGGCAGCCGTGGCAGCGTTGTTCCAATCTTTACGCAACAGATTGAGCAGGGAGGTCCCCTGACCGTCACAGATCCCGAGGCGACGCGCTACTTTATGACCATCCCTGAAGCCTGCGAACTGGTGATTCTCACCTCGGTCATCGCGGAGCAGGGAGGGCTGTACCTTTTGAATATGGGCCACCCGGTGCGGATATTAGACCTGGCGCTAAAAATGATACGCCTGTCCGGCCTGCGCGAGGGGCGCGACATTGGCGTTGTGTATACCGGCCTGCGCCCAGGCGAGCGTCTGCACGAAACATTGATAGCGGTGGATGAAGAACTGATACCAACCGCCAATAGCAAAATACTGGGTGTGATGAATAAAAGAAGTATGCCGACCCTGGCGACGATTATCCAGTGGATGGGAAGCCTGGAGGTCAGTTTGCAGCAAGAAGACGTTGTGCAGCAGCGCGCACATCTCTTTGAAATTGTGCGCGATCGAAAATTGTTAAGCGCATCAATCAATTAACTATGCCATGTTGGAGGGAGTAGCTAATGACATTTGAGCAGTATTGGACCATTATGCTCAAGCAGTGGAAAATTATTGTAATCTGCTTCGTCGTCGTGGGCGCGGGAGCATTCATCGGCAGCAAGCTTATGAAACCGCTCTACCAATCAACCGCGCTGGTCCAGGTGATTATCCGTTCAAGCGGGAACAACCAGTCAGATCTCACGAACTTGATGGCCAGCGACCAGCTCGTGCAAACCGATGCGACGCTGGCGACAAGCTATCCCGTACTGAGCGATGTTGCGTCTCGTTATCCGGGCCTGTCAGCCACCCAGCTTGCAAAGGAGGTCTCTTCCACTCCTAAAACGAGTACACAGCTTTTTCAGATTGATGTCATTGATCCGAGTCCGGTCAGAGCGGCGCTTCTTGCTAACGACATTGCCACCACGCTGATCAACCAGCAGCAGGTGATGACGCAAAATAATAACTCTCAGGCTCAGGGGCAGATTCAGAAGAATATTAATGCGATCAGCCAGCAGATTAACACGGATACGGCGCAAATGTCCGCGTTACAGGCAAAGGGAGGCAATCAGGGAAAGATAGCCGTTTTGCAGGCGCAGTTAAATGGGTTCCAGCAACGTTACACGCAGTGGCAAAACGTTCTGGCCCAACTTGAGTTGAGCCAGGCGCAGGATAATAGTCCTCTGCAAGTGGCTCAGAAGGCTCAACCCGTGGATAGCGCTGTACAGCCAAGAATTCTCGTCAATACGGCTGGCGGCTTCCTGGCTGGCCTGCTGCTGGGCGTACTGCTGGCAATGTTGTTTGAGCAGCTCGACACCCGCGTCCGTACTCCGGAGGCCATCTCTACCCTGCTGGGTTGGTCGACGCTGGCAACTGTGCGCATGGCGAAGACGGGAAACAGAGAGGATGTGCTTAATCCCGATGGACGCGACGCGAACGCCGAAGCTTATCGCATGCTGCGCACAAATATAGGCTTTGCGGGCCTGGACAAGCCTCTGCATTCCTTGATGGTGACAAGCTCGCAGCCGCGCGATGGCAAGAGCGTGGTGGCTGCCAACCTGGCGATTTTCATGGCGCGTGCTGGCAAATCCACGCTGCTGATCGATGCAGACCTGCGCCGTCCAACTCAGCAAGATCTGTTTAAGCTGCCTACCAATGGCATGGGCTTGAGCAACGCCGTGTTGGCGCTGAGCTCAACGAGTATGAACGCGCCGCGACCGCCCGCGAACTCCCCGTTCCATAAACCCGATTTCCAGCCAATGGACCCGACGGCGACGAGCCGTTTGTCGCTGGGACCCTTCGTGCATACGGTGGGTATTTCCAACCTGTGGGTGATGCCTACCGGCCCGCTACCCCCCAATCCTCCGGAACTGCTTGACTCAAAGGTGATGCAGCACTTCCTTTCGGTGATCGCCACCTGCGGCGTTGAGGTCGTGATCTTTGACGCGCCGCCTATCCTCGGTCTGTCGGACGCGAGTATTCTGGCCTCCAAGGTTGACGGGGCTATTGCCGTAATCGATATGACGCGTGCCACCCGCAATAAGCTCAAACTGCTGAAGGCGACCCTTGCGCAGACGAATGTCAATGTGCTTGGCTGCGTGGCGAACAAATTTCGCGGTAGCCGCAATGACTCAACGTACGCCTCCTACTACTACTATCAAGCCGAGGAGGAGAACGATAACGAGAAACAGGGACGAAATGGGTTGGCACCTCACACACCTGGCTCTCCGCTGACGCCCGCATTTCCCTCTCTCTTTGAGCAGGGAAAGCGGACCAATTAGGAAGGTTTACGCGCGATGGAAAATGAACATATAAGTACAATAGAGACTAGCCCTCTGCGTCCGCCGACAGGCATAGGACAGACGCATGGGACAGAGGGCCAACCGCCGCAAGGACGGGGCAAGAAGTGGAGACCGAATAAGCGTCAGGTAGTGATCGCTATCCTGCTCTTTTTGTTGCTGGCCGGTTCAATCTCCTCGGTAGTTGGCTACCTGCTGTACAACACGTACAATGCGCGCTATCACAGCGATCTCTCGCAGGCACAGACAGGAGTGCAACACCTGCAAAAGGCGGAGGCGCTGCTGAGCACGTGGTCGCAGAAGTCTCTTGATCCGCAGGCACCGGGCCAGGCGAAAAATGAGTTCGCGGCAGCCTTAAAAATATTTACGGGCTTGCAGGGCGACGTGCAAGCCATACCGGGAATCGCCGCGCAAGCGCCGGTCTATGGTACACGTGTGAGCGCGGCCCAGCACCTTTTGCCGCTGGCGATTACTGCCGCGCAGGCTGGCATCGCGGGCAGCGATATGCTCAATACGCTCGCTATTGGCCTCCACGATCCGTTGACCCCACAGGGACGCGGTATCACCCAGGCTGACCTGAACGTTGTTAGCAGGGATATGAACACGCTCAACTCTTCGCTTGCTCTGGCTGCCCGCCAGGTCAATCAACTGCAACCTGCCGATATCCAGTTCGATCCTCGCATCGCGAGACTGGTTAGTAGCTTTCATAAGAATCTGCCGCTGCTCCAGCAAGGGCTCACGAGCGCGAGGCAACTGCTGTCAATAGCGCCCACGCTGCTTGGCGTCGGCACACCCACGAACTACCTCATCGAGATACTCGACTCAACCGAGTTGCGTCCAGGTGGTGGTTTCATCGGGAACTACGGCGTTGCCACCCTGGCGGGAGGACGCTTAGCCTCCGCCCATATTACCGATACCGATCTGCTGGATGGACCTTTTGTGGCTGCCGGACATTCTATTCCCTATCCTCCGTCGTACACGTGGTTTACCCTCGTGCCCAGCTGGAATCTACGCAACTCGAATCTCGACGCGGACTTCCCGACGGCGGCCCGCTATGCCGAGCAGAACTACACCAAAGAGGGCGGCAATACAGCAGTGCAAGGGGTAATCGCTGTTACACCCGTGCTGATCGAGCGCGTACTGACCATTACAGGACCCATCGCTGTGCCAGAGTATCACGAGACGGTTACGGCACAGAATCTCATTGCGCGCATCCACTTCCACCAGTTAGGAGGAAGCGCTGCAGGAGAAGGGAGCGATCTTATTCCCTCGCCCGATGGTCATTCGTCGCTGCGCAAGCGTTTCACTGAACTGTTGGCGGAACATCTGCTGGACCATATTCGCCATTTGCCAGCCTCTGGCCTCTCTCGGATCTTGCAGGCAATGATGACTGGCGTGAGCTCGAAGGATATGCAACTCTACTTTAACTCCCCTACAGCCGAAAACGTGCTGCATGGTCTTCAGCTCGACGCAGCTATTCAGGCACCCGCTGGTGATAGTCTTTTCGTGGTAGACGCCAATATCGGTGACAATAAGGCCAATAGCTTTATCACCAACACGCTAGACGACCAGGTGAGCATCGACGCTGAAGGCAATGCCATTCATCACGCTAGTATCCGCTACGCGTGGACCACGCCCGGTCCCATCTACGGTAATCCCCAGTATCAGGATTTTATCCATGTCTACGCGCCGCCCACCAGCGTTTTACTGTCGCAGAATGGCTGGCAGGCGCGGGGAACGAGCACTGCTTTTCATAGAGAAGTATGGATGGGGTATTTCACGCTCAACTACGGGCAAACCAGCACCATTACGCTGGTATGGAAGGTAGCGGCGGCGGCTCGTAAGGATGCCAGCGGTTGGCATTATCAGTACACGGTGCAGCGACAGGCTGGCATTCTCAGAGAGCTGAATTTGCAGGTAGCATTGCCCACCAATGCAAATATAACCAGCAAATCGGGTGGCCTGACGCCGAACGCGACGCTAAAGCAGGCTCTGACGAAAGACTTGAATGTAGGTGTTAGCTATGTTTACCAATAACTCTTCAGTACAAGGATAACGCGCATGATTGATACGCATCTACATATCTTGCCCGGCATTGATGACGGGCCTGCAACCATGGAAGAGGCATTGGCTCTGGCCAGGGCGCTGGTGCAGGCAGGCGTGCACGCGGCTATCGCCACGCCTCACTACAACGATGAGTTCGCGCAGCTCCCAATGGGGGAGATTAGAAGGCGTGCAGACGATATGCAGCAAGAGCTTGTGCGCCAGAATATTCCGTTGCGCCTCTTTCCAGGTCACGAAGCCCTGATCAGCCCCGAACTGGTCGCGGCTCTTCGCTCTGGCAACCTTGCCACGCTCAACGGCAGCCGCTATCTGCTGTTAGAGCTGTGGAATAGTGCCTGGATACCTGAAACGGAGCGCGTGATTTTTGAATTGAGGGCCCTGGGCATCGTTCCTATCATTGCTCATCCAGAGCGCTATCGCAGCATCCAGCAGCATCCAGAGCGCCTGCTCAAGCTGCTCGAACAGGGCGTGCTTACGCAGATCACGGCGGCCAGCCTGCTAGGCATACAGGGTAGAACAGCGCGCGCGTGCGCGGAGACGCTGCTCAAAAAGGGCTATGTCCACCTCATCGCCTCGGATGCGCATAGCGTCGGGAGGCGTCTGGCAGCGATCAAGCAGGCATTAGAGATCGTAGCGCGTATGCTGGGACAGGCACGTGTCCAGCAGATGACCGAGACGTACCCGGCGGCGATCATCAACAACGAAGTATGTCATGTGTAATTCAATACGAATGAAGCAGAGAGAGGAGGGGGGCAATGCTAAAAAGTAACAGGTGGTCCGAAAAAATAATAGGAGATAGAGAGGCAGGTTCTCCTTTGCTTTGGCTAGCGCCACTGATCGCGTTATTGGTGAGTGGTTGCCTTGGACTGCTTATCCCTTCACTTATGTCCAAATTGTCGTCGGTAGGAGGAACATTCACAGAAAACATTGTGGCTTTTGGTCCTACCTTTTGGGGCTTCATTATTGGTATCTTACTCATAGCTCTTATTATGGTTCTTCGTCAGAACGAATTAGCCGTCACTATTATCATAGTAAGTAGCATCACCGTAGATTTATATTTAGGACTTTATTTCGTTTCTTTGCTAATAGCCTTTGCCTTGCTATTCGCCTTCTATCTAGAACGCTTCCCCTGGATACAACCTCCAGCGTTATGGGTATGGGTGCTCTTTCTCGTCCTGGCTATTTTCCCAGCGATCCGAGGCGTTACTTTTTTTGATAGCATGCAGTATTATGTGAGAGTTTTCCTTAGTGCCTTCATTCTGTTCTGGATAGGAACATTACTCGCGCGCGATATTGCCCGTATTCGCCGCCTGTTGAAAATGCTTTATATTTTCGGCATAATTGTTGCCCTACTCACCATTATTCAGGCACTTACTGGTAAGTTTTTGTTGAGCACATCTCATTATGCTGCTCAACTGCAATCCGTAGCGGGTTATCAGCTAGGGTCTACTGGTATTAGTCGCCCCGGAGCATTTTTGATAAACCCTGATCCAAATGGCTGTTTTCTTGCAATGATGCTGATACTGGGTCTTGGTCTCCTCGTTGAAAGTCCTTTTCTCATGAATAAAGTTCTTTTCTTTATCGGAAGCCTGCTAATGGTGCTTGCCTTGCTCTTTACCTTCAGCACAGAAGGGATGCTGGCGGCTATAGCAGGTATCATGATACTGCTAGCGCTGGTTGGGCGAATGCGTTACCGGATATTTTTTCTTCTGTTGCTCATTGGCGCTGCTCTGGTAATCTTTATTTTCGTTCCTACTCAAATCGCTCTTTTACTGCAACATGCAGAAGCACCAAATGAGTTTCAACTGCGTCTTGGTGCATGGCAAACAGGCATACGCGTTATTCAAGCGCATCCACTCACAGGATTAGGATTAGGCAATGATGTGTATCAGTTGCGTTCAAACCCTTACCGTGTTCCTGCACAATACAGAATTTTAGATCATCCGCACGACGCATACTTAGAATGGGCCGCTCTAGGAGGTATACCTATTCTAATCATCTTTATTATCCTCCTCTCACTTGCCTTGTGGCTGGCATTTCATAATTGGCGACTGGCTGATGGAATACATGGCCGCCCCTTGATTGGAGTCGGTATAGCTGTAGTAGCAGCGCTATGCGTCTATAGCTTGAGCGATGCTGGTTGGACGTTTGCTCCATTAGCAAGTACTGGTTGGATGATGCTCGGTCTGATCTCATCTCCATTCCTTAGAATGAGAGAAAAGAGCAATAATTTGCAAGAAGATAATAACAAGACAAAAAGTAATGTTGTATGAATATGAAGTATTTGTTTATGTATACCATCAACACAGCCGAAAAGGATTGCGCTGCAACTCATGAAGAGAGTCATCAACAAACCTTTTTGCAGCAGGCACAATGGTTTGTTGATGGGATGCGTACTTGCCAGAAAAGATTATTGAGCTGGGTGCGGTCCAGGCTCTTTCCAGGACCGCAAATTTCGCATCCCCTACGCGTCTGCGTGCCAATTTCAGCTTTCCCTGTCACAGGTGGCATGCGTACAGTTTTGTCTAACATAGCTCAAGTAACCGGAGATATATGGCAGATAGAGTATTTAACGCATGCTATTGGACCTCATTCTGAGCGCTTCATTATTCATCAATTTGGCACCAGAAGGATGGGTCCCTGGCAATTTCCTGCTGTCTGGCTGTACGTCTTTGCAGGTTTCTGGAAGCTTTTTTCTCTTCTCCGGCATGGAGCTCGCTATGATGTTATTCTACTCCAGGATGGTATATACACAGCTGCTTTTGGAGCCCTTGTAGCTAAGCTAGCAGGTATACGCTCAATATGTATTGATCATGGCAACTTAAGCGTCCTCAAGAGCCGTGCCTTCCGCGCTGAGTGCCAAAAAGCCCTCGCAACAAAGAACTGGAGTTACCCGCGCCTTTTATTAGCGCGACTGCAATATGCATGTTATTGGCCTTCATTGCATGTACTCGCCAGAATGAGTGCTCGTCTGGTGGATCACTATTTCATTCCAGGCGTAGCGGGTGATGGCGTGGAAGAGATATGTAAAAGCATTGGAGTGCATCCAGAGCGTATTACGCGCTTTGCGAATATGATCGATGCCGATAAGTACATTACTTTCTCTACTCCTCAGAAAGCTGCCGTACGAGAGAGCTATGGTATTCCAGCTGAGGCCATTGTCATAGCTATTATCTGTCGACTTGCGCCCGAGAAAGGCTTAGAAATTGCATTGGAAGCAATAGGCCAGGCTCTTACTGCATTATCTCCTACCATGCGCAGCCGTTTGCGTCTCGTCATTGCAGGCGACGGGCCACTACGCCAAAAGCTAGAAGATGCTATTCATGAGCGCAACCTGAGTCAAACCTGCTTACTTTGGGGAGAGGCTTCAGTAGAGGAGGTTAGTATTATTCTTGGACTCAGTGAAATATTTTTGTTCACAAGCTGGCGAGCGGCTGGGTACCCGCTCACTGTGCTAGAGGCGATGGCGTCTGGTTGTGCTGTTATTGCCGCAACGGAATCTCTGGCAACGTCGGAAATGTTGGGCGAAGGCCGTGGAATTGTTCTCTCAGGAGGTAACGTAGAGGGAACTGCTAACGCCATTGTACGCCTGGTAAGTAATCTAGATGTATGTCATAGCATGGGCCATGCAGCGAAAGACTACGTTGCAGCAAACCATAGCGCTACTACATTTAGAAGAAGCCTGTTGTGGGTAACTTCCTGGTCTTCATTGAATGAGTTTTTGTATAGCGAGAGAGAAAACTAGCTATGCCGTTAACATCTGACGAACCGAGAAAGTATCAAACCGCCGGAGGAAAAAGGATGGCGCGGCGCGTTCATTTGCGCCCTATAACCGGGGAAGCAAGAGAACTGTACGATGCGACAGGGAGCTATGCATCAATGCTCTGGCTCGAAAGTCTTTCCCTGCCTGTGTCGCCTGTCATGTCACATTTTATCGATATTGAGCAAATAACAACGCAAACTGATCTCGCTGTTATTCATAAAGCAGCGCTTTCACCAAAGACCGATGAATTGAATAGTTTGCTTGTTGATAAGCAAGAAACACTGGCCATCCCGATCAGCGCGGCTCCGAACACAGGTACCCTGCTTGATGAGCAAGGCTTAGGGGCGCAAGGCTTTGCTGTGCATATTCGTAAGCTGGTCAAAAGTTCAGGTATCTATGCCCTGTCGTCGTTGGCATCTCCGCTTATTTCGCTTGTACTCGCACCTTTCCTGACCCGCAACCTCACGCGTGCTGACTATGGCGCTTTTGCTGTCCTTACCACTGTTATTGCGCTGCTTGCTGGACTGACGCAGCTTGGCCTTGGTTCTGCTTTTTTTCGCTCCTATAATTACGATTATGAGACCCCGCGTGATCGGTCAGGTGTTATTGCAACGACTATTCTACTTCTGGCAGGCATCTCACTACCTGTCGCCGTTGCGATGGTCATAGCGGCCCCTATGTTGGCAACTTTTCTGCTGAATAGCCCGTCGTTCAGCCTCTCCTTGAGATTGGCTGGCCTGGTAGTCCTTTTACAGAACCTCACTATACCAGTGTTCGCCTGGTTGCGCGCAGAGAATCGGGCGGGCTTTTTTTCGGTAGTGTCAATCGCTAATCTCTTGATTACCCTGGGTGCTACCATAGTTCTGGTGGGTGTAATGCACATGGGCATTGCAGGCTCAATTCTGGCGGTAGGGTTGGGGTACGGAAGTGTTGTAGTCTGTACACTGCCGCTCTTGATCCTACGCGCGGGCATGCGTTTCCGTTTCGATATCGCCTGGGGGATGTTGACCTTCGGCTTGCCCAACGTTGCGAGTTTCGCGGCTGTATGGATACTACAACTTTCAGACCGTTACCTGCTCAGCCACTTCACGTCGCTGGAGCAAACAGCAAGCTATGCAGTAGCGTACAGCTTAGGCGGAGCGCTCTCGGCTGTGATTATAGCGCCATTCTCTCTGGCCTGGCCTTCCACCATGTATGCTATTGCCAGGAAAGACAATGCAGTAGATAGTTTTCGGCTGGTGTTTCGTTGGTTCAGCATCATTTTATGTTTAGCTACTTTTGGCCTCTCGCTCTTATGTATGGTTATACTCACCCTATTTTTTCCGCCTTCTTATCATTCAGCAGCACCCATCATTCCCATCATTACGATCTCTATTATGTTTTATGGAGTCTATAACGTTTTCACACTTGGCATCTCGATCCAACGCAAAACATGGTTCGCTGTGATCTTCACCGCGACCGCGGCGCTTGCCAACGTGGGTTTGAACCTTATATTGATTCCGCTCTATGGGCCGATGGGAGCGGCTCTATCGACGCTCCTTGCGTATGCACTCCTTGCGCTGATTGCCTACATCGTAAATCAGCGCATATATCCTGTACCCTTTGAGATGGGCCTTTTTTTCATTGCACTAGTGATAGGCATTGGTCTCTACATTGGAAGCATTTTTCTGGCACAAAGCCAGAAAACATATATCGCCTGGGGCATGTATATAGTTGCTTTTGCCCTGTATGCTGGCTGTCTCGTTTTTCTGGGGAGGTTTATGCCCAGGAAGGTGGCCTTAGAAGACCGGAGGGTGTAGTATATGGAAACAAAATTGGAGAGAGAAGCTCAAGTGGCTACGCGTGCGGCTGCAATGAAGGCTCCTATAAATGTATGTATGCACGTTCGAGGGGTAGCGCGTACAGATGGTCGTGTCATGCGTGAAGCCACCGCGCTTGCAGAAGCCGGTTTCACTGTATCCATCGTTGATGTTGAGCGCGAGCGCTCTCTGCCTGACGAGGAGACTATCTCCGGCATACATGTCAAACATATCATCAGACCCGACTGGTTTACCTCCCCGCGCTTTACGCCGTGGATACTTATCAGAACACTCCAGAAAATTATTGTCAGCACGCGTCAATTACTACGCACACCAGCCGCTGTTTATCATGCGCACGATCTGACAGCGCTGCCCGCCTGTTACATTGCGGCCCAATTGCACCGGGCGTCCCTCATCTTTGATGCCCACGAACTCCCTCTGCATGAGCTCAATGGATCGCTATGGTACCGTTTTAGAAAGCTCTTTGCGTCTATTCTTACCCTACTCATTTCACGCTGTGCTAGCGTTATTACAGTTTCGCCTCCTATTGCACGGGAAATCCGTACTCGCTATCATCCTCCTGCTGTGTCGTTAGTACGCAATATTCCTGCCTATCAAACCGTTCCCCAAAGCGATCGCTTGCGGCAACGGCTGAAGCTGGGAAAAGGGGCGCGTATTGTGCTTTACCAGGGCAACATACAGCCTAACCGCAGCCTGGAAATGCTCGTCCACGCGGCACCCTTTCTAGAGCCTGATACGGTAATCGTGCTGATGGGCTGGGCGAGCGACGTGGACCGCGAGCAGCTAGCGGCTCTGATCGAGCGCAAGGGAGTAGGTGAGCGGGTGAAAATACTGCCTCCTGTTCCTTATAAGGATTTATTGCATTGGACAGCCTCGGCAGATATCGGCCTGGTAATATTTTCGCCTGATTACTCATTGAATATTCGCTGGTGTCTCCCCAATAAACTCTTTGAGTATCTCATGGCGGGTCTACCCGTGCTTGCCTCACCACTTGACGCGGTAGCGGACGTTCTCAACGCCTACGCTGTGGGCCAGGTTGTATCCTCGTTGGCTCCGGCTGATATTGCCACCGCGATCAATAGCATGCTTGCAGATCGTGTTGTGCTGGAGCGTATGCATCAGAATGCCCAGCAGGCTGTGCAACGAGACCTCTGCTGGGAAAAGGAACGTCAAAACCTTCTTGAGCTTTATCAAAACCTCATCAGGTGAGCGGGATGTTGAAGACCAGGAAGTATAATGTTATGTTCAGGTAGAAACGAGGGTGA
>JALYTQ010000068.1:16396-19063 GCA_030854195.1 Chloroflexota bacterium
GAGTATGCGCGTTTTGTCTGTAAACAATATAAATGAAGTGGCTGAGGTCTACGGAAAAGGTCTGCAAGAACGGAACCATAGAGTGACACTCTATCAGCCCAGCCTCGTCGGTGGATCGGCAGCACTCCCTGTAAAGCTTGCTATGCTGCCTGGCCGTATCTTTGACATGCACCACATCGTCGGTCAGCTCAATACGCGCCATTTTGACGTAGTACATATCCACTGGGCCAGCTACGGTGCCCTCGGATTGGTAAGTAAAATACCTTCTATTGTGCATTGTCATGGAACCGATGTGCGAGAGCGTTTGAAGAGTCCCTTATTTCGTTCGCTGCTATCACCAATTTTTCAGCGAGCAACGGCAGTGCTGTGCATTACTCCTGATTTACTCCCTATCGTCCAGGCGATGCGCCCTGACGCGCTCTTCTTGCCATCTCCCATTGATACCGATCACTTTGCGCCAGAAAAGGAGTGTCCGTGCTCTCTCTCGCGGCCCAGGACCATATTGCTCTTTGCACGTCTCGATCCAATTAAAGGAGCCGATGCCGCGCTGCAAGGAATAGCGCGCTTCGCGCAACGCAATGCCGATGTGCGGGTCCAGGTGCTGGATTGGGGACCTCTACGAGAACACTATAAGCAGCAGTATGCAGAGCGCTTTGAATTTGTACCGCGCGTTGCCCCGCATGAAGTTGCTCGCCTGCTACATGCGGCAGATATCATCGTTGGACAACTGTACCTGGGAGCGTTAGGCTTATCGGAGTTACAGGCAATGAGTTGCGCAAAACCGGTGATTGCCTCTTTCATTTATAAAGATGCATATCCAGATCTACCGCCGATCTGTCAGGCAACAACGGCTGAGGAGGTTGATCAGCATCTTGAACATCTCTTTCGTCATCCAGAAGAGGGAGCAACTCTGGGACGCCGCGCGCGCGCATGGGTAATTGCCAATCACGATTACCGCGTGCTCGCGGCAAAGCTTGAACTGCTTTACCTCTCAGCTATGAAGTACTATGAACGTCCTTAATGCTCAGCCCGTTTTGAAAATAACTCATCAGTAGGGATGGGAGACCTGATGAGTTACGTTTGAAACTTCTGCTATGCTGAGAGAAAAGCAGGGAGAGACTTCACGTGATGATGAACTCTGTCATGTCAAGTCGAAAACGTCTTCTAAGGCGTGGAGTAGTGAAAAAGATATGAAGCGCGTCATTGTTTTGCTTAGCATTCTCGTCATTGTGTTCATTCTGCTTGATCTTGTTTTGTTTCTCCGCTATGAACAAAACAGGCTTCCTAATGCAGTATACAAAAATCACATGGTAGGCGGATTTAGCATCGATAAACTTGATGGAGCCACAAAATCAGCTACGGAAGGCATTCAAGTCGTATTTAAATATGGGCAACCGCCCGCTGAAAACAGTGCATTAGGGCAAAGGCTGCAAGCATTGCACATGAAGATAGTAGATGGCTACCTCTCAAGCTATTTGTATTATTATGAATGTCATCGTACGAAGGTGCTAATACCAGCGCTCGTGGGACCAGGCCAGTACTGTCAAAGTGATCCTTATCCGTATTTAAGCAACGAGAACGTGCTTTTAGCCACTATTGCCACTCATTTAAAGCTGGAGAAAGATAATCCCCTGATTATGGGCTATTGGGTGCTGGATGACTGGACGCAGTGGGATGCAGGCAGCGCGCGCGACCTCCTTATCAAAATACATGCCCTCATCCAACAATATACACCGGGCCGCCTAGCCATTTGCGGCTTCGGAGGGAGCATAGAGGCACAGCAGAAATATGGATGGGAAGATTGGATTGCCGATAATTTTTCTCCGCAGGGCTGTGATGAGGTCGGCCTTTACATCTACACCTCCTCGCTCCCCGCTACAGCACCGCTCGCAGCGCCGACAGCTTACGATTGGTCGATGTCAGCCGTGCTTCCCGTGATGTTTGCAAGTTTACAACAACGAGGCTGGGACATTACCAAAGTACCGCTTATTGGCATTGGGCAGGCATTTGGTGGTCCTATAAAGAATGGTGGGAGATATTGGGTTACACCGACTGCCCAGGACATTGCGATACAGAGCAGAAGTTTCTGCACGCACGGGGCAAGCGGCCTGGTCTTCTATGCATGGGACGATTCTGAATTTGGCCCCACCACGCAAACGCCAATGAACAGTCCAGCGATCGACGAAGGTATTCAAAGCGGTATCGCCGCGTGCAAAGCATATTGGAGCAGGGGAAGTTAGCTTTAGTTGCACGATAAATAGTAAAGAATTGATACATTATAGTTGACGATAGCCAATTCAGGGGGATCAAACTTACTCTACCGCCAATCATGCGTTATAAAAAGTAATGGCCTGAAGGAAGTGGGGCAAAGACCTTGAGAGGCACCAGTAAACGTAGTTAGAATGGAGTGTACGAGGTATTTGATGAATGATATGCAAGCCACTCTGCAAGCGGGACACTTCATACGCGGAAGGTACAAGGTAATCGACCTCCTTGGTCAGGGAGCATCGGGGGCCGTCTACCTTGTGACGGACGAACGTATCCCTGAGAAGCAATTTGTCCTCAAAGAGGTGGTGCATGTCGTCCACGGAGAGCGGCGCGAGCCCCCTTTCAATGCCACGGCGCTCAAACAGTTGCAGCATCCCGCGCTTCCTCGCGTCTATCGTG
>JALYTQ010000319.1 GCA_030854195.1 Chloroflexota bacterium
GAGCATGGCGGCGGTGATTTCTTTCAGCATCTTACCGCAAACCATGGCTGTTTGTGTCTGATGATCGCGGATAGGGTTGTACTCGACAATATCGGCACCTACAATGGGAACGCGTAGTCCCTGGATAATAGCAAGAACCTCGCGCACCGACATGCCGCCGGGCTCGTAGTGCGACACGCCGGGGGCAAAGGCTGGATCGAGCACATCTAAATCAAAGGAAATGTACAGTGGACCCTCTAGTTTCAAACTGGCCATTCGACTTATGTTGCGCATGGTGATTACTTCCACTCCGAACTTCTTTGCCTGCTCTAGTTGATGGTCATTGATAGTACGGATGCCAACCTGAACCAGGCGGCACGCCAGGCGATTCTCCATAATGCGCGCGAACTGGCAGGCGTGCGAGAAGGGTCCGTCAAGGTCATCGTAGAGGTCAGGATGCGCGTCGAAATGGAGTATAGTTATGTCAGCAAAATTGTCCTGGAAGCCGCGCAGTATCGGATAGGTGATCGAATGATCCCCGCCGAGGCAGATAAGAGGGTAGCCCAGAGCGAGTATGGCGCGCACCGCCCTCTCAATTTCGGCGTAGGCGGACGTGACATCAGTTGGCAATGTGAGATCGCCAGCGTCGTGAAAGGCGTCGGGTCTGCCCAGATTCATGCCGTCCTCCGTCCACATATTGCTAGCGCCGCAGTAGAGGGCTTCACGAATACGTGGCGGTGCCATAACGGGACCGCGCAAGTAGCTGGAATTGGCATCAAAGGGGATGCCCAGGAGAGAAACGGTCCCTGTAGATTGACTGATCTCGCTCGGATTCATTACGCGTAAACCTCCTATTAACTGTGCGCAATAGACGCGGTCTCGTTGCTCGCCTCTTCTCCCTGTTATGAGGGAATGTTTTTCAGCTTAGAAACAGTATACAATAGCCCCTTCGAGTAATGATATTATAGACCATCCTCCACCCTCTTTTAACTGATAGATCATAAGTAACATGTCAACATATGTTATCCCGTGGCCTCTTCTCTTTATGACTAGCGGGCAGTGATAAAGAGAAGGCATGAAAAATCTTATGTGCATGTTATGTCATCAAACACATCAAAAGTACCAGGAAGTTTTCTAAAGCTAGAACATGTGTTATACTATGAGAAATCATGTTGAGGAGGTCGGGAGGTCTATGCAGCAGAACAAACAGCAGGAATTTGACAATACGCTGAAAGCATTATTTGGCAATGAAGCCAGGGAGATCGTCCCCAGGCTGGTCCCTGGGACCGAAGTCGTTGATGATAAGAATGTTGAGATCGACCGCACCATTCTGAAGGCGGACCTGGTGTACAATGTAATGAGGAACGGGACACCGCATATACTGGACATGGAGTTACAGACGGATGCTGATAGCCAGATAGATATTCGCGTGCTGCAATATCATGTTGGACTTTTTGCGAAACATAAGAAACCTGTAATTACCGTCATCATGTATCCGTTTAAGACAACGATTCCAAAGCCGCCATTCGAAGAGAAGAGCGGCGAGGAACTGCTTCTCAGCCTGCACTACCGCGTCCTGGCATTGTGGAAGCTGGAGGCGCAGAAATTTGTCGACGAGCGTGCAGTCTGTCTGTACACGCTGCTGCCTGCGATGCAAGGAGCCAATGCTCCCCTGCTCATTGGGGCACTGAGGGAAATGAAAGAGCATTATACGCGGCAGCAGTTTGGGCATCACCTTATCCGTTTTCGGCGGATTATGCAAAGGTCGAAAGCAATGACGGAGCAAGACAAAAAATTAGTAGAGGAGGAACTACGCATGCATATGGCTTATGATTGGTTTCTTGATGATAATCCCGATGTTCAGGAGCGGGTCGAAAAAGGAGAGCTACGAGGCTTGCAGAGATCCGCTCTCAAAATCGTCAAAAACCGCTTTCCATCTTTAGGGGATGTGGCGCAGCAGCACGTTGTTGCAATCACTGATCAGGACGAGTTGGATCAATTGATTGACCAGCTGCTGGTTGCGACTGATGAAGCTGAAGTACGGAAGTTGCTGAAGCTTCCTCGTACATAGCGCTAGTGAGGGCTTCTAAAAAATGCTGAGAGAGAAATAATGAATTATCCGTAGGAAGTGATCGTTACATGTGATGAGTGATATCTTCCTACGGATGGTATCAGGTAATTATTGAGAGAACGGGTAATAGCGTCTACAGTGCGTCCAGGCCAGCCTGGGCGACCTGCATATCGTCGGTCCAGTGGCCGCCGCTCACGCCGATGCCGCCGATGATGCCCGTCTCCGTCTTGATCGGAAAGCCGCCGCCGAAGACGATGAGGCGGTCCGTCTTGATGATGCCGTGCAGCAGGGGCGGATCGTTCTCCACAAATTCATGCCATTCGTGGGTCGCCATGCCGAAGCTGATGGCGGTGTAGGCTTTGTCCTGGGCGAGTTGCACGCTCAGCAGGGCAGCGCCGTCCATGCGGCTGAACGCTTTGAGTGTGCCGTCGCTGTCACAGATCGCGATGCACATGGGCTTGCCCATCTCGCGCGCTTTGGCCTCGGCTCCGGCGATGAGGCGCTGGGCCGCTTCGATAGTGATGGTGGCCTTCTGGAAGGTGTTTTCTGCCATACGATGTTGCTCCTTTGCAAAATAGTAATATCAATGTGCAGTTCGGTCGAGCTACGCTGGAAGAACAGAAGCGCTGCTGTGTGCGTTCATGCTTTTTTCTTGCGCACTTTTGCCTTCTTGAGATTCTCGGTAACTCTAAATTGAACAATTTTGCTTATCAGTTCCAACGGCAAGGGTTGACCAATGGGGAATTTTACAGCGCCTTTGCTACTCTCATAGATGGATACTTCATCCTTAAATGCCTCAATCGCACTTGCGGTTGGATAGAACCCGATGTGATGCTTTAGCGCGGCAAAATAGACTAAGTTCCCGTTCAGCGCGAACGCGGGCATTTGATAGCTTATGCACTCCTCCGCAGCGGGTGCAGAGGCTTTGATGGTGGCTCGCACTGCTTCAAGGAGCGCTTGTATGTCTTCAGGGAAGCTAGCAATATATTCGTCAATTGAACGGAAGCCATCTTTGCGCTGTTCCATGAGCGTTCTCTTTCCTGCTATGTGTTCTGGAAGAAACCGTCCGATCTATTGTATAACCGAGACTCTGCTATGGTCAAGAGGTTCTGCACTTCGAACCGGCAAGGGGAAGGATACTGTTCGCAGCTCGGGTCAGCAAGCCTGGTTGATTATTTAGGACGCTCTTTACGCAGATCATAGAGCGGCAAACCGGTTTTAGCGGTAATAATCGAGAAAACGCCATGCATCTGCCGTTCGTATTCCGCCGGATCAACTCTACTATCAGCGAAGTACCACACATTCATACTATTCTTGCGTATCCAGTTCCAACGGATGATCTCATTACTGCTGGAAAGCTCGAAGAGCGCCGGGAGGGATATTTTTTTGCGCCATAGATGCCCAGTATGGCGAAGAGCCGCGCTTCGCTCCAGGGAATGCTGCGCACCTTTGAGGAGAGTCCAACCTGCATCAGCCCATCCTCGGTGAGCGTAATCTGCTGGCGCACCCTGGTATACATAAGAACAGCGAACCCGATAGTCGCGACAAGTCCGAGCAGGGAAAGGATGCCCATGATGCCAAAGACAAGGGTTGGAGGCCAGTCTGTATGGTGCGGCAAAGGCACTATATGGGTAAGAAACAAAACAGCTAAGCTTATACCAACTGTACAAGATAAGCAGGTGATACCCGACATGAGCGCAAAGGATGCTATGCGTGGACGCTGCCTGATTGTTAGCGGCAATGTGAGTGCATGGGCATCCGCTACGGGCTGCTCAGTGGCTAATAGACGTTGATCTCCACGGGCCGCAGCCTGTCGCCGCTGCTCAAGCCGTTGCCAATGTTTGCTCACACTTCTTACCAAAAACTTTGAAGAGAAAATTGACCCTCCACTACATAGCATTATAAAGAGATCCGGCAGTAAAAGAGTTAAGGCTCGATGATCCCAGAAGGACATGAGGCCAGCGACTACCATACAGACGGTACCGAAGGCAAAAAGTATAATGCTCCATTTACTGCGGCGGTTATTTCTGTTTAGCTTCTCCACTTGTGGTTCTGGTTTGACCAATGGTTGTGCAGGCAGATCAAAACTGTTGACAGTGCTTCCTTGCATGATATTCCCCCTGATATGAGATATGAGCGGTATGGGTGAAAAGGTAGGCATAATTAGTTCACGATCGAAAGGCTGCTCTAGATGCAGATCGATCGTGAACCGTGAATCGGCATGGGGCGCGGTTCACAAGCCCGTTTGCGCCCCATGCCGTCCTGTTTCCTCATCCCAGTACGCGCGGTGTGATGCGATGAAGGACGTGTACAACCACAAGATTCCTTCGCGTGCTCACTGCTGGGCGCAGTGGCAACAATCAGCTCTGCTGGACGCACCAGGATCAGCTTTATAAACGGGCTCTCGGCACCGAATCGCGTCGATCTCATCTCGCCGCTTCCGATACCATTCTATCCCATTTTCATTCTCTTCTCTGAGGCGTCCACGCATCATTGCGCTTTATAAGCCCGTCCGTTTCACCAGCCCGTTCGTCGCACCGCTCTCTTTATCATACAAGAAACAATGCGTCCAGTGCCCATTGCCCAGATCGCTGCGGGCAGGGAAACGCTCGCGGCAGACGGGCATAGCGTATGGGCAGCGCGGATGGAAGCGGCAGCCAGTGGGAGGATTAATCAGGCTCGGCGGCTCCCCACGCGCCGGAATCGTCGAGACGCCCTTCGTTACTTTCTTCAAGCGCCTGGGATCGGGGGCCGCCGCGATCAAGAGCTGTGTATAGGGATGTTTCGGCGTCTGGATCACATCGTCGCTCAGACCGCCCTTCACCGCCTGACCCGCGTACATCACCAGCGTCTCCTCCGCGAAATAGCGGGCGCTGGCGATATCGTGCGTAATGAAGAGAAAGGCGAGCCGCTCTTCATCTTTCAGGCGCAGCAGCAGGTTGAGGATATCCAGGCGAATCGATACATCCAGCATCGAGACCGGCTCATCGGCCAATAGGATCTCGGGACGGGCCGCCAGGGCGCGGGCGATCGCCACGCGCTGGCGCTGTCCGCCGCTCAACTGGTGGGGATACTTCTCGATAAACTGTTCCGCAGGGCTCAGGCTCACGCGGTTGAGCAGGCTCAGCACCTGCTCGTTCAGCTCGGACTTGCTGTGCGCGTGTCCGTAGATCTGCAAAGGACGGTTCAGATGATAGCGCACATTATGCATAGCGTTCAACGACGCGAAGGGATCTTGAAAGATCAGCTGCACGTGGCGACGATACGCGCGCGCCGAGAGCCTGCTGCTGGGACCATTCACCGCTTGCTCGCGAAAGAGGATGCGCCCCGACGTAGGCTCGTACATACG
>JALYTQ010000320.1 GCA_030854195.1 Chloroflexota bacterium
GTCCTGGGCCGGATGGAGGCAAGCCCCATCCCTACTGAGTGGAGAGGTATTAGTCAGAATATTGTCCCCGTGCTTTGTTTCTTATCATAAGATGTATGCATATCGCCTATTTAGGAGATACCCGTCATGACAACAGACCCCACCATCGCCAATAACCCGACTTCCCCCAGCAAGGATTACTATACAGCGCTCCACCGGGCCGCAATGACGTTCTCGTCGAGCCTTGAACTCAATCAAGTACTACAACATATTGTAGAGACTGTAACTTCCGCTATGCAAGTAAAGGCCGCCGTCATCCGTCTCCTCGATCCAAGTACCGATCAGCTCGTCATAGGTGCCGCTCAGGGATTGAGCCCCGATTACATTGATAAGGGACCCGTAAAGGTGGCGCACAGCCCCATCGATAGCGAGACGCTCTGCTGCTATCCGGTCTACATTCCCGACGTCAGGACCGATTCCCGCTTCCAGTATCAGGAGGCAGCGCGCCGCGAGGGTCTGGCCTCGGTGCTGAGCGTTCCCCTGGAGGTGCATAGCAAAGCCATCGGTGTGATGCGCGTCTACACCGGCGAGCAGGTGATGTTCGACGATAGCGATGTGAAGTTCCTTTCGGTGCTATCCAGCCTTGCCGCTCTCTCGATCGAGAATGCGCGCCTGTACGAGGGCATGAAGGACTCCTATACCGGCGTGGTTGCCGCGTTCTGGGGTACGTCTCTGCCTGCATAGCCATGTGTTGCATCCCTCAGCAGAAACTGGTCCTTTTTCCAGGTCTTAGCTAGCTGAATCACCGGTATGTCTTTCTTGCCTGTGTTGTATAGTGTTGAGTAGATGCACTATGCTCAGAACCCTGCTCATCCATATGGTTCCGGCCTCAGCCTTTCTGGCTCGACAGTACACGATGCCTACGTGTGAGCAGGGTTGCGCATATTTTGCACCCCGTCGGCGTATCCTGCTCCATTTTATCATGAGCAAGTAAACGCTTTTCAGAGAGAAGTAATGCAAGGAGCACATCCGTTCTATGGCTACACGTATTGCACAACATAGCTGTGTCATCTCTCCGCATCTTAAAGATGCCCTTTCGCAGGCGAAGGCCGGGAAGTATGGGAGAATGTTTCCCACTCTGCCCGCGCCCGAATGCGACGAGGCTATCATGCTGATGCTTGGTCGCTCCGGCTCCTATATGGATGCCGACGCCGAATCTCAGGAGCAGCAGGCGGCCTCCGATAATCTGCGCATTCCGGCAGGCTTTACCTTTATCGGCCAGTTCGTTGCCCACGATATTACCGCCGATCGTAGCCTGCTTCAGCACCACGCGCGCCTGAACGAGTTGCGCAACTTCAGAACGCCGCGCCTCGACCTGGAATCGCTCTACGCCGCCGGTCCCACGGGCAGTCCCTATATCTACGATAGCGACGATGCTGACAAGTTCCTGCTCGGTATCAACGATGTGGACGCGCTGAACGACCTGCCCAGAAACCGCCAGGGCCGCGCCATCCTCGGCGATCCGCGTGACGATGTGCATCTGATCATCTCGCAACTGCACCTCGCCTTCCTGAAGTTTCACAACGCTGTCGCGGACTTCCTCCGAGAGCAGGGTGTGGCGGCGGCAAAGGTGTTCGGCGAGGCCCAGCGGCTCGTGCGTTGGCATTATCAATGGATCGTTGCCCACGAGTTTCTCCCTCTTACCGTTGGCGAGGAGCTTATGCAGGATATTCTGTCAAACGGCCTGAAGTTCTATTCTTACAAGGACGGCCCCTATATCCCTGTGGAGTTCGCCGACGCCGCCTATCGCTACGGTCATAGCCAGGTGCGTCAGTCCTACTGCCTCAACGACGGAGGCGCGCAGGGTCAGGTCTTCCCCGATTATCAGGGCACCTGTCCCGTCAACCACGATCGCACCGTCGATTGGGCTTACTTCTTCAATGTGGATGCAGAGCGACCTCCGCAGGCCAGCAAACGCATCGATACTATACTCGCCCACGCGCTGATCAACCTGCCCGAGTCGGTAGTTGGCACGACGGAGATTCCTGAAGAGCACTCGCTGGCCTACCGCGACCTCATTCGTGGTGAGGGTCTCGATCTGCCGTCGGGCGAGGCAATCGCCAGGGTGATGGGTGTTGCGCCGCTTACACCGGAGGAGGCTGGTCTGCGCCCACTCGGTTGGAAGAGTGAGACGCCGCTCTGGTACTACATCCTGCGCGAGGCCGAGGTACGTTATAACGGGGAGCGCATGGGCGAAGTCGGTGGTCGTATCGTGGCCGAGGTGCTGATGGGACTGATCGATGACGATCCCACCTCTTACCTCAACGCCGAAAGTGCGTGGCGTCCTACGCTCCCTGCCGCGCAGCCTGGGGACTTTACGGTCGCCGATCTGCTGCGTTTTGCCCATGTAGCATAGAGAGAAATGAGAAGTTCAATGCAATCTGAAAGCGCTCATACCTCGCCGGGGGCCATCGCCCTTGTTGGCTCCGGCGAGTACCTGAACGTCATGGAGACGACCGATAGCTATTTGTTGGGGACGCTCGGTGGGGCGGACAACGCGTGCGTTGCCTTGCTCCCAACGGCGAGCGGCCTGGAAGCAAACAAACCGACCTACTGGAATAATCTGGGCCTGCGCCACTTCTCCCAGCTCGGTGTGCAGGATATTCGCGCCACTACGATTCTCGATCGCGCCAGTGCCCACCAGCCAGAGCAGCTCGCCCTCCTGCAAGGTGCCAATTTCTACTACTTTTCCGGCGGCAATCCCCAGCATACTATCGAGACGCTGCGCGACACGCCAGCCTGGGAAATTATCACTAACGCCTATCAGCAAGGGGCCGTGCTCGCGGGCTGCAGCGCTGGCGCGATGATGTTAAGCCGCTACACAATCGCCATGCGCGAGGTTATGGCTGGTCAGAAGCCGCGCTGGATAGACGCGCTCGCGATCGTCCCCGGCCTCGTCGTCTTCCCCCACTTTGATCGCATGTCGCGCATCCTCGACAGCTCGGAACTGCACCTGCTCATCACTGATCTGCCCGCCGGTGTTCTGGTCGTCGGTATCGACGAGAACACCGCCCTGGTGCGCCTGCAGGTCGATGCCAACAAGGCCCGCTGGCGCGTCATGGGCCAGCAGGCCGTGCATCTCTTCGAGAAGAACGCGCCCGACCGCACCCTACAGGTCGGCGAAGAGGTCGTGCTTCTCAATGCTTAAAATAATTTAACAGTAGGGATGGGGAGGCCCATTTACTCGGGTCGCTGCATATACCACTCCCGGTACTCTTTGCAGCGTCCCTGCTCATCGAAGCGCAGCATAAAGACATTGTCCCATTCCGCCTTGAGCTTATCTGAGCCCTGCTCGAAGTAGCGGCTGCGCCCATTCGTCACGGCGCGATCGCCCTCGATCAGCAGCGGCTCGTAGTGGGCGTCATATGACCCGGTTTCATCGGGCTTCTGCAACCATGAATTCACAATCGTCTCCCTGCCATGAAGCGCTTCGGAGTAGGGAGTGTAGTAATACACAGCGTCCTCGCTAAAAAGGGCACCTATCGCATCCCGATCGTACGTCTTCCACGCCTGAACATACGCGTCCAGCCAGGCCGAGACCGTGGCTCTATCTAACATAAAAATGCTCCTTTCACCGTCTTTGATACAGTCGATGAAAGGAGCATAACATATAATGCGGTCAGAAACGCGCCTGTTTTGACCTGCCGTTTCGCGCACCCTTATAAATTAAAGCGACGAAAACGCGTGATGTTTCGCGCTAAAACTATCCTGGCCGTGATGCTGCTGCTCCCACTCGTAGCCTTCGCGCCCATCAGTGCTATCCGGACCCCAACGCAGCGCCGCAATATCCAGCAGTGCCAGCAGTATTACTATCGCAAAAACAATCATGAACATAACCTTCCTCCTCAAAACCTTGTAGATCTCGGTCATCTATCTTTAGATCAATCTTACTTTCTACTAGAAGTATACAGCTCTTTGGGGGTAAAATGAAGAGAGAAAGCAAGGTAGAAGTCTCTACCGACCTAAGATTGTAAAGGAGAAAAGCGTAGTGACCTTCGAATCCGATCGCTTCCTTGACGAGACCGGTTGGCAACTGCTCCAGGAGCTGCAGCGCAACGCCCGCCTTTCCTATAGCGAACTAGGCCAACGCGTGGGACTCTCCGCGCCCGCCGTAGCGGAACGTATCCATAAGATGGAAGAGGTAGGCATTATCACCGCCTATCGCGCCGAGGTTGATCCGATGAAGCTTGGCCTGCCCATCACCGCCATTATCCGTGTGAGTACCTATGCCGGAGAGAGCCATGCCCGCTTTACCGTGCTCACCAAAGAGATTCCTGAGATTCTAGAATGCTACCGCGTGACCGGTGGCGACTCATTTATCATCAAGCTGCTCGTCTCCACCGTCGGCCACCTGGAAGCCCTGATCGATCGCCTCGCCGAACATGGGCAGATCACCACCTCCATTGTGCTATCCATCCCCATCGCAAGGCGCATCATCACCCGCGAATTGTACCTGACGGAGCAAGAGCAGGAGTGAGACCAGACCTGGAATGGAAGTGCCTGTCCCGATGGACAGGCCATTTTCTGCCCCTTTGAGCATCCTCTCATTCTTCTTTCACTGTTACAATCCTCTTGTTGAGAAACCTACAAATCTACTCAACAAGAAGGTGATATATGCAAACCGAACTGACCTCTATCAAACAACTGATGACCCTGGCAACGGGCGATGAAAAACACGATACCAGCGCCCACTCCACGCTCGATGTGCTCTGGGTCCTCTATGACCGCGTGCTGCATTATGACCCCGCGCATCCACGCAGCGAGGAGCGCGACCGTTTTGTGCTCAGCAAGGGACATGGCCCACTCGCCTATTACGCCATCCTGGCCGCGCATGGCTTTTTCCCACCGTCCGCGCTCAAAAACTTCGAAACGTGGGAGGGCTTCCTGGGCGGCCATCCCGATCGTAACCAGGTTCCAGGCGTCGAAGCCTCCACCGGCTCGCTGGGACACGGACTCCCGATGGCGATAGGTATGGCCCTGGCGTTGCGCGCTAAAAAGAGTGAGCGCCGCGTCTTCGTGTTGGTTGGCGATGGTGAGTGCAATGAGGGCAGCGTCTGGGAGGCAATTCTCCTGGCGGGCAACCTCGCGCTCTCAAATCTCACCTGCATCGTCATCAATAACTCCAGTAGCACCCTGTCCCTAGGCAACCTGGCAGAAAAGTTCGCCGCCTTTGCCTGGACCGCGACTACCATCAATGGGCGCTCCCACGATCAGATAGAACATGCTTTGTTGCAGCGCACTTCCCAACGCCCCACGGCTATCATTGCTGAGATCGTTTGATTGACATAGAAAGATAGATAGAAGGAAAGATTATGACAATCTCTATGCGCGACCAGATGGTACAGACC
>JALYTQ010000321.1 GCA_030854195.1 Chloroflexota bacterium
CTGCACATGGCCCATTCCATCCTCCCAGGGTCCATGAATACTGGTGCGGTGGCCGAGCAGATCGAGCGCCAGAGCGACTCCGCTGGGGAAGCGATCCTCCAGTACCACGGTCTCGCTGACCGCTGTACCCAGGTACTCGTCGACGCCCGCCTGTCCCACCAATTCTAATTCTCCGCCCGCCGCGCCGGAACGGAAACGCCCGCTGCGCCAGCGTGGGGCAGAGATTGCCTTTTGCGCATTGTGCCCAAAGTCTATCATAGCGGAGAGCATTTGTATATGTATCTGTGGCTGAGTATCGCCGCCCATTGATCCCAGCACGATAGCGGGTCTGCCTCCGCGCAGCACTAGCGCCGGTGCGAGCGTATGCATAGTGCGCTTGCCCGGTTGCAGATAATTGGCGTGGCGAGGATCGAGCGAGAAGTACGAGCCACGATTATGCAGCAGCACGCCAGTATTCCCGCCGACGACGCCGCTGCCGAAGCCTTTGTAGAGGCTCTGGATCAGCGAGACGACGTTGCCCTCGCGATCGACTGCGCAGAGGTATGTAGTATCGCCCTCTTTTTCCAACCCTGGTCCAACCTGTCGCGCCGCCTTTTGGAGATCGATGCGCGAGCGTTGCTCTTCCGCGTATGCCTTGCTGAGCAGGCGTTCGAGCGGAATAGCGACGAACGCGGGATCGGAGATGTAGCGATCGCGGTCCGCGTATGCCAGCTTTTTCGCTTCGAGCAGAATATGCAGGTACTCGGCGCTCTGATAGCCGAGCGAGCGGAGATCGTAGCCCTCGATGATATTGAGCATCTCCAGGGCTGCGATACCCTGTGAATTCGGCGGGAACTCGTAGACATCGTAGCCGCGATACTGCGTCGAGATGGGGCTCACCCAATCGGAGTGATGCGCCGCCATATCCTCCATGCTGAGCACGCCGCCGATGCGCTGCACATGCTCGGTGATCGTGCGTGCCAGCGCGCCACGATAGAAGGCGTCGCGTCCCTCCCTGGCTAGCGTTTGATAGGTGCGCGCCAGGTGCGGCTGGTGCAGGATATCGCCTGCACGCGGAACCTTCCCGCCGGGCAAGAAGATATCGGTGCTCGTCTCGTGCGGACCCAGCACCGCCTTTGCCGCTCCCTTCAGCCAACCACTGAGCTTCGGCGTCACCGGCACGCCCTCCTCGGCAAAGGCGATGGCGGGAGCAAAGATCTCCTCGGGAGCAAGGCTGCCGAAGCGGCCCAGCGCCTCGAACCAGCCATCCACGGCTCCCGGCACATTGATGGAGAGCGGCCCGACCAGTGGAATCTGCTGCATCCCTCGCGCCGCGAAATATGCTGGCGTCATACCAGCGGGCGCGCGTCCACTGCCGTTCAGCGCGTGCAGTTGTCCGGTCTTTGCCTCCCAGATCAACATAAAGAGATCGCCACCGGCGGAGCTGGTCGAGGGATAGACGACGGTCATTGCCATATTCGCCGCCAATGCCGCATCCACCGCGTTACCACCCTGCTGGAGAATAGAGAGGCCCGCCTGAGTGGCGAGATAGTGAGCGGTGGCAACCATACCGCGTGTGCCTAATGTCGGTTGTTCGGAGAGCATGGCGCGGACTCCTTTTTATTACAAGGGGCTGTGCGAAATGTACTTCAACTGGCCTCTATATATAGAGCGACCTTAGTTAATTATAGCACTTTCTTGCGCGCCTTGCATATTCCAGCCGTTCCCTCTCAGGTCTTTGAGCCCTCCTGTGGCGCGCTGGCAAAGGTCCAGAAGCGCATAAACAGATACGTGATGACCGCGCCGACGGCGACCGCCACAAGCTTGGAGGCATTGCCCCACAGCGTCGTATTGGCGATAAAGGGCTGCAGCGCTTTTCCGGCCAGCCAGATCAGCGCGTTGCTATACAGAATTTCAAGCACCAGGCTCACCACAAAACGCGTCACTTCGCGCCAGCTCGCTTTATGCGTGCGCCGGAACGTCCAGTACTTGTTCAGGAAAAAACTGCTCACCGCGCCGCCCGCGTAGGCAATAGAATTGTAGCCCACCAGGACCTGCACATTGTTCGTGGGAATGCGCCACAGGAGAATATTGAGGATCAGCAGGTCGATAGCTGTGTTCGCCGCTCCCACGAGACAATAGCGCAAGAACTGCTTGAGCGTGCTGCTTACCGTCATCGCTTTACTTCACCAACCTCATCACGCCCCCGCCCGCGTAGTTGCGCGCGGAGAACACCGCCAGCGCGATTTTTGGTAGGGCGAGCGTTCCGCTGGCAACAATGTAGCGGCTCTCCCAGCGCGGGTGAAATTTCTGCTTGAATTTGAAGAGCGAACTGTGGCTCTCTAACAGATGCAGGTGATCCGTGATAAAACTGACAATCTGTCGTTGTGTAGAGGTCATCTCCTGCCTGGTATCGGACCACGCCACCAGACCGAGGCTAAGGATGTGCGCGCCGCGAGATCGAAAGCGCTCGATGGCGCGCGCCAGGAGCAGCTCCATCACTCCCGGCGGTGCATCGGGAAGCCTGCGCATCATATCGAGTGTCCAGCCCCACGCCTGACTTTTCGGCTCATCAATGGTTGAAGAACCATAGATAGGCGTAAAGGTAGTAAATGCGCATGCCTGACCTGAACTCGTTGTTGCAACAGCGGTCACAAGGCGTGGAACGGTCTGCTGGGCCGCGTTTGATGGTGAGGGAATGCTGGCGAGCAGGTCGGCCCGCGCGGCGGCATCGTTCAACTCATCGAGTCTGCCTGTGCTGAAACCCGTCTCCGACGCATTTTTGCCTGCCTTGCTCTCCAGCCAGATGTTGGAGAGTTGTTCGATCTGCTGCATTGCTTCTGGTGGAAGATCGCCTTCGTACCAGCGGATAGTGACTCCTTCGCGTTCGGCGCGCCGACAGCTTGTGCGTACATTTGCCAGGGCAGAACCATTTAGTGTAAAAGTCTGGGGATCGAGGACTGCCTCTTCGCCCATCTTGAATATCTTTAGTTTAAGTGCCCGGTAGGTGTCCAGGTGATCGGGGTATACTTGATAGAAGGCTACACGCCAGTTATGCAGTGCGCAAAAATCGAGGAAGCTGCGTGTTACCCGTTCGCATGCTTCGGGTGCGCACACCGGATCGCCGAGCACAATAGCGACATTGTTTGCCAGTCGATAATTGACCAATCCCTCTCCACCTGGTGCCAGAAAATGGTAGTTCTCCGGCGAGAGGCCGAAGAATACAAGTGTATGAGCGCCATAGTAGCGGACCAGTTTTGCCTCTAGTTGATCATCCGTGGCAAATTGCTCCGTGGTGTATAACATGAATATTACCCTCCAAACGCTATCTGTACCTTTGTTATCGTAGCGCAGAGTTGTCAGGAAACTGGCATAGATTTGTAAAATGTTTGTAAGTCAATGACCGCCTGCTGAAGCAAGGCGGCTTGCCCACATCCTAGCAGGACTGGGCTTCAGGGGATATTGACGAGTCCCCACTCAGCCGAGACTGAGTAAAGCGATTGCGGATATTGTACGCCGCGTTGATGTCAGCATGGGCCGTGTGCCCACAGTGAGGACAGGTGAACGCATGACGCTTGCGTTTGCCACGCAACCCACAGCGAGAACATTTCTGACTGGTGTATCGTGGGTTGACTTTCGCCACGATCATGCCGTGCTCTTGCGCTTTGTTCGTGGCGCAGTCACGGATGAGACCACGTTGCCAGAGCGAGAGGCGACGGCGCAAGGCGCGTCCTTTGATCTTGCCTCTTTGTGGTTGCGGCATGTGCAGGTCCTCAAAGACGAGGACGGCATGAGGAGGTGCCCACTGGACAAGCTGTTTGGCTGTCTGTTGGGCAAAGGTGCGTGTGCGGTTGCGTTGTTTGCGACCAAGCCGTTTGAGAAGTCGCGCACTTTTGTGTGGATAAGCTGTTTTCTTAACGCGGTGGCCTGTTGGAGAATGCCTTACAAATTTTTTACAAATTTAGATGGTCTTCTTAACATTTTTTTTGTACGATACAGGCGGAATGATCTATCCATGGGCATATCAGAGAAAATGGAGACGCATCCCTGACGAATGGTAGAGGTGCAAGGAGCTATATATGGCTGAAGCAACATCGAAAATTTTTCAGACTGAACCCGAATATGGAACTGAACAGAGCGCGCAGAAGCGTTTTCCCTTCTGGCACCGCTGGGTGCTGGGCATTATTGCGCTCATCGCCGTTTTTATGGATTTCTTCCAGCTGGGAAGCAACGGCTTCGGCAGCTATTATCCGCCAGCCGTGAGAAGCATGATGGACAGCTGGCATAACTTCTTTTTTGTTGCTTATGATCCAGGTGCTTTCGTTACGGTTGACAAGCCTCCTGTGGGCTTCTGGTTTCAGGTGCTCAGTGCCAAGATCTTTGGCTTCAATGCTGTAAGCATCCTGTTGCCCCAGGCGCTGGCGGGTGTGCTGTCGGTCCTATTGCTCTATTACCTGGTGCGCCGCCATTTTGGTGTGGTGGCCGGTCTGCTGGCAGCCCTTGCCCTGGCAATCACGCCGATCAGCGTTGTGACCAACCGCAATATCACTATTGATAGCACGCTGGCTCTGTTCCTCCTGATGGGGGCATGGGCGGTAATACGCGCTGCTGAGACCGGAAAATTGCGCTGGCTGCTGCTCTCTGCCGTAATCGTAGGTATCGGCTTCAACATTAAAATGATGGAAGCCTATCTTGTGATCCCCGCCTTTGGACTCCTCTACCTGCTGGCGGCTCCCAGGAGTATATGGAAGCGCGTCGGGCATCTGGCCTTAGCCGCGCTGGTGCTTGTGGTCGTCTCGTTCTCCTGGATAACGGTGGTCGACCTTACACCGGCTGCACAACGACCCTAAGTGGACTCTTCCCAGGATAATTCGGAGCTGAGCCTCGCCCTTGGCTATAATGGTATCGAACGCCTGCTTGGTGGGGTGTTTGGTGGCAGGGGAGGTGTAAGGGGAGGAGGAGCTCGTCCAGCCACGACTACGACTACTCCTGCCAATGGCGCGCCAACTACAACAGGAAACACGCGCGGCAACGGTACGCCTGCCGTAACAACCGCCAATGCCGGTTTTGGTGGCATCTTTAATACTGGCGCTCCTAGCCCATTGCGCCTCTTCGAGGTATCGCTTGGCGGTCAGGTCTCCTGGCTGCTCCCAATGGCGCTCCTGGGTATGTTGGCGCTCGCCTGGCAGCGACGCTGGCGCTTGCAGGAAGATCGGCAGCAGCAAGCGCTGATCTTCTGGGGGATGTGGCTGCTGACCATGGCCATCTTCTTCAGTGTGGCGGGCTTCTTCCACCAGTACTACATGACGGAAATGGCACCGGCCATCGCCGCGCTCTTCGGCATCGGTCTGGTGACGATGTGGAAGGACTTCCAGAACGGCGGTTGGCGTGGCTGGCTGCTGCCC
>JALYTQ010000069.1 GCA_030854195.1 Chloroflexota bacterium
GATCGCTTGCCGTATGATCCACGCGTCGTCTTTGCCACCGGACTGACGGGTCATGGCTTCAAATTTGGCCTGCTGTTGGGAGAGATCCTGAGCAGCCTGGTGCGCGATACGCCGCCGCCGTTGCCGGTGGAGCGTTTTCGCCTGGCGCGCTTCAGTACACCCTGGCAGCAAAGGGCCAGCTCATCAGTCGCGTAGTGCTATTTATGTGGAGGCACACATGCCTCCACTTCCTTTACACAGCGCGTGAAAGAGAGATGAGCGTCGAGACATCTTTTTCGTTCAGATGCTGGTTTGCGCGCACACGCTCCTGCAGTTCGGCATGATAGGCCATAAATGCCGAGAGCGCCTGGATATTCCTCTGTGCGGGGGGCTTTTGCATAACATTCAGGTACATAGCATTTTTAAGGTGATATAAGCGTTCCTGCTCTGCTTGCTCCATTGATAACATACGAATTCTCCTCTGAAATTGTATAATTTGCGCACTCCTCAGTGCTTCTGGAAGTACGATGTATGCAAGTATACACACCCACGCGCAAAAGACAAGAAGGAGAGACAAAAGGACCTCTTTCCTATCCCCCTTCTTTCCTTTGCCATTACTACATATCGTCAGATATAATAAAGACGTGTAGGGTAAGCCAGATTGGGGCAAGACCAGCGAGGAGATCGATGAGGAAAAGGACGAATAAGGATCGGCAGATGCGCCTGGGCATCGCCCTCATCGCATTGGCTCTCGTGCTGGCCGGTTGGCAGATATTTCACGGCAGCGGAGCCGGTTCGCCACAGGTTCTCCTCGGCGCACTGCTACAGCCACAAAATCAACCACTCCAGATTCCACCACAATCGGCGGTTGATACGCAGATTCTGCATGGCAAGGCTCCAACACTGAACTGGATCGTCGGGCGCGACTGCCAGAGCGGGGTCCAGGCCTATCTCAAAAGCGCCGCAACCAATCCCGATGCCGCGCTCGTCGGGAGCGGATGGGTCGATCCGACGGACGGCGCACTGGTTCAGGGCAAGAGCAATAACTGCGTCCAGGGCAGCCTGAGCATGGATAGCGTGGTGCAGCTCGTACATAGCAAGGGCGGCATGGCCTACCTGACCATTACGATGCTCACCGATGGCTCAGCCGACTCCTGGACGACGCAGCAAGAGACCAACTATGTGACACAGGCGGCTAACAATCCTGGCCTGATCGAGCCCATCGTGCAGGAGGTCAAACGCCTGAACTACGATGGTGTGATTATGGATCTTGAGGGCACCCAGGCCGACGCACCCTCCATCCAGCAGTTGTTCGCAACCTACAATCAGAATGTGTGGGCCGCCTTGAAGCCTTTGCATAAAAAATACGGTATCGCGTTGCTGCACAAATTGAGCGACCACGACGAGTATTATGGCCTCAATGGCTTCGAGAACTGGCAGCTCCTGGGAAACGCGGCGGACTTCATCGTCATTATGGCGCTGGACCAGTCCTACTTCACCCCAGGCCCAGCTGTGAGCGTTCTCTGGCTGAAGCAATTGCTCGCCTACACGCTACAAACCATGCCGCAGATGCTGCCACACATCATCTGGGAACTTCCTCTGTACGGTGCGGCCTGGCGCATGGACAACGGCAACTGGACCTTCAATAACGGCGTCACCTATCAGGAGGCACAGACGCTGATCGCGAACCTTCCCCCCACGCAGATCAACCCGGATACGAGCGACCTCAACGATCCTACCTCGGCGCATCTTACCTATACCGATACAAATGGGGTGACGCGCACCGTGTGGTATCCTACGGAGAGGAACCTTGTGAATATCGTCACGGAGTTCCGCAAGGTGCTGGAGCAGACGCCGCAGTTCAAGGGCGGTCAACTGGCGATCGCCGTCTGGTACACGGCGCAATGGGCACCGAGCGATCTCTGGTCCTCGCTCGACCCGGTGCTGACCAGCTAAAAACCTGTAGCGCTTCTCTATTCGTCCCGTCAAAGGAAAGAACCATGCGTACAAACCATGTTAAAGAGAAACTCAAGCGAGGGGAGCCAGCGCTGGGAGCGTGGCTAAGCATTCCCAGCAGCGTTCCGGCACGCGTGATGGCCCGGCTCGGCTTCGACTGGCTGCTCATCGATATGGAACATAGCGCGCAGAGCGCTGTGCTTATGGCGGACATGGTGGGTACGATCGCGGACGCGGGAACCTGCGCGCCGCTTGTTCGCGTGCCAGCGCACAATGTCGAGTGGTTCAAGTGGGCGCTGGACGCCGGGGCATGGGGCGTGCTCGTGCCTATGGTCAACACGCGGGAAGAGGCCGAGCGCGTCGTCTCATGGTCGAAATATCCACCCCTGGGAACACGCAGCATCGGCGGCGCGTTCGCTCCTTATGGCTTTGGCACAAGCGACCGGAACCGCTATATCGAGCGCGCCAACGACGAGATTCTGGTGATCGTCCAGATAGAGAGCGCGCCGGCGATGCAGAATCTGGACGCGATTCTCTCCGTGCCCGGCATCGACGTAGCCTTCGTGGGACCCAACGACCTGCACGCCCAACTCGGCCTCTTTCCAAGCATGGAGGGCACCGAGCCAGAATTCCTGGCGGCGCTAGAACGCATTCTCAGCGTGGCGCGCCAGAACTCCATCGCGACTGGCATTATGAGCAGCGATGGTAGGAGCGCGGCGGAGCGCGTGCGACAGGGCTTTCAGATGGTCACGGTCACGACCGACCTCAGCAGCATGATTATGGGGGCGGCACAGAATCTGCGCGCGGTACGGCAAGCGGGCGATCAGGAAGCGAAAGGGTGAAATCTCCATGGCGCTTGTATGGTCTGGAAACGCACTACATCCTTCGGCGCTGGCAGTACTCGATGGAGTGGCAACCCTCTTCGTGAGCAACGTGGGCGAGCGCAACGACTGGTACGCGGAGGCCGCGACCGCCGATGCCATCCTTCTCAGGGGCACAACCCTGATGACAGGCGAGGAGATGGACAGGATTGGTCCGCGCCTGCGCATCATTGCGCGCGCAGGCATCGGCGTCGATCGCATCGATCTGGCAGCTGCGACTCAACGCGGCATCCTCGTCGTCAACACTCCAGATGGACCGACCGAGTCCACGGCTGAGCACGCCATTGCATTGCTGCTCAATCTCTGCAAACAGGTTATGATTGGCGATCGCATGCTGCGGCTGCAGCGCTCATTTCCGCTCTACAGCGAACTGCCGCTGGGGCTGGAGACCGTCGGTACGGTACTGGGCCTCGTCGGCCTGGGGCGCATCGGGAGTCGCATGGCTACCATCGCAAAGGTGCTCGGCATGCGGGTATTGGCATACGATCCCTTCGTCACAGCGGAACGGGCCAGCGCGCTCGGCGTGGAGCTGACGCACTCGCTAGAGGCGCTACTGACGCGGTCTCAGGTCGTCTCATTGCACTGTCCCGCCCTGCCGGAGACATACCATATCATCAACGCGCAGACGCTCGCACTGATGCCGCGTGGGAGCTATCTGATCAATGTCGCGCGCGGCACGCTTGTCGACACCGACGCGCTGCTGGCCGCGCTAGGCTCGGGACAGCTGGCGGGCGCGGGCCTGGATGTCTTCGAACCGGAGCCGCCGCCAGCCGATCATCCTCTCTTCAGCCTGCCCAACACCATCTGCACGCCGCATATCGGCTCGTACACTAGCGCGAGCGTGGAACGCATGCAGGTAATGGTGTGCGAAGAGATCGCCCAGGCGCTACGGGGCGAACGCCCGAAAGATCTGGTGAATAGCGCCGTGTGGGGACAACAGCGTAGGTAATGAAGCGAGGAGACACTGGTTCTATGCAGCAGAATAAATACGATGATCCCGCATTCTTCGCCAATTATAGTCAGATGGCGCGTTCAATCGGCGGCCTGGATGCTGCCGGAGAATGGCCCGCCTTCCGCGCATTGCTTCCCATGCTACGCGAAAAAAAGGTGCTTGACCTTGGCTGCGGCTTTGGGTGGCACTGCCGCTATGCACGCGAACAGCAGGCGCGCTCAGTGGTGGGAGTAGACCTCTCAGCAAAGATGATTGCACGCGCCAGAGAGAGCACCAACGACTCCGCAATCGAGTATCGCCAGCTTGCGATTGAGGACATCGACTTTCCTGCAGAGGAATTCGACGTTGTACTCAGTTCACTCGCCCTTCATTATGTCGAGCGCTTCGACATCGTGTGTCGAAAAGTACATCACTGCCTTGTACCGGAGGGCACCTTCGTCCTCTCGGTCGAACATCCCATCTTCACCGCGCTCGCCGCGCAAGACTGGTACTACGGTCAGCATGGTGAGCGATTACACTGGCCTGTCGACCATTATCAGGATGAAGGTCCGCGCCTGGCAAGATTTTTAGACCATGATGTGGTCAAATATCATCGCACCGTCGCCACCCACCTGAATGCACTCATTGACGCAGGTTTCACCATTACGCGGCTCTCCGAACCTCAACCGACACAAGAAATGCTGGACCAACATCCCGAAATGCGGGACGAAACGCGCCGCCCTATGTTTCTCTTGATCGCAGCGGTCAAACATGGGAAATAAAGTTGGCACTGGGAAGGGGAAAATGTGGTTGATAGTGATCTGTTGAGCCGTCCATACTCCTTCAGGCATTGCGATTGCTCCTGGCTACCACTATCTATTGCATACTGCTTTTAAGTAAAATCTTGAAGATACCTTATTCTACATAATAATCGTTATATATCTTAGATAACTTTTTATTTGTATTATCGTGTATACTTTTTATAGGTGACTCTTCACATACTAGTATATAGACTAATAAAGAAATTTACCATCAGCTAATTTATGGTCTGTCAGATAGGTGGTAAGGACGGAAGGTAAAGTATATGGTGATTTCTCGACCGATTCCAAAAGAAAAGGGGATAAAGGGAGCAGCTGGTGCGGAAAGTGAGACGGTAATTGCCGCCGCGCTCATTCAGGCGGGATATACTGTGCTAACCCCAAATGGGTATATGCATCGCTACGATCTCGTTATTGAGGATGCAAACGGCGCGTTCTGGAAAATACAATGTAAAACAGCGTGGCTGACGGGCGGGGGGAGTACAATAGATTTTAGTACCGCCAGCTTACTACAAGCGGGCCAGAGAGGAAGAAAGATAAGCACCAGAAAACCCTATAAAAATGACGTACATTACTTTGCAGTATATAGCCCTGACACCCGAAAAGTTTACCTTATCCCTATCGAGGGTACGCCTAACACTACAATGCGCTTGCGCCTCACGGAGACATCAAAAAATGGGCAGAAAAAAGGGATAAAGTATGCAGTAGACTATGAGCTTTAATGCTGGTGACAGGACTCGAACCTGCAGCCTTTGGTTTCGAAGACCACTACTCTATCCATTGAGCTACACCAGCTTGCGTAAATGACCAGTCACTTTGCCCATTGAGCCACAGGCACAATGCAATCTGCTTGCCTATGGCACCTCAGTCGCAAAAGCATATCTATCTTCATGCTCTGGGTTACAGGGGCATTGAAAATATACTAGCAGAAACCGTTTTCGCTGTCAACTCTCAAATCGGTCGAGAAGTTCGCCGCGCAGGACGGTGACGGCCTGGCCAGCGATGCGGACACGGTCGCCATCGACGCGCACGCGCAGGGTGCCACCACGGGCGGATGCCTGATAGGCGTGCAGCGCGTCTTTGCCGAGCTTGCGGCTCCAGTAGGGGGCGAGGCTGCAATGGGCCGAGCCGGTCACGGGATCTTCGTTGACGCCAACACGAGGACAGAAGAAGCGCGAGATGAAATCATAGCCGCTCGCCCGGCTGGTGACGATGACGCCACGGGCTGGAACGGTGAGCAGCAGGGAATAGTCGGGTTGCAGAGCGCGCAGGGTCGCCTCTGAGTCGACTTCGATGAGGTAGTCGAAGCGATTTTTGCCAATGTAGGTCGCACTCACGCCGAGGGCTTGCAGGAGATCGGCAGGCGCATCGGCAGGTTCGACGGGAGTGGCAGGAAAATTAAGCTCAATCCAATCGCCCTGCCGCGTGGCGGTGAGCAGGCCACTGCGGGTATGAAAGCGCGCCTCTTCGTCGGGCTTGAGATGGCCGGATTCCCAGAGGACGTGTGAGCTGGCGAGGGTGGCGTGTCCGCAGAGATCGACCTCGACGGCGGGCGTGAACCAGCGCAGGTCGTAGCCATCGGACTGGCGCACAAGGAAGGCGGTTTCGGAGAGATTCATCTCGCTGGCAACGTTCTGCATCCAGCGCTCATCACGCGCCTGTGGCAGAATGCAAACGGCGGCGGGGTTGCCTGTAAACGGTGTATCTGTAAAGGCGTCGACTTGAGTGATTGTCAGTCCCATATAAAGACCCTCTTTCTAGTAGTGTGTGCTCGTAGCATGTACGTTTTCGATCGGGTACACAATATATTCTAGACTAGAACAGCGTGCCCTGTTGTGGACCAATATGCTCTTCTTGAGATGTGGGATGTGGGCCATTGCTCTTCCGGGCGCGGCGCACGGTCGCCGGAGCGATAATCTGGGCAGCATCCTGCGCCTGTTCGGTTGGCAGATCAATGGGTGGGAAGAGAAATTCGCCGTGGGGATCATGCGCTTTGTAGCGCTGCAAGGCGAGGTCGCGGTTCTGCACGGCGTAGCAGTAGACGCAACCGTGTGGGCAGGTATCGTACTCGCCGATGTCGCGGGAGGCCGAGCAGGCGCACTCTTTCCGATTGCCCTTTTGCTTCGTTTTGTTGAGTATGGGACGCCCGGCGACGCGTTCGAGGCGTTCGGCATCGACGCAGCGCGCCTCTTCGATAAGTCCGGGCAGCAGGAAAGCTTTCTGCGAGCAGACGTGCAACTGCATACCACGCGAGGCCGCCATATGGGCCAGTTCGGCAGCCAGCTCGCGGGCGGCTGCCAGGAAGGTGGGATCGTCGAGATTGTGCTCGCGCCACGTAAAGTCGAACTCGTTTGCGGCGAGCGTCATGTTGCGCGCAGTCTTGCGATAGATCTGCGCAAACGAGATCACGACCTCGCTGGTTGTGCCTTGCAGCGCCTCGGCCAGCGTCGCGAAGTTGCGGCGATGCCAGTCCAGCGGTGTTAGCGAGGTGATAATGATGGGGTCGTAGCGCCAGATGAGCCGTTCGGAACCATATTCACGCGCTAAGCGGCGCATGTGCTCGATGGTGCGCGTGTAGTCGATGACGCGAGACTCAAGGGCGGACGGGTAGCCATTGATGGTGTGCTGGATGAGAAATGGATAGCCGCGCTGCTGTATCTCTGGCAGGTGTGGAAGGAAGGGGCCAATGTTCTTGGTCCAGAAGACGAAGCCATCGACCTCTGCAGGCGAGAGATCGATGGTGTAGATCTGCCGCCCGTAGGGGTTGACCATTTTGCACGAGCCTGCGCGCAGACGGTTCATGAACCATTCGCCGTAGAATGTCGGTATGTCTGTTTTGTAGCTCGCTGAGATAATCATTGCTTACATTAGTACCTCGATCAAGTACCCTTCATTCTCTCTTAACTGAATTGAAGAGAGATCGACTGTTCCCTCGCGATCCATATGCGTCGAGAGGGCAACGCGACCATGACCCAGTGCTGGCAGACTTACGACCTGCTCCTGGGCGGAGAAGTTGAGGACGACGAGGTAGCGCTGCCCATCGTGCTCGCGCAGGTAGGAGAAGCAGGCGGCGTTGCCCTGGTCGAGAGAACGATACGAGCCCAGATTGAGGGCTGGCAATGAACGGTGCAGGGACAGCAGCGCGCGAGTCAGAGAGAGAAACGAGCGCGGATCGTTCTGTTCGGAGGCAACGTTGTAGGTCTGGTAGTCGCTAGCGAGCGGCAGCCAGGGCGCAACATTGGCAGGAGAGAAGCCAGCGTTGGGGCCGCTATTCCAATGCATGGGCGTGCGGATGGGATCGCGGCTGTGCTGGGGATTCGCTTTGCCCTGCGGATCGTGCATCTGCGAGGGCGGCACCGGGACGTTCTGCATACCCAGTTCGTCGCCGTAGTAACAGGTGGGGGTACCGCGCAAGGTGAGCAGCAGCAGTTGAGCAGCACGAGCACGCTCACGACCCAGCCGCGTCGCGATGCGGTTGCGATCGTGATTGCCCAGAACCCAGTTCGGCCACGCGCCAGCGGGCAGCGCCTTCTCGTATTCGTCAACGGCCTCGCGCACGGTGCTGGCGCTCCAGTCGGCCATCGTCACAAACTGGAAGTTGAAGGGCAGATGCGCCTCATCGAGCGTTTCACCATAATAGTGGACCAGCTTATGCACATCTAGATAAATCTCGCCGATGAAGACGCGATCGCCGTAGCTGTCCAGCACCGAACGCATCTTGCGCACAATATCGTGGATGCCGGGCTGGTCTTCGGTATACGTATTAAACTGATAGGTATAGGGCGGATCGCCGGGTCGCCAGTCTGGATTCAACACATTATCGCGCAACTGCTCGTCCTTGAGCAGGAGCCAGAGCACATCGACGCGGAAGCCATCGACGCCGCGCTCAAGCCAGAAGCGCAACACATCGTACATCGCCTCCCGCACAGCGGGATTGCGCCAGTTCAGATCGGGCTGCCTGACATCGAAGAGGTGCAGGTAGTACTGGCCGGTCTGCGCGTCGTATTGCCAGGCGGGACCACCGAAATAGCTGGCCCAGTTGTTGGGCGGACCCCCATCAGGAGCGGGGGCGTGCCAGATATACCAGTCGCGCTTCGCGTTTTCACGACTGGCGCGTGACTCGCGAAACCAGGGGTGGTCATCGGAGGTATGGTTCGGCACGTAGTCCAGGATCAACTTGAGATCGCGGCTGTGGGCCTGCTGAATCAGCGCATCTATATTTTGTAGGGTTCCGAAGAGCGGATCGACCTCCGTGTAGTTGGAGATATCATAGCCGAAATCCGCCATCGGCGAGGGATAAATAGGGGAGAGCCAGAGCGCGTCGACACCGAGCCAGCGCAGGTAGTCCAGCTTTTCTATAATACCGGGGAGGTCGCCCACGCCATCGCCGTTGCCATCCATAAAGCTGCGCGGGTAGACCTGATAGAGAACGCCTGTTTGCCACCAGGAATGCGTCTGAGTCATGCAATATTTCTCCGTCTATCAATTGCTACACTAACAATTTTTCAGTCCGCGTGAGATTAGACCACACGCGGGTCGTCGGGTGCCACGTGACCATCGCGTCGCTTCTCAACCTCAGCAATCAGATCCGCGAGGGGCAGAAGCGCCAGAGATTTCAGGCGCAGATCGGCATGGTCCAGCGCGAGCTGACTGGTCACGGGATTAGGGATCGCTACGCAGAAGATGCCTGCGCGCTGCGCGGCCAGGACGCCATTGGGAGAATCCTCCAGCGCAATCGCGTGCTCAGCGCGCGCGCCGAGACCGGCGAGCACGCTCAGATAAAGCTCGGGATGGGGCTTTTTCTGCGCCACCTCATCGCCGCATTTCATGTAATCGAACTGTTCAAGGATGCCAAGGCGCGCGAGATGACCAGCAACCCAGGCGCGGGACGAGCTTGAGGCCAGACCGACCTTCATGCCCATGCGCTTCGCATCGTGAAGATAGGACTCGATACCAGGGAGCAGCACCTCAGCGGCGAGCAGTTCCAGGCGGCGCTTGCGACGGCGCGTCGCAATCTCCTCGCGAGGGACGGGATGGCCGACCTGGGCTTCTAAATGGGCAAAGACATCGAAAGCATCGACGCCGCCGCCAATACCAGTGGCCCATTGTTCGAGGGGAAGTTCAGTATTATATTCGGCGTAGATCTCGCGCCACGCCTGGAGTTCGGATACTTCAGTGTCGAGGATAAGGCCATCAAAGTCGAAGATAAGTGCTTCCATTACGCTCCTACTAATCAATATAAAGGGTGCCTATTCTTTATTGTACAACAAGGAGAGCGCGCGTGCCTGGATGGACATATCAATAGATAGATACATGCATACCAGGGCATTATATTGTGTAAGTGGCAAAGGGTCACGGCAAGGGATATACTATAGGAGGACCAACGTAGAAGTAGAAAGAGGAAATGTATGCGGCGTATCTGTATTTTCGCCGGATCGAATCCGGGTGCGCGAGCGGAGTACCAGCAGGCGGCGCGCCTGTTGGGGCAGGAACTGGTCGAGCGTGGACTGGGCATCGTCTATGGGGGGGCGAGCATCGGGTTGATGGGCATAATAGCCGACGAAGTGCTGGCAAGAGGCGGAGAAGTCATCGGCGTCCTCCCGAAAGGTTTATTTGTGCGCGAGGTCGCGCACGCCAACCTGAGCGAGCTGCACGAAGTTGGGAGCATGCACGAGCGAAAAGCGCTCATGGCGGACCTTGCCGATGGCTTTATCGCGCTCCCTGGTGGCTATGGCACCTTCGATGAGCTCTTCGAAATCACCACGTGGGCGCAGATTGGTATTCACCAACGACCCATAGGGCTCCTCAATAGCGCGGACTACTTCACGCCGCTGCTGGCACTTGTCACGCATGCCATGACCGAGGGCTTTATCAGCTCGACGCACAGCCAGCTCCTGCTCCACAAAGACACGCCGGGCGAACTGCTGGACGCCTTCGCCGCGTTCCAGCCACCCGAGAGTCAGGGGAAATGGACGGAGCTGCCGCCCGAGAGATAGGCGCTGTAGTGCAGGTTTCGGCGCTGGTATACCTCTTGCCCAGGTGCCTGGATGAGGTATACTATTCCCTATAGAACACTGGGAGGGGATTGACGTGTACATATGATACATAGAATTGTGCCATACGCACGTCACCAATGCAGTCTGCAATCCGTTAGTACACCATGTAGTGTACTTACTGGCGTTTTCACCCACTCGAAGGAGAGTTTCATGCCACAGGAATTTATTCCACCGGCGGCGCAGAGCCCACGGACCACAACGATCTTAATTGTCGAAGATGATAGGGACATCGCCCAGTTTTTACAACAGTTGATAGAGGAGGAAACTCCCTATCAGACCACGGTGATCGACAACGGGCGCGTCGCACTGGAAAAGGCTCCAGGCAACCATCCCTGCCTTCTTTTGCTTGATTTCCGGCTGCCGGGTCTCAATGGACTGGAGCTCTACGACCGACTACAGGAGCAGGAGGAGACGCGCGCGCTCCCCACAATCATGATGAGCGCTACACTACCGACCACCGAACTGGAGCAACGTGGTATTCACCAGTTGCGCAAGCCAATGGATATAGGAGGCGTGCTCCGCATGATCACTCATGCCATGGCAAGCTACGAAGAGAAGACTTTACAGGGACAATATCAGCGGTCATAATAGGTCTATACGTGAACCGACACATGTGAAAAGGCGACGTTTTCCAGAGAATCTGATACAATAGCAGTATCCATGTGAGAAGGTCACTACGGCCTATCTCTACAACGCGATGAGGAGGGTCTTATGGCAAACAAGGAACAGAAAAAGGTGCAAAAAGCACCACCGAAGTCGAACAAACAGAAGAAAGAAGCACAAAAAGAGAAGAAGGCGTCGAAAGACAGCAAGTCTCCGCTCTCTTAATGAGCCTTTCCGTTATACTTCTAGTGGAAGCCCTCAGCAAACGATGCGAGGCGCTTCCACTGAAGTCGCGCATCTCTCATTATCTTTTGTTCCACTCCACTCTTCTGTTTGACGCGTTCTGCTCCACTTCTACGTTACATAAGTAAGAGTAATTATTTTTTCACTATCCTCTGAATCCTCAGCGTCTCCGACGCTCTGCATCACGAAGGGATGGCGAGGGAATCAGGAAAGAATCGAACAACAAGTAGATACTTGACACTCTTGTTACAATGCGGATGGAAAAGCTTTTATAGAATGGGGGTGCGCATGCAACAGCCAGGTTCACGTGATGCATATAAACAACACACCACCCCAGAACAATGGGTTGAGAAGGTACAGGCCAGACCAGACGTGTACGAAGAACAGGCCGATCAGTGGGCCCTTCTTCGGCACGAAATAGAGGGAGAGAAGATCCAGCGGCAGGAGGAGCGGGCACATGGGGCCTGGGACCAGCGCGACACGGAGGATGATACAGAGAAACACGCCGTGTTGCAGTCGGTTCTTGCTGATTCCGGTGAAGCGCAGCATCATGTTGATATCGTTGTTGCAGGCGTAGGCGGCGGCGGCATGAATGCAATAGACCGCATGATCGCCACGAAGGTACGTGGGGTACGCTTTGTGGCTATGAATACCGACGCGCAGGTGCTCTCGCTCTCGCAGGCACCCCAGCGCATCTGCCTGGGAGAACATCACACGCGGGGCCTGGGAGCTGGTGGCAACTCAGCCGTCGGCATTCGCGCCGCGACCGAGAGCACGGCAGAGATTCGCGCCGCCCTGGGCGACGCGGACCTGGTCTTTATCGCCGCTGGCATGGGCGGAGGAACGGGGACGGGCGCGGCCCCCATCGTCGCCTCGATCGCCAAGAAGCTGGGGGCGCTCACCGTCGGCATCGTCACGCTGCCATTCGGCTTCGAGGGCTCGCGGCGTCGGCGCGTGGCCGAGCAAGGGCTCACCGAGCTTGCCGCCGAAATCGATGCCCTCATCACCATTCCTAACGATCGCCTGCTCTCGACCGTCGCACGCGACCGCAACCTGTCCGACGCCTTCAAGATCGCTGACGACGTGCTGCGCCAGGGTGTCCAGGGCATCGCCGAGGTCATCAACGTACCTGGCATGATCAACGTTGACTTCGCCGATGTGCGCAGCGTCCTGCGCGAGGCGGGGGCGGCTCTGATGAGCATCGGGCAGGGGACAGGGCGCAACCGCGCGCAGCAGGCGGCGGAAGAGGCCATCGCAGGTGGCTTCCTCAACGTCACCATCCGTGGGGCTAGGCGCGTCCTCTTCAATATCAGCGGCGGCGAGGACATGACGCTCTTCGAAGTCAATGAGATTGCTGAGCGCATCGGCGAGGCGATCGACAACGCGGCGGACATCACCTTCGGCGCAGTCGTCGATCCCACGCTCAAGGACACGCTGCGCGTCACGCTGATTGCAGCGGGCATGGAAGAGGTACACACCATACGTATGCCAGCGATCCGCGTGGAGCAAGAAGGGCCCGTACGCCTGACAGGCACCGGCGGCAGGAACGCGCAGATGCCGCCGTCACCGCCAGTCGTGCCTGCGCGACCGCAGAGACAGGAAAGGAGCGGGGGGACAATGCCAGCGACGCCACCACCTACACAGCTCCCACCACCGCTGCGCCCTGTTCTGCCACCAGGAAGGCAGCAGCGTAGCCTGGACGATCTGCGCGGCATCCGCAACATGGGACGGAGACAAGACGAGGTCCGCAGGCAGCAAGGCGCGGAGCAGGACGGCGATGAGATCGACATCCCACCGTTCTTAAAGCGCCAGGACCGCCCATAGACGCGGACAAGCACAAAGAAAAGAGGGCAGTGGTTTGCATGACCACTGCCCTCCCTCCTTTCAACTACTCTTTACCTTCAGCAACGGCGCGCCCACGCTCGCCGCCCTTCTTCCCGATCTTTGAATAGAACTCCGAGCCCTGCTGGCGTTTCGTTGACTCGCCACCCTTTTTTCCGATCTCGGCATAGAACTGCGGACCGCGCTTCTCCTTCACGGTCTCGCCGCCCTTCTTGCCGATCTTCGAATAGAACTCGGGGCCGTACTTCTCGCGTACAGCCTGGCCACCATGTTTTGCCTTTTGCGACCCAGGTTCGGGTCCCCGTTTGTTGTTTGCCATCGAAAGTCCCGCCTCTCTTAAAACTCGTACACCCACGTTTACCCAACATACATAGCGGAGAGACATTCCCAATCAGAACATCCCGCTGCTTCCTTACTGCGATTGATGTTCGCGCGCCCGCGCCACACGATTAGCAATCAGCGCGGCGGTAATTCCGGCACCGACGCCATTATCGATATTCACAACCGAAAGACCTGGCGCGCAGGTTTGCAACATCGAGAGCAACGCGGCAATCCCTTTGCCGCCCAATCCGTAACCAATTGATGTCGGCAACCCGATAACAGGCACTGGAACCAATCCAGCAACGACCGAAGGTAAGGCACCATCCATGCCGGCGGCTACAATGATTGCATCGACCTCGTTAGAGAGCAGTTCGCGTAACGGAGTCAGAAGGCGGTGCAAACCTGCAACACCCACATCATAGATGCAGGTCACGCGGCAACCCATCTCTTCCACGATGAGAACCGCTTCCTCTGCGACAGGGATATCGGAAGTGCCCGCGCTGATTACCCCGACATGGCCACCCGTGCTTTTGCGCACATAGCCAGGGTCGTAAATGACCATGGCGTGAGCCGCTTCACGCATGCGAACAGTGTACGCATGAAACGCCTCCTGTACCGGCGCAACAGACGCGGACGGCATGCGACTTATGATCGCACGCCCAGAACCGGCGAGCAAACCCTGCGCCATTGCAATGATCTGCGCGGTCCCTTTTGTTTCGCCAAAGATAACTTCCGGGGCATCCTTACGCTGCTCGCGCCTGCTATCAGGCCGTACCTCCACAACAGATGACAACGTTCCCTGTGTCTCTTGCGAGAAGCTGCCAGGCGCTTCTCCATCCTGTTGCCAAGTGTTGTGCCTCCACTGACCGGCCTGTGCATCCATCGCTCCAGGTTGGTCAGTACCAAGCAACTGGTGTAAAAGCTCTAAGTGCTTGTCAGCTTCAGAATTCACAAAAACACATCCCTTGATGAATTACTTGAATATTGGCCTCTTCTTTACTGCTGTAACCATTTCCTAGTCTAGCACAGAGCAGGCCAATCAGCAAGCCAACAGCAGGATTGCAGCTTCACGCTTTGCCGTCTTACACTTCCTATGAGTGTAAGTGTGGGTGTTCCGGCTCACGCAAGGGCACGCCCCTGCTACTGTTCGTGAATTGTCATTGTATAGCGAGTAGCACACGAACTCTACGCGCTATGCCATCTACCGTGGCGTCGAGTAAAGTATTTTTACTGCTCTGATGCTCATTATACATGATTATGTGACCACAAACAAGATACCAGAGAACTATAGCCACAAATTGGCTATTCTTTTTACTTATCCCATGACATGGGTACAATAAGACATTCATACTTTTGAGGATACCGGGTGGCTAGACAAAGCGACACATCGGCACTATACTATACCCGTCTCTCGTCACAGAGATAGGTCGCAACTAATCAGTAGGGATGGGCCTTGCGTCCATCCGCTTGCCCACCACGCGGCTCCTGGGCCGGATGGGGGCCAGCCCCATCCCTACTGATTGGAGAGTAGGTCCTCGAACAGACAGACGGCAATAGCACGCTGCTGTTTCTTAACAGGGAGCTGGATGTCAAAGTTACATGATATGACCAGGAAAAACATTCATCATTTTATATATAGCATAGCGTTGTTGAGCGTCTTTCTGCTGGCGGCCTGTGGGCCAACGGTCAATCAGATTAAGCCGCAGCAGACGGTGACTGTCAGCCAGTCGTTTCAAGGGCAGCAGACGCCAGCGCCGACTGTACCGGCCTACCGCTGCGGGGCGTGGTCGTCCAATAATGCGCCTGACGCGTTCAGCACGATTCGGGTGTACGCGAAACTGACGAAGAATATCGGCGGCGTGGCGGGCGCAACGGCTGCCGCGACCGTCCACTTCCAGGATGGCGATGCCACCATCGACCAGCAACCAAGGAGCGATGACGGTGGCATGGTTGCCTTCACGCTGCCTTTGCAGGGCCGTCAGCCAAAGGGCGTTCCGGCGACGATCGATGTGAGCTTCAATGTGGCTGGAACAACGGTCCAGTGCGCGCAAGCTTTTTTTACTCCACAGTGAGCCGCTGACAGGTGGGACAGAAATGTGCGCTGCGCTGGGCAATGACGAGGCGCTCAATGAGCGAACCACAGCGCTGGCACGGCCTCCCCTCCTGCTTGTATACGTACACATGATTATAGTTGTCGCCAGCCTCGCCCCAGAGGTCGCGGTAGTCGTTAAAAGATGTGCCGCCGTGCTCGATGCCAAGCGTCAGAACGGCGACAATCCCTTCGTACAGCAGGCGCACCTCATCCAACGTGAGCAACGCACTGCTGCGCTGGGGATGGATGTGCGCGTGGTAGAGGGCTTCGTCCGCGTAGATGTTCCCGACGCCCGCGACGACCGTCTGATCCAGGAGCGTTTGCTTGATGCCGGTTCTACGCTTCGCCAGCGCCTCCGAGAGGTACGCGGCAGAGAACTCGGAGCTCAGCGGTTCCGGTCCCAGAGCTTTTAACGCCTGCATCTCCATGTCACGCGACCAGAGTTCGATGCGACCGAACTTGCGCGGATCGGTGAAGAGCAGGCGGCGTCCATCGACGAAATCGAAGCAGACACGACAATACTGGAGCTCTCGATTATAGGTCTGCTCTCCAGGAGTCTCGGGCAGGAAGGTCGGTCCACGCGTGCTCCAGGCGGACGGATCGCCCGTTTGCAGGCTGCTATCGATGCGCCAGCCGGGAGGCAACAGCAGAAAATTTCCGGTCATGCGGCGATGCACGGCGAGAAAGAGATTCCCGCTCAGATCAAGAAGCAGAAATTTGCCGCGCCGTCGCACGCCCTCGATGTGCCTCTCGCTGATCTCTAACAGAAAATCGGGTAGGCCAGGATAACCAATTGTGCGCTCCCAGAAGACATGGACCTTGCTGATCGTGGCACCCACGATCTCTGCGCGCAACTGCCGCGCCGTGTATTCAACTTCAGGTAATTCGGGCATAGAGTATCTTCACCTATGGGATGTTTTGTGAGGAACACATATAAAAATACCGGTGTAGGGGCGCGGTTCACAAGCCCGTGGCGCTCCACAGGCCGACGTAGCGGGCTTATAAATCGCGCCCCTACACCAGTGAACCGCGCCCTTACACCAGTTGATAAGATCAGCCAGGCAACCGCTATTAGCGTTTAATCTTCAGCGTATCGACGAAATTGGTAGCCAGCTCCTCGTAAGCTGCGGCGTAGTACTCTTCGACGCGCCCGGCATCGCAGAGAGCCGCCAGCGACGCATCGATGGGCAGATTGCCGAGCAGGGGCGCGCCCGTCATCGTCACCAGTTCCGTGCCGTTGCTGGGACCGAAGATCTCGTAGCGCTGCCCATCGGGCGTCTGGAAGTACGACATATTCTCGACTACGCCGACAATGACGCCCTTTAGCTGGCGCACCATATTGATGCACTTCATCACGATCATCGTGGCGAGCATCTGCGGCGATGAGACGATCACGATACCATCAACCGGTAGCGATTGTAGCACGGTCATCGGCGCGTCGGACGTGCCGGGAGGCAGGTCCACGAGCAGGTAATCGAGCTGCCCCCAATCGACATCGCTATAGAACTGCTTGATCGCGCTGGAGATCATCGGGCCGCGCCAGACGACGGGGTCGCTCTCGTTCTCCAAAAACATATTCATCGACATCACTTTGATGCCGCCCCTGCTTGTCAGCGGATCAATGCCGCCGCTGGCAGATTTCGTGGGCTGCCCCTTTGTGCCAAACATACGAGCGATGCTAGGACCGGTGATATCGCCATCCAGAATGCCGACGCGCTGGCCCTGGCGACGCAGCGAAACGGCCAGCAGGCCGGTCACCAGGGATTTGCCGACGCCGCCCTTGCCGCTCATAATGGCAATCACCTGCTTGATCTTGCGATCTTCACCGGCGGGGACCATCGTCAGGGGAACGCCACGTCCTACCGGTGCCTTCTTCGGAGCTACCGAGACCGGCTGCCCATTGATCGACGCGTTAAGATCTTTCAGCAGCAGATCGAGCTTCTCGGGGGTAAAACGATGGGTACGCGCGCCGCCCGCGACGCTTTCGCGCGCGCCCACCGCGCAGGCCGTACACGGAAGGCCGTGTCCATGAAAGACCTTCACGGTCGCTGGAAATTTCGACACGACATCATGTATCACCATGTCGGCAGTAATTGTTTCCGCCATGTTCCTATTCCTCACACGCGGCACAGCCATCGTAAATAGGGCTTAGTGTGCCGCTCTCCTTGTTTTAGATTGAACTGTAGGGATAAAAAAGAACTAATTCCGACTTCTTTACTAGGTATTATAGCATATAGATGTATTATAAGCCAACGCGTCCACATAATCCAGATATCTGGAAGTGAGCCGCTCTCTTCTCATTCATAGATACTTACGCTCAATACAAAACACCCGGCAACCTCTTGTGAATAAGGTTGCCGGGTGTTTTTCGCTTTTCAATCCTTATCAGCCTGAAACAGTTTTTCTTCAGCCTGCTGGGAGACCAAACCGGTCCCAGAAACCTCATTAATTAGGAGGTTTACCCCCTAAAAGGGGTGTTTCAAACCCTTGCCGGGAATGCGGCCTGAGATCGTTTGGTTTACCCTATAATCTTAACACGTGAAAGCCGATAATGCAAGTATTTGCGCAGCAGTAGTACTAATAGACATACTAACCCTACTACGATGATTTACAGCAGATGAGTGAAACCTTTTAACATTGCCAGGGTAATGAATGTGGGGATTGCTGTTCAACATGTCCTCCTGCATCAAATTCAGTTGCTATAGACGGAGTATTGGAAGAACCTTCGCAGAGAATATAAATTGGTTCATTTGTTGGATCGCTCTGGTTTTGGAACGACATAGCAACCCCACTTATCTGATTAAAAGATGCGGTTGCCAATTTGGAAGTAAAGGTGCTTTGAGAAGGAAGCCCCGAGACTTCCGAAAGATAAGTACATGTAATCCATCCTGTGGCAGGTGGCGTAGTCTCTAAAGAACCCAGTTGGGTAGTCCTTTGAAAGGGATGGCTCAAAAGACTACCCAATTGGCAATGTTTCACGAGCTACGCGGTCTCAATAGAGGCGGCGCTCTGCAAACCTAACTCTTCGATGGTCTGCTGGCGCATGAGATACTTCTGAATCTTGCCCGTTACGGTCATGGGGAAGTTCTCGACAAAGAGAATGTGGCGCGGCACCTTGTAATGGGCGATCTGGCCCTTACAGAACTCCTGTATCTCATCGGGAGTGACCTGAGCGCCGTCGTTGAGCTTGACCCAGGCAACGATCTCTTCGCCGTACTTGGGATCGGGCACGCCGATGACCTGCACGTCGCTGAT
>JALYTQ010000070.1 GCA_030854195.1 Chloroflexota bacterium
GCATGTGTTAACCTTTCTTTCTGTGCGTGAAGCGTTCATCCTTCAAAAAAGATACGTCTCATCAGGCGGCTGGGTTTCTTGCACCTGTATACAACAAGCTTTTGAGCATAAACAAAAGAGAAAAATTGTGCGATAATGTCGGAACACCATCCTCTCAAGTTGGCAGGATTTGACCGAACTGAGAAGAAATTTGTGAGGGAACGAGAACTCCATATGGCAATACATGATAAGACAGCCGTCGTCACCGGCTGCTCCAGCGGCTTTGGACGCGTGGCCGCGCTGGAACTGGCTAAAAGAGGCTGGCAGGTCTTTGCTACAGTGCGTAAAGAAGCGGATCAGGAGAGCCTGCTTGCCGAGGCGGCAACGATGGGTTGTGTGATTCATCCCATCATCTGTGACATCACTCAGTCCGAACAGGTCGCTGAACTCGTGCAGAGGGTCGCAGAGACAACCGAACGGCTCGACGCGCTGCTCAACAACGCGGGCACGGCGTTCGCGGCACCGCTGGAACTGCTTCCCCTCGACGATCTGCGCGCACAGTTTGAGGTCAACGTGGTCGCGCAGCTAGCGGTCAGCCAGTCCATGCTGCCATTGCTGAAGCCAGCAAAGGGAACAATTATAAATGTCAGCAGCATCAGTGGACGCCTCTCTACGCCCATTATGGGGGCTTACGCGGCGAGCAAGTTTGCTTTAGAGGCGCTCAGCGATGCCCTGCGCCTGGAACTGGCACCGTTTGGTGTGCGCGTCGTGCTGATCGAACCTGGCTCCAGTCCCACGACGATCTGGCAGACAGGCATGCAGAGGGCGCAGAAGCTATTAGAAGAGCAGAGCGAAGGTCCATATGCACGACCTTTGAGGCGCGTCGAGAAAATGGGCAAGCGTTCAAGCACTACAGGCTTCCCGCCACAGCTCTTTGCTGATACGGTGGTCAAGATTCTGAGCAGCAAGCACCCGCGCGCCCGTTACGCGCTTCCACGTAGTGCCGCCTTAGTGATTGGTCTACGCCGCTTTCTTCCCGAGCGTGTATGGGATGCTTTACTCAGGCTCTTGTTCGGGTAGAGACTCGCCTTTGGTTCTTTCTTCACTGCCAGTTACGTGAGCGATACATCGAACCGTTTCATTCCTAATAGGAAAGGGCTCTCAATTGGCTCGATTAACTGCTTCGGCACATGTTTTATCGATGTGAAGCGCTCAAGCAGCAACGATAAAGCGATCTTCGCTTCCAGGCGTGCAAGTGGTGCTCCCAGGCAAAAGTGAATACCGTGTCCAAAGGTGATATGCCGATTGGGATGACGCCGAATATCGAATATCTCCGGCTCAGAAAACTGCTCCTCATCATAATTGGCAGAGGCAGCTACAACTATAACAAGCTGATGCTTCCCAATCATCTGACCACTCATCTCGGTCTCGCTCGTTGTAATACGCAAATCACCCGTTACCGAGGGAAAACAGCGCAGAATCTCCTCGATAGCTCCTGGCATCAGTGTCGGATCGCGCCGCAGCTCTTCAGCAACTTCTGGATAGGCATCGAAACAATAGAGAGCATTCCCCAGTAAGTTGGCCGTCGTCTCATGCCCCGCGATAAGGAGCAGCTGACAGAAGTCGAGGAGTTCCTCCTCACTGAGCCTTTCTCCGTCAACCTCGGCTGCTAACAAGAGGCTCATCAGATCATTCTTGTCGACTTTCCTCCGCTCCTCAAGCTGCCGTGCGAAGTAGGCGCGCAATTGGTGTGTGCTTGAAAGGCGTTCCTGTGTAGGGCTAGGAACTCCGGTAAATTGATGACCCGTCGCTAGAGCTTGAGACCAGGTGCGAAACTGCGCTCTATCCTGGAGCGGTACACCAAGCAATTCAGCAATCACTGTGAGTGGCAACGGATAGGCAAATTCAGCGATGCTCTCCATTTCGCCTTTTGCCTGTGCCACATCGAGCAGCTCAGTGGTGATTTCGGTGATACGTGGCGCGAGTTGCTCGACGATACGGGGCGTAAAAGCTTTCTGGACAATACTCCGTAGCTTCTGATGCTTTGGTTCGTCAAGACTCAAGATACCCGGCATATTGGGAAGCTGAGCGCTCACACGATGCAGGTCTGAGGAGAAGGTGGTATGATCCAGCAAGACTTGGAGTGCATCGCTATAACGAAAGACCATCCAACTTCTCATACGCGGGTCAAGGTAGATAGGCTGGTTCTGGCGCATCTGCCGATACCAGTCTAGAGGCAGACGCATTGGCGTGTCTCGAATGAGAGGCATTCAATGTTCCTTTCTTTGTGAGAAATAGACTTTTCGCTGGACAGCATTTCATCGAGCCATGAAAAAGAGATCAAACAATGCCTCTGCACATGTTTCTTCACGCACCTTGAGAGGATGCTGTAGAGAACTTTCCGTACGCGAAACCAGCAGGCAGGTATGCAAAAACCTATGCCAGAGCCTGCAAAAGCGCGTCTTGCTGATTCTGTAGGAAGAAGTGATCGCCCTGGAACAGCTTTACGCTGAATGGACCTTGCGTTTGTATATGCCACGCCTCAAGCTCCGGGAGGCTGACCAGCATGTCCTGTTCGCCACCAAAGGCGGTGATGGGACAGTCCAGGGGCGGCTCGGGAGCATAGACATAGGTCTCGCACAGCTCGAAGTCCGCGCGCATAATCGGGATAAGCATCTTCATCAGTTCGGCGTGTTGCAGCACACTTGGTGGCGTGCCACCGATGCGCGTAAGCATAGCGATAATATCAGCGTCAGACAATTGATGAAGAGGCGGGTTGCGATCCGGCAATTGCGGTGCGCGAAACGACGAAGCGAAGAGATGCACCGGACCCGGCAGCTGGTTTTTGCGCAGGTGGCGTATCAGTTCGAAGCTGATGAGCGCTCCCATGCTGTGACCAAAGAAGGCGAACGGCACGTCCATAAATGGCTGCAGTTCGTGGGCAAGGGTCTCTACCAGCGGTTGTAGACGTTTGAAGGGCGCTTCCCGCATACGGCGTTCGCGTCCGGGCAGGAAGATGGGGCAGACCTCGACCTCTGTGGGAAGATTATCAGCCCAGAGACGAAAGAGAGCGGCCCCACCGCCCGCGTAGGGCAGGCAGAACAGGCGTAGTTGAGGGCGTGATTTTGTGCGCACGACCCAGGGATGTGTATGCATCCACCATCTCCATAGTTGGTTAAGTTATGTCAGGCTTTACGAGTGTCGCTAGAAATGGTAGGTTGCACAGCCGACCTGTATTCCAGGGCCGACGGTGATAATAAGCCCAATATCTCCAGCCTGCACCCTACCTTGACTGCGCGCGGCATGCAGCGCGTAGGGCAGAGACGAGGTGTAGAGATCGTGCTCTGTATGTACATCTACGAACTTAGCGCGCTCCAGTTGCATGTGCCTGCTCAGATCGTCGATAAAGCGCGCCGAGATCTGTGGTGGCAGGACAAGCTTCACCTGTGAGAGGTCGAGCTGCTCAATGCGCAGTAGCTCCTGGACCGTCTCACTGATACAACGCTGATAGAGCGCTTCCAGATGTATGCTTTTCTCGCTGACCAGACGCGTCTTGCCATCGGAGAACTGTGTATAAGCAGTAAAGGTGTCCATATGTTCGGTAAAGTACTTGAAGACGAAATTGCCGAAGCCGGTTTCGCCATCGGGACTCGCATCCAGCAGCAGAACCGAACTGGTCTCTTCGATGCCGAGCAGTTCGGAAGGGAAGGTGTTGCGGTTGTTCTCGACCTCCGATGTGACGATCATGGCGGTGTGGGCCTTCTGTGCCTGCATCATGCCGATAGCGGTGTAGCAGGCGTTGAGGAAGCCGACGGGACCGTTCAGCAGATCGAACGAAAACATCTGCTTTTTTTGCGGCGTATCGGCGTTGATCTCCAGCGTCCCGGCGACCATAGCGGCGATGGACGGCTCGCAGATGAAGTCGTCGCGGAACACGCCCGCGTAGATGAGCAGGTCGATATCGTCGCGCTGGTACGAGGACTCAGCCAGGCAGCGTTCAGCGGCGACGCGCACCATCTCCAACGTTTCGCGCCTGACCTGTGCTCCAGGTGGCAATGTGCCGATGCTCTCGACGCGCACACGCTTGTTCGTCGGTAGCCTGGGAACGAACCTCTCCTGTTGTGGCGCGACCTTCTCTGGCCTCCATTCGCCTGTCGATAGGTGGCGTTGGCGGTCCGGCAGATCGTCGAGCGTGTAGAGCGCGGTCCCGATATTCACGCCTGACCCTGTGATGCCGAAGACGATATTGCTGTTCGCTTTGATGCGATTGGAGAGGATATTGTCCATCAGGGCGACGAAGTGGGTAGTGGTCGCGGTATTGCCGCGCTCAGCGATATTGCTGATGAGATTGCCCTCGTGGCAAACTTCTTTGCCCAGGTAGCTATTGACCTCGCGGCCTGCATCGTAGATCGTCATTTTGGAGGTCTGGTGCATGATAACGTGCTGGAAAGCCTCGGGGGGCCAGCCTGAACGCTCCATAACGCGAGCGGCGTGCGCGACAGCCTGCTGGATATTGACGGCGGAGACCTTGACCGAATCGGTGTACATAATAGCACCGCCATGTGGCCTGTCCGTAGCTTTGGCGATGCAGAGGTCGTAGTAGTGGCCGAGGGTGAACATCTCGAACTCGTGGAAGCCGGAAGCTTTGTCCCGCGCCGCTTCCAGGAGCACCGCCGCACCGGCGTCGCCGACGGTCAGGCAGGCCATGCGCGAGTCCAGGTAGCCCTCGATCTCCTTCTGCGCTGTCTGTGCCAGGTGCGTGATATACTCGCCGCTAACCACCAGGGCGCGCCGGATCAGCCCAGCTTTGAGGAAGGAGTCGGCAATGTATATGGCGGTAAACATGCCCGTACACGCGTTTGAAATGTCGAAGGCGAGCGCGTTGGCGAAGCCGAAGTGGTGCCGCAACTGGGTGGCCGTTCCTGGCTCGAAGGTGATGTGGAAATTAGGTCCGTTGTAGCGCGAAATGCTGCTACAGATGAGCAGATCTATATCCTCGGGATTGTAGCGCGAACCGCTCAGACAATGCTCAACCGCTTTCTTCGCCAGATCAAAAGCAAACTCGGTCTCGCCCGCCACGCGCCTGTTCCTGATGCCGGTAAGTTGCTCCAATGGGAAGCGGATTGGCCTGCTGCATTGCTCCAATACCTCCCTGGTCGAGACGATCTTCGGTGGCAGATAGACGCCGACGCTCTCGATGAGCATGTTGCCTATGTTGGGTCGCTGCTCCTGTTGGGGAGATGCGAGCGGCTGCGGCGCGACGGGCGCTGGTGCCTGCTGTTGAGGTTCGTTCCCCTGCGCTTGCTGCGCCGCTTCTTTTGTATTGAGAACGCTTGTCAGTTCCGCGATCGTCTGGTATTCAAAAAGCATCTCGGGTGTGAGCGGAATGCCGAACTCATTGGCCCTGTTGACCGCCTGCAAGCTCTGAATGGAGGCACCGCCCAGATCGAAGAAGTTATCCTGCACGCCAATGCGGTCGAGGCCCAGCACCTCGGACCAGATCTGGACAAGCTGTTCTTCCTGCTCAGTACGTGGTGCTACATAGCTCGTCTCAAGCTCGGGCCGCGCGCTATCCGGCGCGGGGAGCGCGGCGCGGTCTGCCTTGCCGTTGGAGTTGACGGGAATGGCATCCAGGAAGACAAAGGCTGCCGGAAGCATATCCTGGGGCAGGTGCTCTTTCAGATAGGCGCGCAACTCCTCGATGCCAACGCGCTGCTCGTCCCGCTGTGTGAGCACGAGGTAAGCTACCAGGCGTTTATTGCCCGGCTTATCCTCGCGCGCTGTGACGACAACATCTTTCACCTGTGGATGCTGAGCAAGGATGGCTTCGATCTCGCCCAATTCGATGCGCACGCCGCGAATTTTGACCTGGGAATCGATGCGCCCAAGGAACTCTATGGCTCCATCTGAACGGTAGCGCGCAAGATCGCCGCTCTTGAAGAGCCGCGCTCCTGGCTGATCGCTAAAGGGATCGCGCACGAACTTCTCAGCCGTTAACTCGGGCCGGTTGAAGTAGCCGCGTGCCAGGCCCACGCCGCCGATATAGAGTTCTCCAGCCACGCCGATCGGGACGGGCTGCATGGCGCGGTTGAGAATATAGATCTGCGTATTGGCGATGGGATGACCGATGGGAACGCCCCTATTGTCATCTTCGCGCTGGCAATGCCAGGCGGTCACGTCGATGGCGGCCTCTGTTGGGCCGTAGAGGTTGTACAGGTCAGCGTTGCTGATCTCGAAGAAGCGTTTTTGCAGCTCGGCTGAAAGCGCCTCGCCGCTGCAGATGACGCGTTTCAGGCTCGTGCAGCTCTCGACGCCCAGCTGATCCAGAAACGCTTGCAGCATCGAGGGCACAAAGTGCAGCGTGGTGATTTGCTGTTCCTGAATGAGCGCGGCAAGGTAAGAGGGATCTTGCTGTCCGCCGGGGCGTGCTACGACGAGGCGAGCACCGTTAAGCAGGGGCCAGAAAAATTCCCAGATCGAGACATCGAAACTGAAGGGAGTTTTTTGCAGGACGCGATCGTCCTGTGTCAACTGGTAGGCCTGCTGCATCCAGTACAGACGGTTGTTGACGGCGCGGTGGATATTCACAACACCCTTTGGCCTGCCCGTTGAGCCAGATGTGTAGATCATATACATGGCTGAAGTGGGCCGTGCCGCGCTGGCCGGGTTCTCGTCTGCATACGAGGTCAGGAGATCTTCGTCGGCGTCCAAGCTAAAGATGCGCAGGTCGTTTTGCGCGAACAGGTTGCGCAATTTGCTCTGTGTGAGTAAGATCGACAGACCAGCATCATGTAATATGTATGCGAGCCGCTCGCGGGGATACGTTGGCTCCAGGGGGACATAGGCAGCGCCCGCCTTGAGTACCGCCAGCAGTGCGACCACCATCTCTATGGAGCGCTCCATCGCCACTCCCACGAAGCTGTCCGGTTCCACACCCGCCGCCGCGAGCGCGTGGGCTACGCGATTGGCGCGTCTGTTGATCTCCCGATACGTCAGGCGTTGCTGCTCAAATACGATAGCCACCGCATCTGGCGTCCTCTGCGCCTGCTCCTCGAAAAGCTGGTGGATGCAGGCGTGTTCAGGAAAGTAGCTTTGCGTGGCGTTCCACTCTACAAGTATGCGTTGGCGTTCGGCCTCTGTAAGCATAGGCAATGCGAGCACGCGCTCCTGTGGATGGGCAATGACTGCGCCGAGCAGAGCTTGAAAGTGCTGGCCCATGCGCGCAATGGTCGTCTCGTCGAGCAGGTCTACGTTGTAGCGAAAATCGGCGGATAGCGTGTCTCCGACCTCGAATATGGTCAGCGTCAGGTCGAAGGGTGCTCCCTGCTGACCAATAACGAACGGCTCAAACAGCGGCGCAGCCTGACTGTGGGCTTGCACTTCGGGCTTGTCCCAGATAAATAGCGCCTGGATCAGTGGCGAGTAGCCAGGGTCGCGCCTGGGCTGCAGCCGCTCCACGAGCAAGGGGAACGGGTAGTCCTGGTGCTCGATCGCCTCTATAACGGTCTGGCGTGTCTGCCGCAGCAGATCTTCGAAGGTGGGATTTCCCGCCAGGTCTGCGCGTAGAACAACGGGATTGGCGAAATAACCGACGGCTCGCTCGTCCTCGGGACGGCTCCTGCCCAGCATGGGGGTGCCGATCAGCAACTCTTCCTGTTCGGCGTAGCGGGAGAGGAACAGCTCGAAGACCGCCAGCACGAGCGTATAGAGCGTGACGTTCTCGGCTTGAGCCAACCTGCGCAAGCGTTGGGAGACCTCCGCGCTCAGTTGAAACTGATGCGACGCACCCCTGTAGGTCTGTATTACGGGACGAGGTCGGTCGGTCGGCAGCTTCAATACGGGCAGCTCGCCAGCCAGTTTCTGCTGCCAGTAGCGCCAGTGCCGCTCGCCCTCTTGCCCGGCGAGCATAGCGGTCTGCCAGCGCACGTAGTCAGTAAATGGCGCGCCGACTGGCGGAAGCTGCGCGGGCTGTCCGCCCCTCTCTCCCTTATCTGCGTTGTAGAGCAGGCGCAGTTCATCAATAAGGACGTTTAGCGACCACAGATCCGCGACAATGTGATGGATGGTCAGTGAGAGGATCGTCTCCTGCAGCGGGAGAATATAGAGTTTTACACGCAAAAGCGGTCCCTGTTCTAGATCGAAGGGACGGTTTCCCTCATCGTTGAGCCGCTGGAGGAGGGCATCGAGGCTCCATGAAGAGGCGTCGATGCCCTCTACCTGCACTTCGCGGTCCTTATGTAACCGTTGCACTGGCTCCTTGCCGTTCATGGCATAGGTCGCCGTGAGAATGGGATAGCGCCTGACGAGCGCTTGTACAGAGCGTTGGAGTGCCGCAACGTCTACCTGGAAATGCAGGCGCGCTGTGTAAAGGAGGTTGTACGCCGCGCTTTCGGGGGCCAGGCGGTACAGGAACCACAGGGCGCGTTGTCCATGCGAAAGAGCAGATGACTCCTCGCTAATCTTCTCGCGCAACAGTTTTGCGAGGAGTTCTCTCTTTTGCTGGGCGGAAAGGGTGCCTGGTTTTCTGCTTGTGTCAGTCACTAATTAGATCCTTCTTCCTGTACCATACGCTTAAGTAGGGCATTTACCTCACTATCCGAAAGTTGCTCGATGCCAGCCAGCGTGGCCTCCTGCTGGCTAAGTGGCGCGTGCCCGTTCTCCTGTGGGGCCATTGTGCCGAGCAGTGCGTCTACCTCTGCGTCCGAGAGCTGATCGAGTTGCGCCAGCAGTTGCTCGGCGGCCTGCGCATCCACTGAGTCGTTGAGCGTTGCCTCTTGCTCCTGTCGAGGTTGCTCGTCGGACGTTTGCTGCGACGGCGTAGACGCGGCCTGGGATAATTGGGCGCGTAGCTCGCTGGCGAACTGCTGGATGCTTGGTCCTTGCAAGAACGTCACGATCGGGATATGCACGTTCAGCTCAAGTTCGATACGATTCTTTAACTCGATCGCCATGAGCGAGTCAAGGCCCAGCATGGTGAGCGAGTTCTCGACATCGAGCCTGGACGGCGGAATACGCAGGACTGCCGCGACCTTTTCGCTGAGATAGGTCTCCAATGCTAGCTGGTTCTCTTGCTGGCTTGCCGTAGAGAGTCGCTGCAGCAGGGGATTATTTCCCGCTGCGGTCGCCGCTTGCTGTTCGCCGGTGTCCGGCAGTTCCTGTAGCAAGTAGCGGAACAGCGGAAGACCTGCCAGTTGTGGATAGAACTGTTGCAGTTCGCGCCAATCGAGTTTGAGCACGCCGACCTGGGGCTTGTGCTGCGGAATGAGCAGTTCTAATGCTTCCAAAACTTGCTGTGGCGTAATGCGCTGAATGCCGTGCGTCTCCCAGTATTCATGTACGCGCAGCCCCTCCTGCGTAGCGCCGAAGCCGGTTCCAGAGACGGCTCCCCAGTCGATGCTGAGCGCGGGCTGCCCCTGAGCGCGGGCGGCATGGGCAAGGGTATCCAGGAATGTTCCCGCTGCCGCGTAGTTGCCCTGGGCCGCCGAACCAAAGAGGGAGGCACCGGAGGAGAATAGGACGAAGAAGTCCAGCTCAACATCCCGAAATAGCCTGTGTAGATGCCAGCTTCCGACGACCTTGGGCCGAAACACCGCCTGCACCGCCTCTGCATCCAGGTTAATCAAGGGGCGCACAAGCGATTGCCCCCGCGCGTCCTGCCAGACCGACGCCGCGTGAATAATGCCGCGCATCTCCGGCTGTTGGCGGGCGCGAAGATCCTGCACAAATAAGCGCAGTTGCCGTTCATCCGTCACATCGACGGAGGCGTAATGCACTGTAACGCCCGTTGCCTCCAGTTCGCGTATATTGGCAACCTGCCGACCTAAACGCGTGTCTGTACGTAGCGCGTCCCACTCTCTGCGCGTCGGTAGCTCTGTGCGCCCCAGTAACACGAGGTGCCGCGCACCCCTCCTTGCCAGCCAGCGCGCCACCTCGAACCCGAGTCCCCACAATCCTCCCGTAATCAAGTAACTGGCGTCGGAGCGTATCTTTGTCATGAACGCTCTATCGGCGCTCGCCCCATCCATAGCGCTGCGCACGAGGCGGGCGACATAGCTCTGGCCCTGCCGCAACGCAACCTGGTTCTCGCGATGCTGGTAAGAGAGCACAGTGAGCAGTTGCGCCGCCGTTGCCTCCCTATTCTCCAACGGGTCCAGATCAATCATGCCACCCCAAAGCTCGGGATGCTCGATGGCGCATGTCCTGCCCAGTCCCCATAGCGGCGATTGCGCAACTGCGAGGGGGAAGGGATCGACGCCGGTAGGCTGTGCGCCCCTGGTGACAAACCACAGGCGCGGCCTGCCCTGGTTGCTATTCACCAATGTCTGCAACAGGCTCAATGCGCTGCCGGTGCCGAGCGCCTGATCGGTCTCTAGCGAGGCGGCATCCGTCTTCTCTGCGGCCTGCATATCCAGGCTCCACAGGTGGATGACGCCGTGAATTGAAGAGCGCGCCGCGAGCACGTCGTCGATCACGCGCTGAATCTGCCCAGGTGAGGCTGGATTGGCGCTATACTGTACACCCTCTTGCAAGATCTTGAAGGTGTAGCCGGGCAGAACGCTGATGCAGGTCGCGCCACGGGCCGTGAGCAGTTCTGTTAAGCGCTGTCCCACGCCGCTGTTGTCCATAAAGATCAGCCATGTGCCATCCTGTGAAGGGAGCGGCGCGGCTTTATGCAGCGTTTCCGCTTCCCAGCGCAGTTCATAGCATAACTGATCCACCGTTGAGGAAGATGGGTGCGGCGTGAGAGCCGAGCGCTGCAGGCGCAGGCCAGAGGCTTCGACCAGGAGCTGTCCTGCTTCATCGAGGATGCGCACGTCTCCGGCAAATGTATCCTCGTTTTGTACCGTATTCGTGCTGAGCCGAGCATGGCTCCAGAGGCTCTTGCCCGGTCGCTGATGCAGGCGAAAGCTGTGCAGGCCAGTGGGCAGGTAGAGCGCCTCCTCGCCCGTCTCATCGGTTGTGGGCAGTGTGGCGATCAGTACCTGGAAGCAGGCGTCCAGCAGGGCGGGATGAATCTGGTATGTATCACTATCCTGGGCCAGCGTGGGTGGGAGCTGTATCTGCCCCAGTGCCTCACCGGAGCGCCGCCAGAGGTGCTCGATACCCTGAAAGCTCGTTGCCAGTTGTATGCCGTGGGACTGCAAGCGGCTGTAGAACTGCGCGAGGTCGACTTTCTCCTGACAGCGTGCTTGAATGGCGTGCAAATCGTCTGAGGTTGGCGCTTTTGCCTGCTGTGCTGCCGTTTGCGTGGAGTATACTCCATTTGTACGCGTGCCCGCTCCATTTTCGCTACTAGACGAAAGGACTGGAACGAAGGGCTGCGTAGCAAGCTGGTCGCGGCCCAGTTCTTGCAGGCGCTCTACATAAGGCAGGCTTTGCATAACGAGATCGGCGTCCAGGCCAAAGTCCATCTGGCAGGCGATCTCGGTTACGCCGATCGCTTGCAGGCGCGAGACTACTTCGAGGCAGCTCTCGGGCGTTCCGAAGAGCACGCGCTGTGTAGAGATAAGGCGGTTGAACACGAAGTCAAGATAGTCTTTCATATCCTGCTCGGAGAGGCTGGAGAGGTCGAACTTCTGCCCGCGACTGAAGGCAATGGCATCTACCAGGTAGGAGGCCGATTTGAGATATTCGCAGAAGACCGTCTTCGCCTTCTCAAGTACCGCGTCGGCGCTCTTCCAGACGAACGTGTGCAGCATGACCGAGACCTGTCCGGTGTCGGGATCGTGGCCGTGGCGGGCGCGAGCCTCGCGGTAGATCTGTATACGTTCGGCCAACTCGTCGATGCCATTGTTGTACAGGTGTGTGAGCATATTGGCACCGATCTCACCGGCGCGCATAAACGTCTTCGGGTTGCCAGCGGCGGTAATCCAGGTGGGCAGCGAGGACTGTATTGGCGTGGGATAGGTGCGTATGTCAACAAGCTTGCCATCGCCGCCCTTCACCTGTACCGCCTCGCCGCGCCACAGCTTTTGCACCGTCTCGATGCCACGATACATCTCCTCGTTGCGGTCGTTGTAGCGTTCGGGAAAAAATACGAAATCGTTGGGATGCCAACCAGAGGCAAAGGAGAGGCCAACCCTGCCGCCAGAGAGGTTGTCGACCATCGCCCACTCTTCAGCGACGCGGATGGGATCGTGTAGAGGCATAACGACGCTGCCAGCGCGCAACTGAATGCGCTCCGTCTCGCGCGCTATGGCGGCCTGCAGCACCGCTGGATTGGGATAGAGCCATCCATCCTGGGTGAAGTGGCGCTCAGGTATCCACACCGATGCAAAACCATGACGATCGGCAAACCTGGCGCTATCGATCACCAGGCGATACCTGTCCTTGCCTTGAGGTGCCTCGCTGCTTGCGAAAAAAATTAAGCCGAACTGCATATCCCTGTGGCTATTTAGACTTGATACTGATTCCACAATGTCCTCCAAACACCCTGTTCTAGACAGAAACGATTTCTCCGGTTGCGTGCAATGCCCACTGATCGCGTGGCTGTTCCGGCGCACCTGGGGGATGGCTGGAGATATGGAAGGAGATGTGTTTCTGCGCGTCCGTGGCGAGCGCGATCTGCACCTTCTGGGCTCCTTGCTCGGGCAGGAAGAGAATCTTCTTGAGTTCTATCTCTTTGAGCACACGCGGTCCCTGTCCGAACGCGGACAGCGCGGCTGCCTGAACCATTTCGATGTAGGCGGAGATGGGTAGAGCGATTGCGCCCTGGATACGATGATCGCTTAAATATGGGAGCTGCTGCTTATCCAGCTCCGTCTCCCAGACATGAATGCCCGTCGGGTACGTCAGTTCCATATGCTTGTCTAAGAAAGGGTGCCCATCTTTCTTTCTGCCCGGTCGCTCATCGGCGCGCTGTGACGGAGAAGCGCCTGCTCCCTGTGTGGCCTCGATCCAATAGCGCTCGCGTTGGAAAGGATAGGTTGGTAGCGCCACGCGCTGCCGTGCATAGGGACCGTCGAAGCCGCGCCAGTCCAGTTCTATGCCTTCCGTGTAGAGGGTGTCCACGCTGTGTAGGAGGACATCCCAATCGTCGCGCTCTTTTTGCAGGGAGGCCACCCATGTCCCTGTGTGCTCTGGCAGGCAGCGTTTCCCCTGGTTCAGCAGCGTGGGTGTCGGTCCTAGTTCCAGGAACAGGTCGTACCCTGCCTCGGCCAGCGTGCGCATCCCTGTCGCGAATTGCACGGCCTCGCGCGTCTGCTTGCGCCAGTACTGGGCGTCGAGAGCCTCGCCTGCTTGCACGATCTCTCCGCTGAGGTTAGAGACCAGCGGGATGCGCAATGGCTCGCTATGAATCTCGCCTGCAACCTGCGCGAAAGCTGCCAGCATCGGGTCCATCAGGGGTGAGTGGAAGGCGTGCGAGACCGTCAGCGGATGGGTGGTCACGCCTTCGGCCTCTAATTGACGCTGCACCGTCTGGATGGCTGTGCGTTCGCCTGAGATGACCGTATTTCCTGGTCCGTTGAGCGTAGCAATCGTCACGCTACCTGCAAATGGCGCGAGCATGGGCTCCAGCCGCGCTGGTTCGGTGAAGACTGCCAGCATCGTCCCGTTTTGCGGCAACTCCTGCATCAGCCTGCCACGCGCCGCGATTAGCTTGAGGCCATCCTCCAGACTGAACGCGCCCGCTATACATGCCGCCACGTATTCTCCCACGCTGTGCCCCATGACGATGCCTGGTTCTATGCCCCACGAGCGCCACAATGCCGCCAGCGCGTACTCTAGCGCAAACAATGCTGGCTGCGTGTATGCTGTCTCGTTCAGGGGCGATGGAGTGCCCGGATCTGGATAGAGCGCCGCGAGGAGCGGGATCTTAAGATAGGGACGCAGAAGCTCATCGCACCTGTCAAGCTCCTTGCGGAACACAGGCTGGGTGTCATAAAGTTGGCGTCCCATGCCCGGATATTGTGAGCCCTGGCCCGTAAAGAGAAACGCGATTCTTGTGCTTTCCCGGCGAGATACCTTGCCGCTCTGCACACCCGCTGCCTGGCGTCCCTGTGCAAATGCGTTCAGGCGCTCGCGCAACTGCGTTCCTGAGTTCGCGATGAACGCGGCCCGATGAGCGAAATGCGCGCGCCCGCTATTGGCGCTATAGCAGAGATCCGCCAGCGTTACCGATGTTGCATGATCGCTCAGGAACGTAGCATAACGCTCAGTCAGCTCCTTCAGTGCATGCTTGTTCTGTGCCGAGAGCATCAGCACATGGCCGGGACGCTCGAACTCGTTGACGGAATGAGCGCGCGTTGGAGCTGCCTCTACGATCATATGTGCATTGGTGCCTCCGAAGCCAAAGGCGCTGACACCAGCTATACGGCGCTCATTTGTAGGCCAGGGTCGGCGCTCACGCGAAATCTGGAAAGAGGTTCCGGTGAGCGAGATGTGGGAATTCAGATGTCGCAGATTCAGGTGCGGCGGAATCTCCTCTTTGTGCAAGCTCAGCACCACTTTAATCAGGCCCGCGATACCCGCCGCTGCCTCAAGATGCCCGATATTGGTCTTGACCGAGCCGAGCACACAGAGCTGCTCGGGCGCTCGCTCCTGCATCAGCGTTGCCTTCAGGGCGTCGAACTCAATGGGGTCGCCCAGCGGCGTGCTGGAGCCGTGCGTCTCGACGTAACTGATCTGGTTTGCCGTTACGTCGGCGTTGTGCAATGCCTGGCGAATCACGGCTTCCTGTGATGGACCGTTCGGGGCGGTCAGCCCGTTGCTGCGACCGTCCTGGTTGATTGCCGAGCCGCGAATGATTGCCAGAATTGAGTCGCCATCGCGTTGGGCCTGCGCGAGCGGCTTCAGGACCACGATGCCGCAGCCCTCGCCGCGCACATAGCCATCGGCGTCCTCGTCAAAGGTCTTGCAGTGGCCCGTGGCTGACATCATCTGGGCCTGGGAGAATGCAATGGTCAGTTCGGGCGCGAGGATCACGTTCACTCCACCCGCCAGTGCCATAGTGCATTCGCCTGCGCGTATGCTCTGGCAGGCCATATGAACGGCCACCAGCGACGACGAACAGGCGGTATCTACGGCGATACTGGGACCGCGCAGATCGAAAAAATACGACAGTCGATTCGCCGCGATGCTGTGCGCGTTGCCGGTTCCGACATAGGCGTCGATAAGCGCCGGATCGTTCTTGCTCAGTTGCGCGTAATCGTTGCTGCTGATGCCCACGAAGACGCCGGTCTTGCTGCCAGCGAGCTGAGAAGGCGGCAATCCTGCCTGTTCCAGCGCCTCCCAGGCGACTTCGAGCAGAATACGCTGCTGCGGGTCCATATGCATCGCCTCGCGTGGAGAGATGCTGAAGAAGGTGGGATCGAAGAGGTCCACGCCCTGCAAGAAACTGCCCCAGCGCGTGTGCATCTTGCCCGGCGTGGCGCGGTTGGGATCGTAGAGCTCTTGCAGATTCCAGCGCTCTGGCGGCACCTCTGTCACAGCCTCCTTGCCAGCGCGCAAAAGCTGCCAGAAGCTCTCCGGGTCAGGCGCGCCTGGGAAGCGGCAGCCGATGCCGATAACTGCGATGTTTTCAGTGCCCGTCTCGTGTTCGTCATCTTTCCAATAACTGCCCTCCGTATCGCTTGCCTCGCCTGCAAGGTAACGGGCGAGCGCGTCGATGGTCGGGTAATCATAGGCCAGCGTGGGTGGCACCTCGCGACCAAACAGCGTTTCCAGATCCGCCGAAAGGCCGACCGCCTGTACCGAGTCCATGCCGTAGTAGGCCAGGGGCGCGCGCGTATCGATATCGCGCTGATTGACCCTGAGCCGTTCAGCGATCTGCGTCACCAGCCAGGACTGGATCGCATCTTTTGTCCAGGAGGCGGATTCCTGGGGCAGCGCGCCTGTTGTAGCATCTTGCTCCATGTTGAGCTCCTCGGTCGCTGCGAGTAGCTGTGGAGTCGCCACTTCGCTGAGAGTCCATTCGTAGACCGCGTCCAGTCTCTTGTTTAAAAATCCTTCTTTACATGCGCGGCGCTGCACCTTGCCGCTGGAGGTCTTCAGCATACTCGCGGGCTTGATCAATACCGCCGCGTAAAGCTGTAGCTCGTGCTGTTCCGCGATTGCCTGGCGCATGCTGCCAACGATCTCCTCATGATTCCCGCGTAGATATTGGCGCTCGATCTCGGAGACAACGACCAGGCGCTCTTCGCCAGCAGCCTCAATCGAGAAGGCGGCTATGCCGCCCAGGCGCAGCGCCGGGTGGCTCTGCTCGACTGTGCGTTCGATGTCCTGTGGATAGTGATTGCTGCCGCGAATAATGATCAGATCCTTGAGGCGTCCGGTGATGTACAATTCGCCGTTATGGATAAAGCCCAGATCGCCCGTGCGCAGGAACGGACCTTCTCCGCTCGCCAGGTGTGCCCCGAATGTCCTGTTGCTCTCCTCGGGATTCTGCCAGTAGCCTTGCGCGATGCTGGGACCGGATATCCAGATCTCACCTACCTTGTCTGCTGCAAGGCGCATCAGCGCGTCGCCGTCGGCGATAACTACGTCCTGCCCCTCAAGGAGTGGTCCAAGGCTGACCAGCGTGCGCGCATCCTCGGGTTTAGCGGGTATTTCGATCGCCTCGTTGTTTGCAAGCGCCGGACCATCAAACGTCCTGCTCGGCGCGCCGTAGAGGCCACCGCAGACAAAGAGCGTCGCCTCAGCCAGACCGTAGCAAGGGAGAAATGCCTCACGTCGGAAGCCGCACGGCGCAAAAGCCGCCGCGAACTGTTCAAGAGTTTCGGCGCGCACCGGCTCCGCGCCGTTGGCCGCCGCTACCCAGCTGCTCAGATCTAACGTCTCCTTCTGCTCGGATGTGATCTTGCGCGTGCAGAGATCGTAGGCGAAATTTGGAGCACCGGTGAGCGTGCCCTTCAGCCGCGAGATCGCCTGTAGCCAACGTATGGGACGCTGCAGGAAGGCCGTTGGTGAAAGAATAGTCGACTCGAAGCCAGCGTAGAGCGGCTGCAGGACGCCCCCTATCAGTCCCAGATCGTGATAGAGCGGGAGCCACGTTACCAGGCGGGCCTCCTCCGGTTGTTTGCAGACCCGCCGGACCAGTGCCGAATTATGCAGGAGGTTGCTATGGCTCACCATAACTCCCTTGGGCATCCCCGTTGAACCCGATGTATATTGCAGGAAGGCCAGCGTCTCGCCGGTGATAGCGGGACGACGCCATAATTCGGCGCTCTCGGTCGTCAGGGCATCCGTGACCAACACGCGCTTCTGCTGCAGCTCGGGCGCGAGGGCCAGTAGCCCTTCTACGCGGGGCGCAAGCGCGGAAGTCGTCAGGATGATCGATACCTGAGCATCGTTCGCAATGGCGCGAAAGCGTGCCAGGTTGCGATCGGCCTTTACCGTCGATGGGGGATAGACGGGCACGGCAATGGTTCCACTATATAAGCAGCCGAAAAATGCGGCGATAAACTCCAGGCCCGCAGGAAAGATCAGCAAGGCGCGTTCGCCGCTCTTGCTGTACTCCTGAAGGTGCGCGGCGATGGTGCGGGCGTGATAGTCCAGAGTGGCAAAAGTGAGCACATCTTTCTCAACTTCCCCATCATTGAGAAACGAGTAGATCTGTTTCACTGGATAGTGAGCGGCCCGCCAGATAAGAAGGTCCACCAGGGTAGCGTGCTCTAAAGGTAGAGCTGAAATATTTTGACTCAAAGGCTAACCGTTCCTTTATTTAAAAAAACGTGCATAGCCTGTCGTTAAATAGACCAGGAGAGTGTAAAAATAACATCATCTGATTACCTACTTACTTTGTTCAATAAAAACCGTTGGTTGTCAACGGCAAACGTGACGCACTCAAAGGACGATCGCACGAAACCGGGGTGCGTGTTATATATTTATTGTAAGTTCTGGCACATTGAGTGTCAACTCTTAGCAAGGAAAGGCAGATCAATGATGACAAGAATATATGCCGCGTTGGAGCAGGCATTGGCTGTTGTGCAGGACCATCATGGCGCGTGGACGGTTGATTTGCAACTGGTAGGGAGACAGCCGGAGTGCATCGCGATCGACGCGCAGCGTCCACAACAGATGTATTGTGGCACCTTTGAGCAGGGACTCTGGCGCAGCTCCGATGCCGGTGCCTCTTGGGAGTCGGTTGGTGCCGGTATCGCTCACCCGCGCGTGATGTCAGTTGCCGTCAGTGTCCACGAGCGTAGTGATGGCTATGGCACGCTTTATGCTGGAACCGAGCCTACCGCGCTCTATGTCTCGCGGGACCGGGGAGAAAGTTGGCGCAACCTGGCGACGTTGCGCGACCTGCCATCGGCTCCCAAATGGAGCTTTCCGCCGCGCCCCTGGACATCGCATGTACGCTGGATCACCCTCGATCCACTGACGCCGGGACGTATGTTCGTCGCCGTGGAGGCCGGGGCGCTGGTGCGTAGCCTCGATGGAGGAGAGCACTGGGAGGATCGCAGGCTCGATGGTCCGTTCGACACGCACACCTTGCGCATGCACCGCCTCGCGCCCGACCGCCTGTACTCGGCTGCCGGTGATGGCTTCATGCGACCGGGCAATGGCTTTGTGCAAAGTAACGATGGCGGAGAGAACTGGTCGCGGCCCGATGATGGTCTATCGCTACACTATCTCTGGAGCGCGGCGGTTGATCCTGCCGATCCCGATACGCTGCTAATATCGGCGGCTCCGGGTCCGAACCAGGCGCATAATCCGGCGAACGCGCAATCGGCCATCTTCCGCCGTTCTGGAAGCGAGTCATTTCAGCTCGTCTCCGAAGGACTGCCCGCCCAACGCGGCACGCTGGCATCCGTCCTGGCGAGCAACGAGGCCGAGCCGGGCGTCTTCTACGCGGCCAACAATCATGGCATCTTTCGCTCACCGAACGCCGGAGCCGCCTGGGAAGAACTGCCTATTCCCTGGCCGTTTGGAACGCAGCTCGGCCACGTCAACTCCCTTGTCATCGTGCCAGATTGATCTCAATAGGGAGGGGGCTTGCCTCCCTCCGGTTC
>JALYTQ010000322.1 GCA_030854195.1 Chloroflexota bacterium
GTGAGGATGAGCCATAACTTGACCATCAAAAGAATACACTCAGCTCACGAAGCGCCTCAACTACTTCGTCCAGAGGAACCATCAATGGGGAAGGATATTTTTCAGGCTCGTGTAGCACGCACACGCCGCATTCACGAAGCAGCGCGATGCTCTTCTTGAAAGCAGGGTGCCGTATCAGGTCCAACTCCAAAGCTAATGTTGGTGCCCGCTTTGGCGCATTGCTGCTAATTGTTGTGCTGTGTCTCCCCCGTAGTGAGAGGGAAAACTGCCAAGTAGAGCTTGACATGTCGAACATCGTACTTCGATCATGCTGGCTCGCTGCTGTAATGTTACATAGATATCAGGGAGTGTACGAGACAGTCTCGGAGTGTACCACCTGTGATCCAGCGTGTTACCTCTTCTCCTTCATGCAGAAAGTGGGGTTCACCTGTTGGACTTCCGGTTAATGTGAGTCTGATCTTTTGTGTTGCTGTAAGCATGTTATGCTCCTCTCCCGCTTAGTTCCTGAAGACGATTTATTCCCTGCTCATCCAACGGAAAATCATATGCAAGGCGACCAGGGGCGATAGATTTTCCTTTCATAAGACGGAAACCTGCTTTACGTACAAGGTTATCACCTTCTTTCGTTGCTGAGACGGTGTACACAGTTTGAATAAGGTAGCTATTAGCACGAAGATCGAGAAGCATAGCAGCAAGCCGAGAAGCAATAATGCCAGCATAGAGGCGTCTCAAATGCGCTGGTAGAGTTGGATCAACAGCCATGACATCAATGTAAATATCAAAAGGCTCCAGGCGCGAGAATGGTAGCACCTCTTTCACCGTGATTTCTCGCTCAATTCTGCGTCCAGTGAGCAGATCATCAAGAAAAGTAGGGGGGAAACGGAACATTGAAATGTACCCGACTACATGCTCATCTACCTTAAGGGACCAGAAAGTGAACTCACTCTTTTGCTGAAAGGCAATACGCTCTAGAAGAGGTGAGATAAATTCCATTCCAAAACAGCGAATGCCTATGCGTATTTCCTCTTCCTGGTCTGCTGGTGTTGACTTCGAGAACACGATCCTATCCTGCTGCTCGAAAGCAAGATTCATTGCACGAGCAAGAGCATCAATATCTCGCTTCGGGTAGACGCTTTGTTTCTTTCCAGGGGGTGTCACTTTTGGGATAAGTCCCTGATTTACCTTCCGGTGAAACATCGCTTTTGACAAACCAAGTTTAGCCATCGCCTCACCTGCTGTATAGTACTGACCGCTCATGACTCTCCTGTAGTTAGTACTGATTGGGGATCGGCTCAACAATGATTCAATCAATAATGATTCACTGACGAGCCACTGACGAAAGTTTACCAGATTAAACGATACGGTGCAAACTCTTGTTACTCTCGTCACCGATTGATGCTTACGTTAATAATTTATACAGTCAAAGCCTTGACAAACTTATTGATGTTTAATAAAATATATACGATAGTATACTTTTGATACTTTTGTATACTTACGAAACAAGCAAAGAACGAACTTCATTGAAAGGGGTAAATTATGAGCAGCGAGATAGCGCGTATCCGTCAACAGATAGATCTGGAACTGGACGCGATGAAGCGCGGGCTGAGTGGACTTGCGGCAGGCACGGCGCGACATGCATTCATCGAGGCGAAGATGCGGCGCGTCGGCGAGTATGAAGAACAATTGGCGGAACATATCGGCAAACCGGAGGCGGAACTCGTCTCCTGTCTGGCATATATCCGGGTTATGGAAGAGCAGGCGTGAGGAGAAAGTGAGGAGAGAACTATGCCCGACCCAAGGTGGCTTGATGGCGGGGTAATTGTTGCAGCGACACCGGTTAATGTGCTGCATATTGGAGAGGTTGTGCATACATTTTTGCATAATCATGGCTGCGTTATTGAGCCAATCAGCAGGCAGGAAGATCGACTGATCTACCCTGTCGGCAGCACACGGCAGCAGTTGTATCCGCTCACGAGCGACATACGCTATAAAGTACTGCTGCCCGATGGCATTGAGTTGCGCGAGATCGACAGGCGCGGGCATCAGCAATCCTCTCTGCTGGTAAGCGTGGTGATCGATGAGCGCTCACAGGCGGAATTAGAGCACTACATTACACAATTTCACGCTCAGTAGATTGACCGTTGTGCAGTCAGGTATATTTGCACGCCCTATCCTGGCCCTCAAGAGAGCATAACACCAGCCATTAGCGATGCAGAGGTACGAATATTGCCACAACAATAGCCAGGGACAGCACAACTCCGAACTGTAAGTGCAGCATAGAAGTGCGTTTAATGCCGACGATAAAGGCTTTGCGGTCGGTAGCAGTAAGCACAGAGCGCACGTTACTGAAGGCCAGCGGGAAGGTGAGCCAGACGGCCAGACTGTACAGGGGCAGGAGGCCGAGAATGACGAAGAGCGTCACAGCGACATAACTACCGAAAAGCAGGAAGGCATGGAAGCGCTGACCGAATTTGAGGCCGAAGCGCACAGGCAGGGTGCGTTTCGCCACGGCCAGGTCGTCCTGGTAATCGCGCACATTGTTCATATTCAGGATGGCCGTGACCAGGAAGCCGACGGGGATGCTGGCGGCAAAGGCGCTCCATGACCAGTGAGGGATCTGTACATAATAGGAGCCCCAGGTCATCAGGAAGCCCATAGCGAGAAAGACCAGGATATCGCCCAGGCCGCGACTGGAGAACTTGAACGGGCGAGCGCTATAAAAGTAAGCGATGAGCATGCCAGCAAGCCCGAACAGAAGAATAACAGGGCCAATGGTAAAGATGAGGTAGAGACCGAGCAGAGCGGCGACCACGAAACAGGCGATGCCACCACCGAGCACCTGGTTAGCAGTCATCTCCTCGCGGAAGATCACCGTCATCGCGCCGAGCGAACCGGCGTGATCGAGACCGTAGCGGTAATCGAAGTACTCGTTAAAGTAGTTCGTGCCGATCTGTAGGAACAGGCACGAGAAGAACGTGACCAGGAAGGCGACGATATGGAACGTGCCCGCGTAGGCCGCGATGGCCGTTCCGACGATCACCGGACTGACAGCGGCAGTCAGCGTAAAGGGGCGACTGGTCTTGAGCCATACACGCCACGCGCCTGTTGGCGAGGTTGGCACGGTTGGTGTCTGGATATCACTCATTATAATGATGCCTCTCTGTTTAAAAAGTCTGCATGGTCCTTATAACAAGCATAGATATCAATGTTTCATATCTATTAGCTCTGTACAGTAAAGATAGTAGGACGTTTGATAGAAAATGTCAAAGAGATTGCAAACACATCCTTTATGGGAAACCAAAACCCGCGCAGAGGTATTCCCAAAAGATATTTTATACGCGGGGTTACAAGTCTAGTTACATATTGTCACCAGATGGTGTTGACGTGCGTGTACAAACTGTGGAAAGAAAAAGCAACTCCACGCACACTATTCATTCCAGATAGAGAAAGGATACTATAGCATGGCAACAATAAACAGCGCATCCTCGAAGGCACAGGATGCACAGGATCAGTACTTCCGCGTCACCGACCAGGTTCCCGAAGAGGTCTGGTACTGGGCCGCACTTGGTTCGATCGTCGCCTCGGCAACGCTGTTCATTTTGAGACAGCGCGACTGGAGCATCTTCGTAGGTCAGTGGCCACCCACATTCTTGCTGTTCGGGCTCTTCCACAAGTTACTAAAACCTTCACGTTAAGTCATCCGTATAAAGAGATAGCAGGCTCACTTGACTGCATAGCAGTCTTGCACGGGCCTGTAATCTCTTTTACAAAAAATGTTTCCAACAAAGGAGGCAGCGGATGCAAAACACAACGGCGACTATAAGATGGTCAGAGCTAAAGGGCCTGGCGGTGGTTACAATCAACACCGGACAGAAAGCAGGCTCTATCGACGATTTCTATTTCAATCCTCAGGGGAATAGCATCCCCGCTCTACGCATTAAGACCAGCATCTTCGGACACCGCGTACTACTGAGCGGCAATATTAACGCCATTGGGGTCGATGCAGTAACCTTTGCCGACCCTGAGCACCTGACCAAAGAGAACGACGACGAGCTGCTCAAGACGCTGCCGGTGGGAAGCACGATGTTGTCATATCGCGTACTGAGCCAGGGGGGCACCGTCATTGGCACGATCGGCAATATTGTGTTGGATATCAGTACACCCGCCGCGTTGAAAGTCGTTGCCTTCGAACTATCCGCTGGCCTGCGTGCGCGCATCAGCGGGCACTATCCAACCTTCGACGCGGCACAGGTGGTCCAGTATGGACGCGACGTGATCGTTGTTCCCGACGCAATCGGCGAGGCGCTGCAAAAAGACTGACGCGTTTTCGCCATTTTGTTTGGCTGGTTAACCGCACTCTTCTCCTGATAGAGACGGCGCATATGTGCCGTCTCTACATTATTTCAATTCAGCCTGACCGACCTTTTCCACACGATACCTGAAGCATTGAAGAAGTCGTAACCTATTCTTTCCTGGCAGTTACAGACGAACGAAGTTGAGCGCGCTCAAGAATCGATGTCGCTTGCTCAAGAAACGTCCAGAAGAAGTCGATGCGCGAATTGGAACGCTCCTGCTGCATACGCGCAATGGTGGCAAACCACGAGACCGGGTGTTGAAGCTGCAAGGCAAGCACGCCTAGCACCTGATCGCCTGCCTTCAAAGGAACGAAGCGCAGCGTTGTCACTGGTCCGATGCTGCTGTAGTGGCTAACATGACTGGCACCATCGCGAAAATCGGGCTGCGGCGAGGTGCGCGTCTCCCTCATAGCTCCCTGCTGCAATGCCTCCATAGCCAGGACGCGCTGCGGGGGCGAGAGGGTAAGCTCTTTACCACCAAGAGATGCCTCAGCGGGGAGTATCAGGGTCTGGTCTGGACCGTGCATAAGCAGAGCACAGTTCTGGACGCCCCAGGCGGCAAAGACGCGCACGATCGACTCCACCACCACGCCTAGCTGCTCTTCAAAGCTCTCCTGTGAGTTGGTGAGGCGGATCAGTTCGTACAGGATGCGGGTTTCGCGCTCACGACGCCGGGCCAGGGCTGTCTGTCGGCGTAGAACGATCGCCAACTGGCTGGTCACAAGTGCCGTTAGCAGAAAGATAACGAGGGCGATCCATTCTTCCCATCGATTGATCGTAAACATGTACAGCGGGGGCACCAGGAAGTAGTCGAAGGCAAGAAAAGCGGTCACAGATGCAACGATGGCTGCATAGAGGCCAAAAGTGCTCGCCAGAACCAGAATCACTGGTAAGTACAGAAATGAGATATTGGGAATAAGCGGATAGAGGTGGAAGAAGTATATAATACCCGTTACTAGCAAGGAACCGACGATAGCGATAATACTTCCCAGCAG